>NZ_KV839130.1:34617-183735 GCF_001838845.1 Staphylococcus sp. HMSC36A10
GCATAAGAGCCCCTAATCGCTAAACTATAAGGGGCTCTAATATGCTATAATTATTGGGAAAATGAAAATTATATGTAAAAGAGGTGAGATATATGTTTGTCGATCAAGTCAAAATATCTCTTAAAGCCGGTGATGGTGGTAATGGTATTACCGCATACAGAAGAGAAAAATATGTACCATTTGGTGGACCAGCTGGCGGTGACGGTGGTAAAGGTGCTTCAGTCGTATTTGAAGTGGATGAAGGTTTAAGAACGTTATTAGATTTTAGATATCAACGTCATTTTAAAGCAAGCAAAGGTGAAAATGGCCAAAGTAGTAATATGCATGGTAAAAATGCGGAAGATTTAGTATTAAAAGTTCCACCTGGTACAATTATTAAAAATGTTGAAACAGACGAAGTGTTAGCAGATCTTGTTGAAGATGGTCAAAGAGCTGTAGTAGCGAAGGGCGGTCGAGGTGGCCGAGGTAATTCACGTTTTGCAACACCTAGAAACCCTGCACCTGACTTCAGTGAAAAAGGTGAACCAGGTGAGGAATTAGATGTATCTTTAGAATTGAAATTATTAGCTGATGTAGGATTAGTAGGTTGCCCTAGTGTGGGTAAATCGACTTTATTATCTATCGTTTCAAAAGCTAAGCCTAAAATTGGGGCATATCATTTTACAACGATTAAACCAAATCTAGGTGTTGTTTCAACGCCTGATCAACGTAGTTTTGTTATGGCAGATTTACCAGGTTTAATTGAAGGTGCATCTGATGGCGTTGGATTAGGACATCAATTTTTAAGACATGTAGAGAGAACAAAAGTTATTGTTCACATGATTGATATGAGCGGTTCTGAAGGTAGAGAACCTATTGAAGATTATAAAGTCATTAATCAAGAATTAGCCGCGTACGAGCAACGTTTAGAAGATAGACCTCAAATCGTAGTAGCTAACAAGATGGATTTACCTGAATCACAAGATAATTTAAACTTGTTTAAAGAAGAAATTGGCGAAGATGTGCCAGTTATTCCAGTTTCAACAATAACGCGTGATAATATTGATCAATTATTATATGCAATAGCAGATAAATTAGAAGAATATAAAGATGTTGACTTCACAGTTGAAGAAGAGGAGTCAGTTGGCATTAACCGAGTATTATATAAACATACACCGTCACAAGATAAATTTACAATTTCAAGAGATGATGATGGTGCTTATGTGGTAAGTGGTAATGCTATTGAAAGAATGTTTAAAATGACTGACTTTAACAGTGATCCAGCAGTACGTCGATTTGCTCGTCAAATGCGTTCGATGGGTATTGATGATGCACTTAGAGAACGTGGTTGTAAAAATGGTGATATCGTTAGAATTCTTGGCGGAGAATTTGAATTCGTTGAATAGGAGCGTAACATGATGGACAATAAAGATTATAAAAAGTTTTATTTAATTAGAGAAGATGTCTTGCCTGAATCCGTGGTTAAAACATTGAAGATTAAAGATGCCTTAAAAAGTGATCCGACATTGTCCATTTATGATGCCGTTAAACAGTTTGATCTATCTAGAAGTGCTTTTTATAAATATAGAGAAACGATATTTCCAGTAGACGATAAAATGCTTGACCATCGAGAATTTACATTAATTTTATATGTAACTGATATTGTGGGTATGTTGGCACGTGTACTAGATGTTATATCAAAGTTAGAACTATCTGTATTAACGATTCATCAAAGTATTCCAATGGAAGAAAAAGCAACAATAACATTATCACTGAATGCTAAATCTAAAGAAACTTCAGTAGAAGATGTTATTGGTGCTTTGAGAAATTTAGATTATGTATCAAAAGTAGAATTAATTAGTATGAGTATGTAAGGATGTGCCTATAATGTACGCGTATGTCAAAGGTAAGTTAACACATTTATATCCTACACACGTAGTTGTTGAAACTGCTGGTGTTGGTTATGAAATTCAAACACCAAATTCTTATCGTTTTCAAAAGCATCTAGATCATGAAGTTTTAATTCATACATCTTTAATTGTTCGTGAAGATGCACAATTATTGTATGGATTTAGTAGTGAAGAAGAGAAAGATATGTTCTTGAGTTTAATTAAAGTTACTGGTATTGGTCCGAAATCAGCTTTAGCTATTTTAGCGACAAGTACGCCTAATGAAGTAAAACGTGCCATTGAAAATGAAAATGATACGTATTTAACTAAATTCCCAGGAATTGGTAAGAAAACGGCAAGACAGATTGTCTTAGATTTAAAAGGTAAAGTGAAAATCACTGAAGAAGATAGCGATTCATTATTACAAGTAGACGCTACTTCGACGGTGCAAGATCAATTCGTGCAAGAAGCAATGTTAGCGTTAGAAGCATTAGGTTATTCTAAACGAGAGCTTGCAAAAGTTGAGAAAACGTTAAATAAAAATAAATATGACTCAGTTGATGAAGCTGTTAAGGCAGGTCTTCAATTAGTTGTATCTTAATTTTAAATAGATTAATAGGGGAAGTGTTGTCATGAATGAGCGTATGGTTGATCAATCAATGCATAGTGAAGAAACTGATTTCGAATTGTCGCTTAGACCTACGAGATTACGACAATATATTGGTCAAAATTCAATAAAAAGTAATTTAGAAGTATTTATTAAAGCGGCTAAACTTCGTCATGAACCATTAGATCATGTATTGCTTTTTGGCCCCCCTGGATTAGGTAAGACAACATTATCTAATATCATTGCCAATGAAATGGAAGTTAATATACGTACAGTATCAGGGCCTTCATTAGAAAGACCTGGTGATTTGGCTGCAATTTTATCAGGACTTCAACCTGGAGATGTTTTGTTTATTGATGAAATACACAGACTGAGTAGTGTTGTTGAAGAAGTGTTATACCCTGCAATGGAAGATTTCTTTTTAGATATTATCATTGGTAAAGGCGATGAGGCTAGAAGTATCCGTATCGACTTACCTCCATTCACTTTGGTAGGTGCAACAACGCGAGCTGGCAGCTTAACAGGTCCACTAAGGGATCGATTTGGTGTGCACTTAAGATTAGAATATTATAATGAATCAGATTTAAAAGAAATCATTATTAGAACAGCTGAGGTTTTAGGCACAGGTATTGATGAAGAAAGTGCCATTGAACTTGCTAAACGTTCTAGAGGGACTCCAAGAGTAGCAAATCGACTATTGAAGCGGGTAAGAGACTTCCAGCAAGTGAATGAAGATGAACAAATATACATTGAAACAACGAAGCACGCATTAGGTTTACTTCAAGTTGATCAACACGGACTAGATTACATTGATCATAAAATGATGAACTGTATTATTAAGCAGTATAATGGTGGACCTGTTGGTTTAGATACGATTGCCGTAACAATTGGTGAAGAACGTATTACAATTGAGGACGTTTATGAGCCATTTCTTATTCAGAAAGGCTTTTTAGAACGTACGCCACGTGGCAGAAAAGCAACACCATTAGCTTATGAACATTTTGCAAAGTCGAATGAGGAGAGAGGATAACGTGAATATTGAAGAATTTGACTATGACTTACCAGAATCATTAATTGCTCAAACGCCTTTAAAAGATCGTGATCATAGTCGTTTATTAGTCATGGATAGAGAAACTGGTGAAATGAAACATTTACATTTCAAAGATATCATTGAGTATTTTAGACCTGGTGATACATTAGTGCTTAACGATACGCGAGTAATGCCAGCTAGACTTTTTGGTTTAAAAGAAGAAACTGGTGCAAAAGTTGAAATGTTAATGTTAACTCAAATTGAAGGTGATGATTGGGAAGTCTTACTGAAACCAGCTAAGCGTATTAAAGTTGGTAATAAATTGAATTTTGGTAATGGCAAAATTATAGCTGAATGCATAAAAGAAATGGATCAAGGTGGACGCATCATGCGTTTACATTATGAAGGTATTTTACAAGAAAGATTAGATGAATTAGGGGAAATGCCACTGCCACCATACATCAAAGAACGTTTAGATGATCCAGATCGTTATCAAACAGTTTACGCTAAAGAAAGTGGTTCAGCGGCAGCACCAACAGCAGGATTACATTTTACTGATGAGTTATTAACTGAAATTAAAAATAAAGGTGTAAATATCGCATTTGTTACATTACATGTTGGGTTAGGTACGTTTAGACCGGTGAGCGTCGATGTTGTGAATGACCACGAAATGCATAGTGAATATTATCAAATGACACAAGAAACAGCTGATTTATTAAATGATACTAAGTCCAAAGGACATCGCATTATATCAGTTGGTACAACTTCAACACGTACACTTGAAACAATTCGACGCGATCATGATAAATTTGTTGAAACGAGTGGCTGGACTAATATATTTATTTATCCAGGATTTGATTTTAAAGCAATTGATGGCCAGATTACTAATTTTCATTTACCAAAATCAACATTAGTTATGCTAGTATCAGCGTTTAGTACTCGTGAAAATGTTCTGAATGCTTATAAAACGGCAGTAAATTTAGAATATAGATTCTTTAGTTTTGGCGATGCAATGTTAATTATATAAAAAGAATGTGAGGATTTTGAATATGCCTGCAGTAACATACGAACACATTAAAACTTGTAAACAATCAGGTGCGCGTTTAGGTATCGTGCACACACCACACGGTTCATTTGAAACACCTATGTTTATGCCAGTTGGTACTAAAGCAACCGTTAAAACAATGAGTCCAGAAGAGTTAAGACAAATTGAAGCAAAAATCATTTTGGGCAACACATATCATTTGTGGTTACAACCCGGAAATGATATTATCAAACACGCTGGGGGATTACATAAATTCATGAATTGGGATGGTCCGATTCTTACAGATTCAGGCGGTTTCCAAGTGTTTAGTTTAAGTAATTTACGTAAAATTACAGAAGAAGGCGTGGAATTTAGACATCATACTAATGGGTCTAAATTATTTTTGAGTCCTGAGAAATCAATGCAAATTCAAAATGATTTAGGTTCTGATATTATGATGGCATTTGATGAATGTCCACCGATGCCGGCTGAATATGATTATGTAAAAAAATCTATTGAACGTACAACACGTTGGGCGAAACGATGTCTAGATGCACACCAAAGACCTGAAGATCAAGCATTGTTCGGCATTATACAAGGTGGCGAATATGAAGATTTAAGAGAACAAAGTGCAAAGGATTTAGTAGAATTAGATTTTCCTGGTTATGCAATCGGCGGTTTGTCAGTTGGTGAACCTAAACCGGTTATGTATAAAATGGTTGAACATACAGAGCAGTTTATGCCTAAAGATAAACCAAGATATTTAATGGGTGTAGGATCTCCAGATGCGTTAATCGAATGTAGTATTCGCGGCATGGATATGTTTGATTGTGTCTTACCGACACGTATTGCCAGAAATGGTACTTGTATGACATCGCAAGGTCGTTTAGTTATTAAAAATGCAAAATTTGCAGATGATTTAAGACCGTTAGATGAGAATTGTGACTGTTATACATGTCAAAACTATTCAAGAGCGTATATACGTCATTTAATCAAGGCAGAGGAAACTTTTGGTATTCGTCTTACTACTATTCATAATTTACATTTTCTGCTAAAATTAATGGAAGATATAAGACAAGCCATTCGAGAAGATCGTCTTTTAGATTTCAAAGAAGAATTCTTCGAGCAATATGGATTAAATGTTGAGAACCCAAAAAACTTTTAAGCAAGAGGAGCGTATAAAATGCAATTTTCATTACTAATATATATAGTCGTAATTTTTGCGGTTATGTATTTCTTGATGATCAGACCACAACAAAAACGTGCGAAACAGCATCGTGAGTTGATTAATAACATTCAATCTGGTCAAAGAATTACAACTATTGGTGGTATTAAAGGTACTGTTAAAGCAGTAGATGAAACAACTGTTGTTATTACAGTTAATGGTCATGGTACTGAATTAACTTTCGAAAAACCTGCTATTAAACAAGTTGACCCTTCATAACGAGAAGTGGTATTAAAAAGGATGAAACGAATAGCGTTTCATCCTTTTTAAGTTATAAGTAGTATGTAGAATAGCTTATTTTTATTCCAAAAAAAGAAATTGTGATACATAATAATTGTTAAATTTAAATTAAATATATCTATGACTATTTTTACTCCCTGCTCTAGTATGTTAATATGTATAAGGCTAATAAATTTTGTAAGAAAGATTTAACTTGCGTTATAAAATAGTATTCAAGTATTCTAAATACATACGTAAATAATGAGGTGTTCATGTGAAGAAAAGTAGTAGAATAATTGCGTTCTTGCTTTTAGTCGTATTGTTGTTTGCCGGAATGGCTGCAACTTATAAAAGTGTTATAAAGAATGTCAATTTAGGACTTGATTTGCAAGGTGGATTTGAGGTGCTTTATCAAGTCGATCCTTTAAATAAAGGCGACAAAATAGATAAAAAAGCCTTACAATCAACAGCGCAAACATTAGAAAATCGTGTTAACGTTTTAGGTGTTTCGGAACCTAAAATTCAAGTTGAAGAACCTAATAGAATTAGAGTTCAACTTGCTGGTGTAACAGACCAGAATGAAGCACGTAAAATTTTATCTTCTCAAGCTAATTTAACAATTCGCGATGCAGAAGATAAAGTAAAATTAAGCGGTTCTGATATTAAACAGGGATCTGCCAAACAAGAATTTAAACAGGAAACAAACCAGCCTACAGTTACTTTTAAAGTAAAAGACAAAAACAAATTTAAAAAAGTAACGGAAGAAATCTCTAAGAAACGTGATAATGTCATGGTTGTTTGGTTAGATTTCAAAAAAGGTGACAGCTATAAAAAAGAAGCACAAAAGAAAAACCCTAAATTTATTTCTGCAGCAAGTGTTGATCAACCAATCAATTCTGATAGCGTAGAAATCTCGGGTGGATTTAAAGGACAAGAAGGCGTTAAAAAAGCAAAACAAATCGCCGAATTGTTAAATGCAGGTTCTTTACCAGTTGACTTGAAAGAAATTTATTCAAACTCAGTAGGTGCCCAATTTGGTCAAGATGCATTAGATAAAACTGTGTTTGCATCGTTTATTGGTGTAGCATTAATTTATTTATTCATGCTTGGATTCTACCGATTACCTGGTTTAGTAGCGATTATTGCATTGACAACTTATATCTATCTAACGTTAGTAGCATTTAATTTCATTTCCGGGGTTCTAACTTTACCAGGATTAGCGGCGTTGGTATTAGGTGTAGGTATGGCTGTAGATGCCAATATTATCATGTATGAGCGTATTAAGGATGAACTTCGAATAGGTAGAACGATAAAGCAAGCCTTTTCTAAAGCAAACAAAAGTTCATTCCTAACAATTTTTGATTCTAACTTAACAACAGTTATCGCCGCAGCAGTATTATTCTTCTTCGGTGAAAGTTCAGTTAAAGGTTTCGCGACAATGTTATTATTAGGTATTCTAATGATCTTTGTTACAGCCGTGTTCTTATCAAGATTCTTATTATCATTACTTGTTTCATCAAATATATTCAAAAATCAATTTTGGTTATTTGGTGTTAAAAAGAATAAACGACATGATATTAATGAAGGTGTAGATGTTCATGACCTTAAAACTTCATTCGAGAAATGGAATTTTGTTAAATTAGCTAAGCCATTAATTGGAGTAAGTATTTTAATTGTAGTCGTCGGTTTAGTTATTCTTTATATCTTCAAGTTAAACTTAGGAATTGATTTCTCAAGTGGTACACGTGTAGATTTCCAATCTAAACAAGCAATTACTCAACAAAAGGTTGAGCAAGTTGTAAAAGATAGTGGACTTAAAGCGGATCAAATTCAAATCAATGGTAAAGATAATAAAGTAGCAACTGTTCAATTTAAAGACGATTTAACGCGTGCTCAAGATAATAAATTGAGTGATAATATTAAATCGAAATTCGGTGACACACCTCAAATTAATACTGTATCACCAATTATTGGACAGGAATTAGCAAAAAATGCAATGCTTGCATTAATCTATGCATCGATAGGTATCATCATCTATGTATCATTACGATTTGAATGGCGCATGGGTCTTTCATCTGTATTGGCATTATTACATGATGTATTCATAATAGTAGCGATTTTCAGTTTATTTAGAATTGAAGTAGATTTAACATTTATCGCCGCTGTATTAACAATTGTCGGTTATTCAATTAATGATACAATCGTAACGTTTGACCGTGTACGTGAAAACTTACAAAAGGTTAAAGTGATTACGACAACAGAACAAATTGATGATATCGTTAATAGATCAATTAGACAGACGATGACACGTTCAATTAATACAGTATTAACAGTTATTGTAGTAGTAGTTGCTATACTATTCTTCGGTGCTCCTACGATATTCAACTTTACTTTAGCATTATTTATCGGATTGATTTCTGGTGTATTCTCTTCAATCTTCATTGCCGTTCCGCTATGGGGAATAATGAAAAAACGTCAGTTGAAAAAATCGCCGAAACACAAATTAGTTGTATATAAAGAAAAGAAATCGAACGATGAAAAGATTTTAGTTTAAAATGAATTAAGCGGTATGTGAAACATTAAAGAGTTCACATACCGCTTTTTACTTTATTTAAATTTAACAAAATATATATAAATAAGTTCCCGCATTCATTTTTAAAAAATGGTATAATTAAAGTCTTGATTATTTAGATAAGTGCTTTTTATTTAAAGTAATTTTAGATATAATGTCTTTTGGAAATGAGGCGTAAATATATATGATTAAACCGAAGTATAAGTGGAAATTAACTAAACCAGCTGAATACATAAGTGATGAATTAACATCAAAATTAAAGTTAACGCCAATCGTAAAAAAAATATTAGAAAGTAAATCGATTATTGATGAACAAGCAATAGAATCCATCATTTCAGATACAGATATCAATCATGATGCACTGCAATTGAGCGATATGACTAAGACTATTGAAAGAATTAAAAGAGCGATAGCGAATGATGAGAAAATCCTAGTTTATGGTGATTACGATGCCGACGGTGTTACCGCAACTACAATTTTAGTGACAACATTACAACTTTTAGGTGCACAAGTAGGATGGCATATTCCTAACCGCTTTACCGAAGGATATGGACCAAACGAACTAGCATTTAGAAATGCTCATGATGAAGGCATAACATTAATCATAACTGTTGATAATGGCATACAAGGTCATAATGAAATTAAAATGGTTCAAGATTTAGGAGTTGATGTCATTGTAACTGATCATCATGAAATTGGTAGTACATTACCAGAAGCATATGCAATCGTACATCCAATGCATCCATCGTTTAATTATCCGTTCCAACAATTGTGTGGTGCAGGTGTTGCATACAAATTAGCACAAGCATTGATTGAAAATGTACCTGATTATTTTAAAGCATTAGTTGCGATAGGTACCATTGCGGATTTAGTATCCTTAACTGATGAAAATCGATCATTAGTGAAACAAGGATTAAAAGTCTTAAATGATCAATGTCCGACCTCTGTTAAAGCATTGCTAAAAGAAGCGGGATACAATGACAATATTGATGAAGAAACAATTGGTTTTATTATTGGACCTAGACTTAATGCTGTAGGTCGTTTAGATGACGCATCATTAGCTTGCGAATTGTTGATGACTGACGACGAAGAAGAAGCTGCATTTTTAGCAGAACAAGTTGAACATTTTAACCGTGAAAGAAAAGATATTGTAGCAACTATCACAGAAGAAGCAATGGCTATGGCAGAAACGAAAGTTAAAAAGGGAGATTTATTTTTACTTTTAGCAAAAGAAAATTGGCATGAAGGTGTCTTAGGTATTGTTGCTTCGAAAATTGTCGAAACATTTGCTTTGCCAACATTAATTTTAAATATTGATAGGGAGCAAAATCATGCAAAAGGTTCCGCCAGATCAATTGATCAAGTGTCGATGTTTGAAATACTATCAGCACATCAAGAGTTAATCGCTAAATTTGGCGGCCATCATATGGCTGCAGGTATGACGATGGATATTGAAAATATAGAATCGTTAGCTGAAGGTTTAAATAAATGGATGAAAGAATTATCTAAAACAACTTCGTTAGATCCCGTAAAGCAAGTAGATGTATTATTAACAGAAAATGATATAACGATTAAAAATATTCGTGATATGAATCGTTTAAGACCCTTCGGAACAGATTTTTCTAGACCTATTTTTGAAATGGATGATTTATCAGTTTCTTCAGTTAAGGCGATAGGTCAACAAAAAAATCATCTAAAATTGACACTTGGTGAAAGTAATATCGCCGCGCTATTTTGGCAAAATGGACACTTAGAACCTGAGTTACAAGATGAACAGCCAATTAATATATTAGGATCTGTTCAAATCAACGAATGGAATGGTAATCAATCACCGCAAATAATTATTCAAGATATTGCGATGAATGAACAGCAAATATTAGATTATAGAAGTAAGCGAAAAAGTTTACCTTTTACAGAAAATGATGAAAATATTGTCGTGCTTATTCATCCTAAAAGTGATAAAGTAAATGCGAATGAATATTATTATGGTGAAGAAATTAAACAACAAACTGATAAAGTAGTATTAAGAGATTTACCAACGTCAATGGAAGACTTGTCTAATTCCTTGCAACAACTGCAATTTTCTCAACTTTATATAGTTTTGCAACATAATCATTCGATTTACTTCGATGGTATACCTAATATGGATATTTTTAAAAAGTGTTATAAAGCATTAATAACTAAACAAGAAACAAATATCCAGAAAGAGGGTATGTTATTGTGTCAACATTTAAGTGTGAAACCAGATACACTTAAATTCATGTTGAAAGTTTTCTTAGACTTAAAATTTGTAACACAAGAAGATGGTTTAATTCGAATCAATCAACAACCTGATAAAAGATCGATTGATTCCAGCAAAGTATATCAATTAAGACAACAACGTATGGATGTTGAAAAGCAATTATTATATCAAGATTTTTCAGAAATAAAAAATTGGATAAAGTCACAATTGTCGTGAGCAATTTAGGAGGAAATATTAATGGATTTAAAGCAATACGTATCAGAAGTTCAAGGTTGGCCGAAACCAGGTGTTAGTTTCAAGGATATTACTACAATTATGGATAATGGTGAAGCATATGGCTATGCAACAGATAAAATTGTAGAATACGCAAAAGACAGAGATGTTGATATCGTTGTAGGACCTGAAGCGCGTGGCTTTATCATTGGCTGTCCTGTAGCTTATTCAATGGGGATTGGCTTTGCACCTGTTAGAAAAGAAGGGAAATTACCTCGTGAAGTCATTCGTTATGAGTATGACCTAGAATATGGTACAAATGTTTTAACAATGCACAAAGATGCAATTAAACCAGGTCAACGTGTGTTAATTACAGATGATTTATTAGCTACTGGTGGTACGATTGAAGCAGCAATAAAATTAGTTGAAAAATTAGGCGGTATCGTAGTAGGTATTGCATTTATAATTGAATTGAAATATTTAAATGGTATTGAAAAAATTAAAGATTACGATGTTATGAGTTTAATCTCATACGACGAATAATAAATAATATAATTTTATCAAATGAAATCCTTCATCAAATGTATAAGAACCAATGACTTAATTAAAAAAGTTGTTTAAGTTTTCTTAACATGAGATGTTAGGATTTTTTATTTACTGAAAATGTTAGATGATTGAGCATTATACCTTAATAACATCGTTTATTTATTTCATAAATTGTAGTATCATAGAACTAATATTTAAAAAATGAAACAGTAGATTTAGGTCGAATTTTTGTAAAAGTTTTAAAAGTAGGAATAGTATACAAATTAAACTCGCTCAAGTAAAATTAATATTACGATTAATGACGACAGGATAAATATTTATCGTCGACGGACGTATGATTGGTGTGGGACAAATACTATTCAACAAGAGTACCTAAATCATTGTTTAAGGCGAAGTTATAAATATGAATGGGGTGTATCATATAATGAACAACGAATATCCATATAGTGCAGATGAAGTTCTTCACAAAGCAAAATCATATTTGTCAGCAGATGAATATGAGTATGTTTTAAAAAGCTATCATATTGCTTATGAAGCACATAAAGGTCAGTTCCGAAAAAACGGATTACCATACATTATGCATCCTATACAAGTTGCAGGTATTTTAACAGAAATGCGATTAGACGGACCGACGATTGTCGCAGGTTTTTTGCATGATGTAATTGAAGATACACCGTATACATTTGAAGATGTAAAAGAAATGTTCAATGAAGAAGTTGCTCGAATTGTTGATGGTGTGACGAAGCTTAAAAAAGTAAAATACCGCTCAAAAGAAGAACAACAAGCTGAAAATCATCGCAAGTTATTTATTGCGATTGCCAAAGATGTACGCGTAATTTTGGTGAAATTAGCAGACAGATTACATAATATGCGTACCTTGAAAGCCATGCCGCGTGAAAAACAAATTAGAATTTCTCGAGAAACATTAGAAATTTATGCACCTTTAGCACATCGTCTTGGTATTAATACAATTAAATGGGAACTAGAAGATACGGCTCTTCGTTATATTGATAATGTGCAATATTTTAGAATAGTCAATTTAATGAAGAAGAAACGTAGTGAACGTGAAGCGTATATCGAAACGGCTATTGATAGAATACGTACTGAAATGGACCGAATGAATATCGAAGGCGATATAAATGGTAGACCTAAACATATTTACAGTATTTATCGGAAAATGATGAAGCAGAAAAAACAATTTGATCAAATTTTTGATTTGTTGGCGATACGTGTTATTGTCAATTCTATTAATGATTGTTATGCGATACTTGGGTTGGTGCATACGTTATGGAAACCGATGCCAGGACGTTTTAAAGATTATATTGCAATGCCTAAACAAAATTTGTATCAGTCATTGCATACTACAGTAGTAGGTCCAAATGGAGACCCGCTCGAAATCCAAATACGAACGTTTGATATGCACGAAATTGCTGAGCATGGTGTTGCAGCACACTGGGCTTACAAAGAAGGTAAAAAAGTAAGTGAAAAAGATCAAACTTATCAAAATAAGTTAAATTGGTTAAAAGAATTAGCTGAAGCGGATCATACATCGTCTGACGCTCAAGAATTTATGGAAACCTTAAAATATGACTTACAGAGTGACAAAGTATACGCATTTACCCCAGCGAGTGATGTTATTGAGTTGCCATATGGTGCTGTGCCGATTGATTTTGCTTATGCGATTCACAGTGAAGTAGGTAATAAGATGATTGGTGCCAAGGTGAATGGCAAAATTGTACCAATTGACTATATTTTACAAACAGGCGATATTGTTGAAATACGTACTAGTAAACATTCATATGGACCAAGTCGTGATTGGTTGAAAATTGTTAAATCGTCTAGTGCCAAAGGTAAAATTAAAAGTTTCTTCAAAAAACAAGATCGTTCATCTAATATTGAAAAAGGCCGAATGATGGTTGAAGTTGAAATAAAAGAGCAAGGATTTAGAGTCGAAGATATTTTGACAGAGAAAAATATTCAGGTTGTTAATGAAAAATATAACTTTGCAAATGAAGATGATTTATTCGCAGCTGTAGGATTTGGCGGCGTGACATCCTTACAGATTGTTAATAAATTAACTGAAAGACAACGTATTTTAGATAAACAACGTGCTTTAAATGAAGCACAAGAAGTTACGAAATCATTGCCTATTAAAGACAACATCATTACTGATAGTGGTGTCTATGTAGAAGGTTTAGAAAATGTACTTATCAAGTTGTCAAAATGTTGTAATCCTATACCAGGTGATGATATTGTAGGTTATATCACCAAAGGTCACGGTATTAAAGTACATCGCACTGATTGCCCAAATATTAAGAACGAAACTGAACGACTAATTAATGTTGAATGGGTAAAATCAAAAGACGCAACTCAAAAATATCAGGTTGATTTAGAGGTAACTGCGTATGACCGAAATGGCTTGTTGAATGAAGTACTACAAGCTGTTAGCTCGACAGCCGGCAATTTAATTAAAGTTTCAGGACGTTCAGATATTGATAAAAATGCAATAATAAATATTAGTGTCATGGTGAAAAACGTGAATGATGTTTATCGTGTGGTAGAAAAGATCAAACAACTTGGTGATGTTTATACAGTAACAAGAGTTTGGAACTAGAGGTGCAAAATATGAAAGTAGTTGTACAAAGAGTTAAAGAAGCATCGGTGACGAATGATACATTAAATAATCAAATCAAAAAAGGATATTGTTTATTAGTCGGTATCGGTCAGAACTCTACAGAGCAAGATGCAGATGTAATTGCAAAGAAAATTGCTAATGCAAGATTATTTGAAGATGACAATAATAAATTAAACTTTAATATCCAACAAATGAATGGTGAAATACTATCAGTTTCACAATTTACTCTCTATGCAGATGTAAAAAAAGGTAACCGTCCAGGTTTCTCAAATTCTAAAAATCCTGATCAAGCGGTAAAAATTTATGAGTATTTTAATGATGCGCTACGAGCGTATGGTCTTACTGTGAAAACAGGTGAATTTGGAACACACATGAATGTTAGCATAAATAATGATGGTCCAGTCACTATTATTTATGAAAGTCAGGACGGCAAAATTCAATGAAAAAAATAGAGGCATGGTTATCTAAAAAGGGTCTTAAAAAAAAAACGTACTCTAATAGTAGTGATTGCCTTTGTCTTATTTATCATCTTTTTATTTTTATTGCTGAATAGCAATAGTGAAGATAGTGGGAACATCACGATAACTGAAAATGCTGAATTACGTACAGGTCCAAACGCTGCGTATCCAGTCATATATAAAGTTGAGAAAGGTGACCATTTTAAAAAGATTGGTAAAGTAGGTAAATGGATTGAAGTTGAAGATACATCCAGTAATGAAAAAGGTTGGATAGCTGGATGGCACACAAATTTAGATATTGTCGCGGATAATACGAAGGAGAAAAATCCTTTGCAAGGTAAAACAATAGTGCTTGATCCTGGTCATGGAGGTAGTGACCAGGGTGCTTCAAGCAATACTAAATATAAAAGTTTAGAAAAAGACTATACGTTGAAAACAGCAAAAGAATTGCAGCGTACTTTAGAAAAAGAAGGCGCAACTGTTAAGATGACAAGAACAGACGATACATATGTTTCACTAGAAAATCGTGATATCAAAGGCGATGCCTATTTGAGTATACATAATGATGCATTAGAATCATCTAATGCAAATGGAATGACAGTTTATTGGTATCATGATAATCAAAGAGCTTTAGCAGATACGTTAGACGCTACGATTCAGAAGAAAGGTCTACTTTCTAATCGCGGTTCAAGACAAGAAAATTATCAAGTGTTAAGACAAACAAAAGTTCCTGCTGTTTTATTAGAATTAGGTTATATTAGTAACCCAACTGATGAAACGATGATTAAAGATCAATTACATAGACAAATTTTAGAACAAGCAATTGTTGATGGCCTTAAAATTTATTTTTCTGCGTAGGGCTTGCAAAAATATGTGAAAGTAGTTATCATTGATATTGAATTTTATAACTAAAACCGTTAGTATTCTTGAAATGGTAAATGAAATAGGTAGCAATCTAACTAAGATTGTGTAGGAATATAATCCATAGACTGAAAGATTATGCTGAGTAGTTTATATACATTGAACACAAGAAGAGGTGCTTTATGAAAAGTAAAGCCGTTAAACGTACGTTAAACGTTTTGAGTGGGTTTATTTAATGCACGCTTATAAAAAGTAATGATGATTACAATTAGGCATGTTTTTTAAACCAATGAGGGTGGCAACACGGATATTCGTCCCTTGTGCAGTTTCAGGCTGTGCAAGGGCTTTTTCTTTTGCTTTTAAAATTATGATTTATCATGCAAAGTTAAGTGATCGTATATAGTTTTAGTTTTAAAAAGGTAATTAAATAAAATAGTTTGCCGAGGGAGATGTCAAAATGATTAAAATACCTAGAGGGACGCAGGATATTTTACCTGAAGATTCAAAGAAATGGCGTTACATTGAAAATCAATTAGATGAATTAATGACATTTTATAATTATAAAGAAATAAGAACACCAATTTTTGAAAGTACAGATCTTTTTGCAAGAGGTGTTGGTGATTCAACCGATGTCGTACAAAAAGAAATGTATACATTTAAAGATAAAGGCGATAGAAGTATTACATTAAGACCTGAGGGAACAGCTGCAGTTGTGCGTTCATATATTGAACATAAAATGCAAGGTAATCCAAACCAACCAATTAAACTTTATTACAATGGACCGATGTTTAGATATGAACGTAAGCAAAAAGGGCGCTATCGTCAATTTAATCAATTTGGTGTAGAAGCTATTGGTGCTGAAAATCCTAGCGTAGATGCAGAAGTATTAGCTATGGTTATGCATATTTATCAATCATTTGGATTAAAACATTTAAAGCTTGTTATTAATAGTGTAGGGGATATGGCGTCTCGAAAAGAATATAACGAAGCGTTAGTGAAACACTTTGAACCAGTAATTCATGAATTTTGTTCAGATTGTCAATCACGTTTGCATACAAATCCGATGCGAATTTTGGATTGTAAAGTTGACCGTGATAAAGAAGCGATTAAGACTGCACCTAGAATCACTGATTTCTTAAATGAGGAATCTAAGGCATATTATGAACAAGTAAAAGCTTATTTAGATGATTTAGGTATTCCATATATTGAAGATCCTAACTTAGTTCGTGGATTGGATTATTATACACATACAGCATTTGAATTAATGATGGATAACCCTAACTATGATGGTGCCATTACAACGCTTTGTGGTGGTGGCCGTTATAATGGTTTATTAGAATTGCTAGATGGTCCAAGTGAAACAGGTATTGGTTTTGCGCTAAGTATAGAACGATTATTGCTTGCACTTGAAGAAGAAGGTATCGAATTAGATATTGAAGAAAACTTAGATTTATTCATTGTTACAATGGGTGATCAAGCAGATCGATATGCTGTGAAGTTATTAAATCATTTGAGACATAATGGTATTAAAGCAGATAAAGACTACTTACAGCGTAAAATTAAAGGACAAATGAAACAAGCAGACCGTTTAGGTGCCAAGTTTACAATCGTTATTGGTGATCAAGAATTAGAAAATAATAAAATCGATGTTAAAAATATGACAACTGGTGAATCTGAAACAATTGAATTAGACGCATTAGTCGAATATTTTAAGAAGTAGAGAGGGCGTTAAAATATGAGTAAGAGAACAACTTATTGTGGATTAGTTACTGAAGCATTTTTAGGACAAGAAATTACATTAAAAGGATGGGTTAACAATCGTCGTGACCTAGGTGGATTGATTTTCGTTGATTTAAGAGATAGAGAAGGAATTGTACAAGTCGTGTTTAATCCTGCATTTTCAGAAGAGGCATTGAAAATTGCTGAAACAGTACGTTCTGAATATGTTGTAGAAGTTCAAGGTACAGTTACGAAGCGTGACCCTGAAACAGTTAATCCTAAAATTAAAACTGGCCAAGTTGAAGTACAAGTTACAAATATTAAAGTGATTAATAAATCTGAGACACCACCATTTTCTATAAATGAAGAAAATGTTAACGTTGATGAAAATATTCGATTAAAATACCGTTATTTAGATTTACGTCGTCAAGAGTTAGCGCAAACATTTAAAATGAGACATCAAATTACACGTTCTATTCGTCAATATTTGGATGATGAAGGGTTCTTTGACATCGAAACACCAGTACTAACGAAGTCAACACCTGAGGGTGCACGTGACTATTTAGTACCATCTCGTGTTCATGATGGTGAATTTTATGCATTACCACAATCACCACAATTATTTAAGCAATTATTGATGATTAGTGGATTTGACAAATACTACCAAATCGTAAAATGCTTCCGTGACGAAGATTTACGTGCAGATCGTCAACCTGAATTTACACAAGTCGATATTGAAATGAGTTTTGTAGACCAAGAAGATGTGATGCAAATGGGTGAAGAAATGCTTAAAAAAGTTGTTAAAGAAGTTAAAGGCGTTGAAATTAATGGCGCTTTCCCACGCATGACATATAAAGAAGCGATGCGTCGCTATGGTTCTGATAAACCAGATACGCGTTTTGAAATGGAATTAATTGACGTTTCTCAATTAGGACGTGATATGGACTTTAAAGTATTTAAAGATACTGTTGAAAATGATGGTGAAATTAAAGCAATTGTCGCTAAAGGTGCAGCTGAACAATATACTCGTAAAGATATGGATGCTTTAACAGAATTTGTAAACATCTATGGTGCTAAAGGATTAGCGTGGGTTAAAGTTGTGGAAGATGGTTTGACAGGTCCAATTGGACGTTTCTTTGAAACAGAAAATGTTGAAACATTACTTACATTAACTGGTGCTGAAGCTGGTGACTTAGTAATGTTTGTTGCAGACAAACCAAATGTCGTTGCACAAAGTTTAGGTGCATTACGTGTCAAATTAGCTAAAGAATTAGGTTTAATCGATGAAACAAAATTAAACTTCTTATGGGTGACAGATTGGCCATTATTGGAATATGATGAAGATGCGAAACGTTACGTTGCAGCACATCATCCATTTACATCTCCAAAAGAAGCTGATATTGCTAAGCTTGGCACTGCGCCAGAAGAAGCTGAGGCAAATGCTTATGACATAGTATTAAATGGTTATGAATTAGGTGGCGGTTCAATCAGAATTCATGATGGTGAGTTACAAGAAAAAATGTTCGAAGTTCTTGGATTTACTAAAGAACAAGCACAAGAACAGTTCGGCTTCTTACTAGATGCATTTAAATATGGTGCACCACCACATGGCGGTATTGCATTAGGATTAGACCGATTAGTCATGTTATTGACTAATAGAACAAACTTGAGAGATACAATCGCATTCCCTAAAACAGCATCTGCTACATGTTTATTAACGAATGCGCCTGGTGAAGTTTCTGATAAACAATTAGAAGAACTTTCTTTGCGAATTCGTCACTAAATTTTAAAAAATCAATAAACTTTGGTTTGTTATAATTTCATTAATTTTAATTATGTGGTAATATAACATCATAAGATAGTCATCTGAGTTGTTCGTAAGTTTGCTTTTTAATTTGGGCCTAACACTCTTTGATCAAGGGAGCCCAATGGGTTTTCTTGCAGCGTACACGCCTTATATGAAGGACGTACAAAACAAGAAACAGGGCACCCACCTGTATATAACAGGCCGAATGATCAAGCTATTATAACTACGGCAATACGGACTCTATCGATACGCAAGACTTTGTCTTGCGTATTTTTATGCGTTTCTTTAAGTTTTTAATAAAGAATTA
Organism: Staphylococcus sp. HMSC36A10; assembly: GCF_001838845.1. Taxonomy (NCBI): domain Bacteria; kingdom Bacillati; phylum Bacillota; class Bacilli; order Caryophanales; family Staphylococcaceae; genus Staphylococcus; species Staphylococcus sp. HMSC36A10. Next base: position 53,951 of record NZ_KV839130.1, read on the forward strand.
GTTGGGTTTTATAGCGTTTAATAAATGTTTCCTCGTTGAATTTTGGGAAAATAATCAAAGCGATAATGCTAAATATAAAATTTTAAGTTACTATGTACTTATGTATAAATCAGTGAAAGAGGTAAAATAATGAAACATCAATTTTCAAGAAATGAACTAGCGATTGGACAACAAGGTTTAGATTTATTGAAGCAACAAACTGTTGTCATACTTGGCGTTGGAGGTGTTGGTTCATTTGCTGCTGAAGCATTAGCAAGAACGAATATTGGTCATATTATATTAATAGATAAAGATGATGTTGATATTACAAATGTAAACAGACAATTACACGCTTTAACTACAACGGTAGGACAAAGTAAAGTTTCTTTGATGGAAGAACGTATTAAATTAATTAATCCAGATTGTAAAGTCACGCCCTTACATATGTTTTATACAGAAGAGACATATGAAGAAATTTTCGATAACTACGATATAGATTATTTTGTAGATGCAAGTGATACAATAATGTACAAAGTACACTTAATGAAAGAGTGTCTTGACCGAGGGATTAAAGTGATTTCCAGTATGGGTGCTGCAAATAAAACAGATCCAACACGTTTTACAATTTCAGATATCTCTAAAACACATACCGATCCAATGGCCAAAATTATTCGTCAAAAATTGAAAAAACTAGGAATTCGTAAAGGGATTCCAGTTGTATTTTCAGATGAAAGTCCAATTGTCATAAGAGAAGATGTAAAAGATATAGTTGGAGATAAAAATGCTATCAATCGAAAAGGACAAATGCCACCTTCTTCAAATGCCTTTGTGCCAAGTGTTGTTGGATTAATTTGTGCTAGTTATGTGGTGAATGACGTATTAAAAGATATTCCAGTTCGTCGCATTAAAGACAAAGGGCAATAATTCATTTTGAAAGTCATAATTTTCAACGTAAGGCAAGTGTAACCACACCATAAAACTAAAACTGACTAGTTCGCAAGCATAGTAGAATATGCCTCGTATACTAGTCAGTTTTGATTTGATTATAGCTAAAATATCAAAGGTAATCGATTTAATCTTATTTTTACGGCCTTTGTTTAAGTAAGTTGTTATATATTTCTTTGAGTTGTTGTTCACTTTTAGATGTCGTTTTTGGTTCATAATAAATTTTGTTTTTAAGTTTATCAGGTAAATATTGCTGTGAAACATAGCCATTAACATATTGGTGTGGATATTTGTAACCAATAGATCGGCCTAGATCTTTAGCACCTTGATAATGTCCATCTTTTAAATGGTTTGGAATTTGGCCCACATGACCGTTTCTAATATCGGACAATGCACTATCAATGGCACTCATTGCTGAATTTGACTTAGGTGATAAGCATAGTTCGATTACTGCTTGGCTTAGTGGAATTCTAGCTTCTGGTAAACCTAGACGTTCTGCTGATTCAATAGCAGCAAGTGTTCTCTGACCAGCATTAGGTGAGGCTAAGCCTATATCCTCATAGCTAATTACAAGTAATCGTCGAACTATTGTAGGTAAATCTCCAGCTTCAATTAATCGTGCTAAATAATGTAAAGCGGCATTGACGTCGCTACCACGGATAGATTTTTGGAAAGCGCTCATAACATCGTAATGCATGTCACCATCCTTATCACTTACAAATGCACCTTTTTGTAAACAGTCTTTAGCATCTTGCAATGTAACATGTCGATAACCGTCTTTGTCATTATCTGCGCTTAATACAGCTAATTCCAATGCATTTAACGCACTACGAACATCACCTTGACTTTGTGTAGAAAAGTAGGTCATGGCATCTTCATCAATTTTGGGTTGATATGTTTTCAAACCATTCTCTTCATCTTCTATTGCACGAGTTAACGCTTGGCGCACATCTTCATCATTTAAAGGATATAACTCAAAAATTTGCGCTCTTGAACGAATCGCTGGATTGATAGCATGATAAGGATTTGAAGTTGTAGCACCGATCAAGACGATTTTGCCATTTTCTAAATGAGGTAATAAAAAGTCTTGTTTAGCTTTATCTAGTCGATGTATTTCATCTAATAACAAGATAACTTGACCAGACATTTTAGCTTCTTCAACAACAAGTTGCATATCTTTTTTAGTGTTAGTTACAGCATTCAATTGTCTGAATTTATATTGCGTACTGCCCGAAATTGCTTTGGCAATACTTGTTTTGCCTATACCAGGTGGACCATAAAAAATCATTGAAGTTAATTTTTTTGTATCAACCATTCTTCTGATAATGCCTCTTGGTCCAACTAAATGTTGTTGGGAAATGATTTCATCTATATTTTTTGGGCGCATTCTCGATGCTAATGGTTCTGTACTCACATTTGTCACACCTTTCTTATACTATCTTAACTCAAAAAATGCTAAAATGGGAATATCAATATTCGAATTAAGTGAGGTTATACAATGAAAATTTCTACTAAAGGGAGATATGGACTTACATTGATGATTTCTCTTGCTAAAAAAGAGGGGCAAGGATGTATATCATTAAAGTCAATTGCTGAAGAAAATAATTTGAGTGATTTATATTTAGAACAGCTTGTAGGTCCTTTAAGAAATGCGGGGTTAATTCGAAGTGTACGCGGTGCTAAAGGTGGATACCAATTAAGAGTGCCAGCGGAAGAAATCTCAGCAGGGGATATTATAAGACTGTTGGAAGGTCCAATTACATTTGTTGAAAGTATTGAATCAGAACCACCTGCGCAAAAACAACTATGGATTCGCATGAGAGATGCAGTGAGAGATGTTTTAGATAATACAACATTGAAATATTTAGCGGAATATGTAGATACAAGCGAAGATTTAGACGGATACATGTTTTATATTTAATCGTATAAATACTATACTATAACATAAAAACTTCATATTATAATGTTTAGCGAACCTCCTTAGTGGTATATAAATATATACATCCAAGGAGGTTTCACTATGGCAGACGAAAGTAAGTTCGATCAATTTAAAGGAAATGTTAAAGAAACAGTAGGTAACGTTACTGATAACAAAGAATTAGAAAAAGAAGGTCAGCAAGATAAAGCGACTGGTAAAGCAAAAGAAGTTGTTGAAAATGCTAAAAACAAAATAACTGATGCAATTGATAAACTTAAAAAATAAGTTCAATTAAACTAATTAAATATAAGAGGAGCGATTAATATGAGTTTTATGGATAAAGCTAAAGACGCAGTAGAAAAATTTAAAAATAGCGATAATGAACAAGTTAAAAATGTAAAAGATAAGATAAATGAATATACAGGATCGAATAACGAAGAGAAAAAAGAAAATGAAGATAAAGAGAAATAAATTTCTTTAAATTTTGGATATGCTTTTCAATATTTTGAAAGCGCCCCATCAAATAAACACTAACACAGTGTAAAGTTGAAGGGGCGCTTTCATATTTGCTTTAGAATTTTAAGTGAATTTGAATCATTACTAAAATAAATGATTGAACAATAAAGACATCTTTTATTCAAAATGCTGTTACTGTTTATTTTTATTAATATTATGGATACATACTTTCACTTAGTTTATTTATCACATTATAAAGTGTTTTTTTCATTTATCTGATTTATAACATTCTTGAACCGACGATAAGAGTCTAATTGCATATCTTTATCATAAATATAACTTATTGCCATAATTTCGTTGACTTCACCATAAGTTTCCATAAAATCTTGAATTTTTTGTTGAACAGTATTTTCTGAACCTATTAATGATATTTTCTGTCTTTCCATAGCCATCGCATATTCTCTCGGCGTTAATATATTTTGTAGTTCATGTGTTGGCGGTTGAACGGGCTGCATTCTGCCACGAGTGATACTAACCATTACTTGTGCCATAGATGAAGCTAAATATTGTGCTTCGTCATCATTTTCAGCAACGATTGTATTTAAACATACAATAACATAAGGTTCGTCTAATACATCAGAAGGTTCAAATAACGTTTTGTAAATTTCGATAGCTTCTTTCATTTGTTGAGGTGCAAAATGTCCAGCGAACACATATGGAAGCCCTTTACGAGCAGCTAAATGTGCAGAATCTGTTGAAGAACCAAGAATATATAAAGGCACATTTTTACCTACTGCTGGATAAGCACGAACATATGCTTGTTGGTGAGCGGGACCGAAATATTGTTGTAATAATGAAACTTCTTCCGGAAATTTATAAACACCATCATGTTGATCTCGTCTTAATGCACTTGCGGTCATCATATCTGTTCCAGGTGCACGTCCTAATCCTAAATCGACACGATTTGGAAATAATGTTGCCATCGTGCCAAATTGTTCCGCAACGATTAATGGAGCATGGTTAGGTAACATGATTCCTCCAGAACCTACACGTATGTGTTTCGTATGTTCTAACGTATGTTGAATCAATAAAGCAGTCGCTGAACTTACTAGGTTGGGAGCGTTATGGTGTTCAGCAATCCAATATCTTTCATATGATAATTCGTCTAAATGTTGTGCGAGCTTAACCATATCATTAATTGCTGTTCGTTCATCTTCACCTTCTCGAATAGGGACAAGGTTTAATGCTGAATATTTGATCGCCATTTTTGTATCGTCCTTCCTTTTGTATGATATAAGAAGTATACCAATCGAATAACCAGATAAATATTAAATTGCTCATAACCAAAATAATAGTACGTTACATTTTACGAATGAAAAAATATCTGCAAATACTAAAATTTATAAAAAAGACAAGAATAAAGCGATAAACTTAAAAAAGCCTATCGAAAAGCATGTGTAGAAAATGGTAAAATATAATTAAAAACATTATAAATAAAGTTAAACAGAAAAGTAGAAAAATAGTATGTAAGGTGCTATTATTGGAACATTGATAAAATTGTGAGGAGTGTCCAAACATGGAAATTTATGCAGATTATGCTGCGACCACACCAGTAAAACCTGAAGTAGTAGATGCGATGATGATGATTTACAATTCGCATTATGGTAATCCATCATCAATACATGCTAAGGGAAGAGATGCGCGTAAATATTTAGATGAGTCAAGACGTCAAATTGCACAATTACTTGGTGCAGATACACATGAAATTATATTTACGAGTGGTGCAACAGAATCGAATAATACGGCAATTAAAGGCATAGTAAAAGCAAATGAACAATTGGGTAATCACATTATCACATCGAAGATTGAACATCATTCTGTGTTACATGTTTTTGAACAATTAGAGCGAGAAGGTTTTGATGTAACATATCTAGATGTTGATGATACAGGTGCTATTGATTTAGACCAACTTGAAGAAACAATTACAGATAAGACGATTTTAGTATCTATTATGTTTGTAAATAATGAAGTTGGCACAGTGCAACAAATTTATGATATTCAAGATATTATTGCTGAGACAAATGCATATTTCCATGTTGATGCGGTTCAAGCAATTGGACATCTTGATGTTAAGTTTGACGAATTTGAGATCGACGCAATGAGTATTACTGCTCATAAGTTTGGAGGACCAAAAGGTGTCGGTGCATTATTAGTTAAAGACCATGTCACATTAGATTATCCTCAACTTGGCGGTGAACAAGAATTGAAACGCCGTGCAGGTACTGAAAATCTTGCACAAATTGTCGGGATGGCTAAAGCATTACAATTAGCAGAAAAGAATCGAGACGATAACAATATTCATTTAATGAATTTAAAAGAACAATTTTTAGTTAAATTACAAGAAAGAGCGATTCCATTTGAATTAAATGGTTCAATGACGGATGCTACAGGCCATATTGTAAATCTATATTTTCCGTTTGTTGAAGTTGAAACGATGTTAACATTGTTGGATATGGCACAAATCTATGTGTCGTCTGGATCTGCATGTACAGCAGGCTCTACACAACCGTCGCATGTTTTAGATGCAATGTTCGAAGATGAAGAGCGATCAAATCATTCGATTCGATTTAGTTTTAACGAATTGACTACTGAAAATGAAATTAATGCAATTGTAGCTGAAATTCATAAAATATATTTTAAATTTAAGGAGGAGTCATAATTGTCAAATAAAGATATACGTGTTGTCGTTGGTATGTCAGGCGGTGTAGATAGTTCTGTAACAGCCCACGTCTTAAAAGAACAAGGTTATGATGTCATTGGCATATTTATGAAAAACTGGGATGACACTGACGAAAATGGCGTATGTACTGCAACTGAAGATTACAACGATGTTATTGAAGTGTGTAATCAAATTGGCATTCCATATTACGCTGTTAATTTTGAAAAAGAATATTGGGATAAAGTCTTTACGTATTTCTTAGATGAATATAAAAAAGGTCGTACTCCAAACCCAGACGTTATGTGTAATAAAGAAATTAAGTTTAAAGCCTTTTTAGATCATGCGATGAATTTAGGTGCAGATTATGTAGCAACAGGGCATTACGCATGCATACATCGTCATGAAGATGGTCATGTTGAAATGTTACGTGGTGTAGATAATAATAAAGATCAAACATACTTCTTGAATCAATTATCCCAACAACAACTTTCAAAAGTGATGTTCCCAATTGGCGACATCGAAAAGATTGAAGTGCGTCGAATTGCTGAAGAACAAGGACTAGTTACTGCTAAGAAAAAAGATTCTACAGGTATTTGTTTTATCGGCGAAAAAAACTTTAAAACATTTTTATCTCAATATCTACCTGCGCAACCGGGTGATATGATAACACTTGATGGTAAGAAAATGGGTAAACATAGTGGGTTGATGTATTACACAATAGGACAAAGACATGGTTTAGGTATAGGTGGAGATGGCGATCCTTGGTTTGTTGTCGGTAAAAATCTAAAAGATAATGTTTTATATGTAGAACAAGGATTCCATCACGATGCATTATACAGTGATTACTTAATTGCTTCAGACTATTCATTTGTAAATCCAGAAGATAATGACTTAGATCAAGGTTTTGAATGTACAGCTAAATTTAGATATCGCCAAAAAGATACGAAAGTTTTTGTGAAACGTGAAAACGACCATGCACTACGTGTTACTTTTGCTGAGCCAGTAAGAGCAATCACACCTGGACAAGCAGTTGTTTTTTATCAAGGTGATGTGTGTCTTGGTGGAGCAACAATTGACGATGTGTTCAAAAATGAAGGTCAATTAAATTATGTTGTATAAACAATGGCAACAATAAATTACTTATTTGAAGTTTCAACGTCGAAAATGACGAAAGACAGTTTTTGATGAGAATAATTCATGATGATAGAGTCTGGGACATCACAATGTCCTAGGCTCTACAATGTTATATTGGCGGGGCCCCAACACAGAGAATTTCGTAAAGAAATTCTACAGGCAATGCGAGTTGGGGATAAACGAATTTAATTTTGTTAAAATATCATTTCTGTCCCACTCCCTATGCATAAGTCTAATTATGTATTCCTATTTTTAAGTACATAATAGTAGTGGCTAATGTGGAAGAACCATTACATAATAAACCGTTAATGGTTCTTAATCATTTCTATTCCATTCCCGCTTTTTCATGAATGAAGATGATATTAGATTATATTTTATTCGTTGTTAAGTGATTCGAGACATACAATTTATCAAGATGTTATAATTGATGAGAAATGAGGTTCGTAAATGATAGATCAACAAACAATTTATCAATACATACAAAATGGAAAAATAGAAGAAGCGTTACAAGCATTGTTCGGAAATATCGAAGAAAATCCTACAATTATTGAAAATTATATTAATGCTGGTATCGTACTTGCTGATGCGAATGAGATTGAAAAGGCAGAGCGCTTTTTCCAAAAAGCTTTAACAATAGATCCGAAGAATGGCGTCGTATTTTATAATCTAGCAAATGTATATTATAATCAGCAACGTTATCAAGAAGCTATTAAATTATATCAACAAGCATTACAAACAGAGATTGAACAAGTTGATTGTAATTATATGATCGGTATGGCGTTTAATCAGTTAGAATCATTTAAGCTGGCATTGCCGTATTTAATGACTGCTGCGGAACTAGATAAAGACAAAGATGCAGAAGTTCAATTTCAATATGGTCTTGTATTATGTCAATTAGAAATGTTTAATGAAGCCATAACTCAACTTAAACATGTATTAACGATTGATAAAAATCATGTTGATGCAAGATACAATTTGGGCTTAGCGTTATTTATGAAAAATGAAGATATTGATGAAGCAATAACTCATTTTAAAGAAGCTGTGACTATCGACCCTAAACACTTATTAAGTCAGCATGCGCTGAAAACATTCACTAAAATGAAAGAGGAGGAGTAACATGTCAGACCCTACACTATTTGATTATTCAATGATCAAAGGTACTGTTGAAGCGATATTGTTTCAAAACAGTGATAATTTTTATACAGTGCTTAAAGTAGATACTATTGAAACAAATGAAGACTTTGATACAATGCCAACTGTTGTAGGGTTTCTTCCGAATATTGTTGAAGGCGATGTCTACACATTTAAAGGGCAAGTTGTTGATCATCCACGTTATGGTAAACAATTAAAAGCAGAGACTTTTGAAAAAGAAATGCCACAAACGAAAGAAGCAATTATAAGTTATTTATCTAGTGATTTGTTTAAAGGTGTAGGTAAAAAGACAGCTCAAAATATTGTTAATACATTAGGTGACAATGCGATAAATGATATATTAGATGACCATTCAGTGCTAGAAAAAGTTTCGGGATTATCTAAAAAGAAACAGAAACAAATTGCAGAACAAATTTCAGCAAATCAAGAATCTGAAAAAATAATGATTCGTTTACATGATTTAGGGTTTGGTCCTAAACTTTCAATGGCAATTTATCAGTTTTATCTCGGCGATACACTGACTATTTTAGATCGAAATCCATATCAATTGATTTATGATATTAAAGGTATTGGTTTTAATAAAGCAGATCAACTTGCTAGAAATATTGGTATCGCTTATAACGATAATGAACGATTAAAAGCTGCGTTGCTCTATACGTTAGAAGAAGAATGTATTAAACAGGGACATACATATTTGCCTATCAATGTTGTTATAGATTTAACGGTTGATGTATTAAATTATCAAGATGAAGAGGTCATCGAACCTGAAAAATTAGACGAAATGTTGCAATACTTAAATGAGGAAAAACGACTAATTATTGACAATGAACAAGTTGCAATTCCAAGTTTGTATTATTCTGAAATCAAAAGTGTTCAAAACTTATTCAGAATAAAGACGCATACAAATAAACTTACAGAAATTGAACAGTCAGATTTACAAATGCATATTGGTGAAATAGAAGATGCGAATCAAGTGAACTATGCAGCTTCACAAAAAGAAGCTTTGCAAACGGCTATCAATTCTAAGGTGATGCTATTAACCGGTGGACCGGGAACAGGAAAAACGACAGTAATTAAAGGTATTGTTGAATTATATGCTGAGATTCATGGCTTATCATTAGATTATGATGATTATGTCAATGATGATTATCCAGTTGTATTAGCAGCGCCAACAGGAAGAGCGTCCAAGAGACTACAAGAGTCAACTGGATTAGAAGCTATGACGATTCATCGTTTAATAGGTTGGAATCAAGACACAAAGCCAGAGGATATATTAGAAAATGAAATAAACGCACGACTCATAATCATTGATGAGATGTCTATGGTAGATACTTGGTTGTTCCACCAATTTTTAAGTGCAGTTCCTTTAGATGCACAATTGATATTTGTAGGTGATGAGGACCAATTGCCTTCTGTAGGTCCTGGTCAAGTATTTAAAGATTTAATTGAATCGAAAGCTATACCACGAGTTAATCTGACTGAAGTATATCGTCAACAAGATGGTTCAAGCATTATAGAATTAGCACATCGAATGAAGTTGGGTCAGAAAATTGATATTACACAGCGTTTTCATGATAGAAGTTTTATTAACTGTCAGGCAAACCAAATACCAACAGTTGTAGAGAAGGTAGTTACTAGTGCTGTTAATAAAGGGTATACTATGGCTGATATTCAAGTGCTTGCACCAATGTATAAAGGAAATGCCGGTATTAAACGTTTAAATCAAGTTTTACAAGATATTTTAAACCCTAAAAAGAAAGATACACGAGAAATTGAGTTTGGTGATGTAGTCTTTAGAAAAGGTGACAAAGTATTACAACTTGTTAATAGGCCAAATGATAACATATTCAATGGTGACATAGGAGTTATTGTTGGTATTTTTTGGGCGAAAGAAAATGCCCTTAATAAAGATGTACTTGTTGTGGATTTTGAAGGTAATGAAATTACATTTACGAAACAAGATATGATGGAATTAACACATGCTTATTGTACATCAATCCATAAATCACAAGGTTCAGAATTTCCTATTGTTATCATGCCTATTGTTAAACAGTATTTTAGAATGTTACAAAGACCGATATTATATACTGGTTTAACTAGAGCGAAAACGAGTTTAGTTCTACTTGGTGATCCAGAAGCATTTGATATTGGATTAAAAACAAATGGTCAAGCGCGTTTAACACAATTATGTACATTGTTGAAAAATTATTTTAATTCAGAAGATGAAGAAATGCTGGAAAACACAGCAACTAATGATACAGGAGCTTCACAAACGACAATAGATGATCAAGTAGAAGCGCCAATGTCATCGAATGATAGTGGAGAAGTTACGTCTGATTCAACAAAAACAGATATAAATGTATTAACGGAAGCTACAATGTTTAAAATTGACCCAATGATTAATATGGGAGAAATCACGCCGTATGACTTTATAGAACGTTGACAACAAGAGTAAATGTAACTAAAATAGAATTAAATTCGTATAAAGATGAGTAGTTAATGATTTGTTTATCAGAGATGTACTGGTTGGTGAAAAGTACAACAAACATTAGTGAACGCTACTTTATGCACAACTGTATAGTCGATTTAAAGTGATAAATGTGTTGAATTGCATTTATAACTAGGGTGGTACCGCGATAACGTTCGTCCCTTTTGAGGATGGGCGTTTTTTATTTTTTAATAATAAAAAATGATATTGATTTATACTAGTTTTTCAAATCGACTATCTGTGTCATCAATTTTTATGGAATGGTAATTTAAAAACAGTAAATAGGATGTGTAAAAGATGAAAAAGTTAAAAGCGAGTGAAATTAGACAAAAATATCTAGATTTCTTTGTTGAAAAAGGACATATGGTTGAACCTTCTGCACCATTAGTGCCAATTGATGATGATACATTATTATGGATTAATTCAGGTGTAGCAACATTAAAGAAATATTTTGATGGACGTGAAACACCTAAAAAGCCAAGAATTGTAAACTCTCAAAAAGCTATTCGTACAAATGATATTGAAAATGTTGGTTTCACAGCGCGTCACCATACATTCTTTGAAATGTTAGGTAACTTCTCAATTGGTGATTATTTTAAACAAGAAGCGATTGAATTTGCTTGGGAATTTTTAACGAGTGATAAATGGATGGGTATGGAGCCAGATAAATTGTACGTTACGATTCATCCGGAAGATATGGAAGCATACAACATTTGGCATAAAGATATTGGGCTTGAAGAAAGTCGTATTATTCGCATTGAAGGTAACTTCTGGGATATTGGTGAAGGGCCTTCAGGACCAAACACTGAGATTTTCTATGATCGCGGAGAAGCATATGGACAAGACGATCCGGCAGAAGAAATGTATCCAGGTGGAGAAAATGAACGCTATCTTGAAGTATGGAACTTAGTATTTAGTGAATTCAATCATAATAAAGATCATAGTTACACACCATTACCTAATAAAAACATTGATACCGGCATGGGGCTTGAGCGTATGGCCTCAGTTTCTCAAAATGTACGTACTAACTATGAAACAGATTTATTTATGCCTATAATGAATGAAATCGAAAAAGTATCAGGTAAACAATATTTAGTAAACAACGAACAAGATGTGGCATTTAAAGTAATTGCTGACCACATTCGTACGATTGCATTTGCAATTTCTGATGGTGCATTACCTGCCAATGAAGGTAGAGGGTATGTATTACGTCGATTGTTACGTCGTGCCGTTCGTTTTAGTCAAACGTTAGGAATCAATGAGCCATTTATGTACAAACTTGTTGATATTGTTGCAGACATTATGGAACCATATTATCCAAATGTTAAGGAAAAAGCAGATTTCATTAAGCGTGTTATAAAGTCTGAAGAAGAACGATTCCATGAAACATTAGAAGATGGTTTAGCGATTTTAAATGAATTAATTAAAAAAGCTAAAGCGACAACAAATGAAATTAATGGGAAAGATGCATTTAAATTGTATGATACGTATGGGTTCCCAATTGAATTAACTGAAGAAATAGCAGTGCAAGCAGGATTGAAAGTTGATATGACAACATTCGAGTCAGAAATGCAACAACAACGTGATCGTGCACGTCAAGCACGTCAAAATTCTCAATCAATGCAAGTTCAAAGTGAAGTATTGAAAAATATTACATCTGCAAGTACTTTTGTTGGTTATGATACTGCGACAGCTCAAACAACACTAACACACTTGATATACAATGGTGAAGAAGTTTCACAAGTTGAAGCGGGTGAAACAGTATACTTCATGTTAACGGAAACACCATTTTATGCAGTCAGTGGTGGACAAGTTGCGGATACAGGTATTGTTTATAATGACAATTTTGAAATTGCTGTTAGTGAAGTAACCAAAGCACCAAATGGTCAAAACTTGCATAAAGGAGTAGTACAATTTGGCCAAGTAAATGTTGGCGCTACAGTGTCTGCTGAAGTGAACCAAAATGATCGACGTGACATTCAAAAGAACCATAGTGCAACACATTTATTACATGCAGCGTTGAAATCAGTACTGGGTGATCATGTTAACCAAGCTGGTTCACTAGTAGAAGCAGATCGTTTACGTTTTGATTTCTCTCATTTTGGTCCAATGACTAATGATGAAATTGATCAAGTTGAACGCTTAGTAAATGAAGAAATTTGGAAAGGTATTGACGTTAACATTCAAGAAATGGATATTGCTTCAGCTAAAGAAATGGGCGCAATGGCATTATTCGGTGAAAAATATGGTGATGTTGTGCGTGTAGTAAATATGGCACCATTTTCAATTGAATTATGTGGTGGTATTCATGTCCGCAATACTTCTGAAATTGGCTTATTCAAAATAGTAAGTGAGTCAGGTACAGGAGCTGGTGTGCGTCGTATTGAAGCATTAACAGGTAAAGCAGCTTTCTTATATTTAGAAGATATTCAAGAGAAATTTAATACGATGAAATCACAGCTGAAAGTGAAATCTGATGATCAAGTAGTCGATAAGTTAACACAATTACAAGATGAAGAAAAAGCATTATTAAAACAATTAGAGCAACGTGACAAAGAAATCACATCACTTAAAATGGGTAATATTGAAGATCAAGTTGAAGAAATCAATGGCTATAAAGTATTGGTTACTGAAGTGGATGTACCAAATGCGAAAGCAATTCGCTCGACAATGGACGATTTTAAATCTAAACTACAAGATACAATTATCATTCTTGCAAGTAATGTTGATGATAAAGTATCGATGGTTGCAACTGTCCCTAAATCTTTAACAAATAACGTTAAAGCCGGTGATCTTATCAAACAAATGGCACCAATCGTTGGTGGTAAAGGTGGCGGTCGTCCAGATATGGCTCAAGGTGGCGGTACACAACCTGAAAATATCTCAAAATCATTAAGCTTTATTAAAGATTACATTAAAAATCTATAATTTAAAGCCATAATATTGTATGATGATAGTGAGTTATATTTGTAATTAAAGGAGTGTCGCAAATGGAAAACTTTGATAAAACAATGAAATTCGACTATGAAGAACTTCCAACGCAAGATGTAAGAGATGTTTTAAATAATGTTTATCGAACATTAGATGAACGAGGATATAATGCCGTAAACCAAATTGTAGGTTATTTATTATCAGGTGACCCTGCGTATATTCCACGCCAAAATGAAGCAAGAAATCAAATTCGTCACATTGATAGAGATGTTATTATGGAAGAGCTTGTTTCTTACTATTTAAAAGAGCAAAATAAATAATTTATGTTACAACATAAAATTTTAGGACTCGATGTCGGTAGTAGAACGGTAGGAATTGCAATTAGTGATATAATGGGTTGGACGGCACAAGGATTAGACACACTCCGAATCAATGAAGAAAATAATGAATTAGGTATTGACCAATTAGTAGACATTATTAAAAAACATAATGTGGGTACAGTCGTAATAGGACTACCTAAAAACATGAATAATTCAATAGGATTTCGAGGCGAAGCTTCGTTAACATACAAAGAAAAATTATTAGAAGCTTATCCTTCTATTGAGATTGTGATGTGGGATGAAAGATTAAGCACAATGGCTGCTGAACGATCATTATTAGAAGCAGATGTTTCAAGACAAAAAAGAAAACAAGTGATTGATAAAATGGCAGCGGTATTTATTTTACAAGGCTATTTAGATTCACTACATTAAAAGGAGATTTTACTATGACTGAACATAATCATGATTCACAACTAGAAATTAATAACGAAGAAGAATTATTAACTTTATTCGATGAAGAGGGAAATGAAGTTTTATACCGAAAAGTTTTAGAATTTTATCATCCTGAATTCAAAAAAGAGTATGTTATCTTAGCTGAAGAAGGTGCTCAATCAGATGAAGACGATATGATTGAGCTTGTACCAATGATCAATGAACCAGATGAGTTAGGTGACGGTGGTAAGTTAGTACCAATCGAAACTGATGAAGAATGGGACATGATTGAAGAAGTTGTAAATACTGAAATGGAAGAATAATTAAAAAGATTTTACTCTTGCTAACCTTAAGATGGGGAGGCAAGAGTATTTTTTTAAGTCAAGCAATGTATAAATAATTAACGCTTATAATTTTATTGAAAATATGGTAAAATATCTAAAGTTAAATTTTATATGAATGATTCGCTTCTATAAATAAAATAGCTTTGCGTCTAACACGAAATCAGTCATTTAATTGGTTGGCAAAATTATAATCAATTGTGAAGGCTGATTTATTTTATTGTCATAATCATATTGACTTATTTTACATAAAGGAAGTTTAAAACATGGATGACCTAAATAAAAAATATTTAATAGATTTACATCAACATCAAAATAGTTCAATCGAAGTTTTGCGTGAATTTGCCGAGGTAAATGAAGTGCCAATCGTAGATCGTTTAACATTAGATTTAATTAAGCAATTAATTCGTATGAATAATGTTAAAAATATTTTAGAAATTGGTACAGCAATCGGCTATAGTTCTATGCAATTCGCTTCTATATCTGATGACATTCATGTCACAACGATAGAGCGTAATGAAACGATGATTCAATATGCTAAACAAAATTTAGCTACTTATCATTTTGAAAACCAGGTTCGAATTATTGAAGGTAATGCTTTAGAGCAATTTGAAAATGTAAATGACAAAGTTTATGATATGATATTTATTGATGCAGCAAAAGCGCAATCAAAGAAATTTTTTGAAATATATACACCACTTTTAAAGCACCAAGGTCTCGTAATTACAGATAATGTTTTATATCACGGTTTTGTATCGGATATTGGGATTGTTAGATCGAGAAATGTAAGACAAATGGTTAAAAAGGTTCAAGATTATAATGAGTGGTTAATAAAGCAACCAGGATATACAACGAATTTTTTAAATATAGACGATGGATTAGCGATTTCAATTAAAGGAGAATGACTATGACAGAATTACTTGTCACACCCAAGTCATTAAGCCATATGGAAACACTTATTGATTTAGGTGCAGATGCTTTTGTAATTGGCGAGCAAAAGTTTGGTTTAAGACTTCCAGGGGAATTCAATAGACAACAAATGACAGAGGCTGTCGCATTAGCTCACAAAAACGATAAAAAAGTATATGCGGCAGTGAATGGATTATTTCATAATTATCATTTAGATGCTGTAGAAGATTATATTAATTTTTTACATGAAATACGAGTTGACAGAATTATTTTCGGGGATCCAGCAGTAGTAATGTATGTGAAGGCGCAAGAAAATCCAATACCACTTCATTGGAATGCAGAGACGTTAGTAACTAATCATTTTCAATGTAATTACTGGGGTAAAAGAGGCGCATCAAGAGCTGTCTTAGCACGTGAGCTGAATTTGGATGAAATTATTAATATAAAAGAAAATTCAAATGTGGAAATTGAGGTGCAAGTTCAAGGAATGACTTGTATGTTCCAATCAAAGCGTATGCTACTAGGCAATTATTATACGTTCCAAGATCGCCAAATGAAAATTGAACGTCGCAATGATGAACAATCTTTATTACTTTATGATGAAGAAAGACAAAATAATTACCCAGTTTACGAAGATTACAATGGTACGCACATTATGTCACCAAACGACATTTGTTTAATTGAAGAATTAGCACCATTTTTTGAGGCGGGTATAGATTCATTTAAAATCGATGGTATTCTACAAACGGAAGAATATATTAATGTGGTAACGGAACAGTATCGTCAAGCGATAGATTTGTACAATGAAGATCCTGAAATCTATGAAGATGAGAAATTTATGTTGATGGATCCAATTGAAGAAATTCAACCTGATCATCGACCATTTGACGAAGGTTTCTTATATAAACAAACAGTATATTAAGGAGGTTAATCATGAAGACAATAGAAGAGATTAAATCAACTCCTAAAACAGTTATGAAGAAACCAGAATTATTAGCACCTGCTGGAAACTTAGAAAAGTTAAAAATAGCAGTACATTATGGCGCTGATGCCGTATTTTTAGGTGGTCAAGAATATGGATTACGTTCAAATGCTGATAATTTCACGATGGAAGAAATAGCTGAAGGTGTTGAATTTGCGAACCGTTACGGTGCCAAAATTTATGTTACGACAAATATTATTGCACATGATGAGAATATTGAAGGTCTAGAATCATATTTGCGTAATTTGGAAAAGACTGGTGCGACAGGTATCATTGTTGCAGATCCTTTAATTATCGAAACATGTAAAGAAGTTGCGCCAAAACTTGAAATTCATTTATCTACTCAACAATCACTTTCTAATTACAAAGCTGTAGAATATTGGAAAGAAGAAGGATTGGATCGTGTTGTATTAGCACGTGAGACCGGCGCGATGGAAATGCGTGAAATGAAGGAAAAAGTAGATATTGAAATCGAAGCATTTATTCATGGTGCTATGTGTATCGCCTATTCAGGTAGATGTACATTAAGTAATCATATGACTGCAAGGGATTCCAACAGAGGCGGTTGCTGTCAAAGTTGCCGTTGGGATTATGAATTATTAGAAGTTGATGATAATGGTGAACTTGATGTTTTTTATAATCAAGGTGAAGTTACACCGTTTGCGATGAGTCCTAAAGATTTAAAATTAATCGAATCAATTCCTCAAATGATGGATATTGGTGTGGACTCATTAAAAATTGAAGGACGTATGAAGTCAATTCATTATATTGCAACAGTTGTCTCAGTATATCGTAAAGTCATTGATGCGTATGCGGCAGATCCTGACAACTTTAAGATTAATCCGGAATGGTTAATAGAGTTAGATAAATGTGCAAATAGAGACACTGCACCAGCATTCTTTGAGGGAACACCTGGTTATGAAGAACAGATGTTTGGTCAACAACAATCTAAAAAATCACCATTTGATTTTTGTGGTTTGGTATTAGACTATAATGAAGATACAAAAATTGCGACTATTCAACAACGAAATAACTTTAAACCAGGTCAAGAAATAGAATTCTTTGGTCCAGAAATTGAAACATTTACACAAGTAGTAGAAGCAATTTATGATGAAGAAGGTAACAGCTTAGACGCGGCGCGCCATCCATTACAAATCGTTCAAATTAAAGTGGATCGCCCGATATATCCAAACAACATGATGAGAAAGGAAATTGGCTAATGAAAGCTACTACAATCATTGGCATAGCTGGTGGATCTGGCTCAGGAAAAACAACTGTAACTAACGAAATTATGAAAAACTTAGAAGGTCATAGTGTCGCTTTACTTGCTCAAGATTACTATTATAAAGATCAAAAGCACTTGACTTTCGACGAGCGCCTAGAAACCAATTATGACCATCCATTTGCATTCGATAATGATTTATTAATTGAAAATCTTAAAGACTTGAAAAATGGTAAAGCAGTAGAAGTACCGACATATGATTATGCTAGTCATACAAGAAGTGACATTACCATTGATTTTAAACCTAAAGATGTTATTATCGTAGAAGGTATTTTCGCTTTAGAAAATAAGGTATTACGTGATATGATGGATGTTAAAATATATGTTGATACAGATGCAGACTTGAGAATATTACGCCGTTTAACACGAGATACTAAAGAGCGTGGGCGTTCAATGGACTCTGTTATCAATCAATATTTAAGTGTTGTTAGACCTATGCATGACCAATTTATTGAACCGACTAAGAAATATGCTGATATAATTATTCCTGAAGGTGGGAGCAATAAAGTTGCAATAGATATTATGACAACAAAAATTCAGTCTTTAGTTAGCAAGCAATAGTATAATTCAGTAAAGGAAGATGACAATATGGAAAATCAAAAGCAATATCCAATGACTCAAGAAGGTTTTGAAAAATTAGAGCGTGAACTTGAAGAATTAAAAACAGTTAAGCGTCCTGAAGTTGTAGAGAAAATTAAAGTTGCACGTTCATTTGGTGACTTATCAGAGAACTCTGAGTATGATGCAGCAAAAGATGAACAAGGATTCATCGAACAAGATATTCAAAGAATTGAGCATATGTTAAGAAATGCATTAATCATTGAAGATACTGGAGATAACAACGTTGTTAAAATTGGTAAAACAGTAACGTTTGTAGAATTACCAGGTGATGAAGAGGAAAGTTATCAAATCGTTGGTTCAGCTGAATCAGATGCATTTAATGGTAAGATTTCAAATGAATCACCAATGGCTAAAGCGTTAATTGGTAAAGGTTTAGATGATGAAGTTCGTGTTCCACTACCTAATGGTGGCGAAATGAACGTAAAAATTGTTAATATCCAATAAATGATCAAATAGATTGTTTAATTGCGCGATTGAAGTGTGTTAATGATACTTCGGTCGTGCTTTTTTATATTCAAAATCAAAAAATCGGACAGATGAAAAGTAAAAATTTTCCATCAGACCGAATGATAGCAGAACCTAAATTAGTGTAAGAGTTACAATATTAACTACTCCATTTTAAAAAAGCAAAATATTTCCGAGAAAACAAATTGATTATCATTTGTTATTGTATGCGATTTGAATTACTTATTAAACAACTTGTGCTTCTCAATGATACAATGAAAAGGTATTCAATACTGGTTTATTGCAATACAAAGGGGGATTTAAAGTGGATGTAAGATTTATTAACGAGCAGACAATTATGATTTATTTTGAAAATAAAATATCCGAAGAGACATATCGTAATGTCACAGCAATGGTACGGTGGATACGAGAAAAAGAAATATTAGAAATTCAAGATATTGTCCCTTCGTATCGAGCAGTTCTAATATATTTTGATGAACAAGCTATAACATCTTCTAAATTAATTGAAAATTTAGAACTTAACAAATTTAATGAAAAAAATGTTCATGCTGTGAATCAAACCAATCGTATTATTAAAATACCTGTTCAATATGGTGGTACATATGGACCAGATATTGAAGAAGTAGCAAAGCATAATCGAATAACTGTTGAGCAAGTTATTGAAAAACATACAAGTAAACCTTATTTAATATATATGCTAGGATTTATGCCAGGATTTCCATACTTAGGCGGACTTGATGAACAACTACATACACCTAGACGTAATCAGCCAAGGTTAAAAATTCATGCAGGTTCTGTAGGTATTGCGAATAATCAAACAGGACTATATCCATCAGATTCTCCTGGCGGATGGCAAATTATTGGACGCACACCGTTAAAAGTATTTAGCAGCGAGCGTGAACCAATGTCAATGTACGAAGCAGGAGAATGGATACAATTTTATGCAATAGATGAACAAGAATTTATACAAATCGAAAGAGATATATCAGATGGCAACTTTAATGTTGATGACTGGGTGGTGATTGAAAATGTCAATTAAGATTTTACAACCAGGTCTCTTTTCAACGGTACAAGATCTAGGAAGAAAAGGTTATGAACATATTGGATTTTCAGGCGCAGGTGCCATGGATCAATTTAGTTTTAAGGTTGCGCAGTTATTAATTAACAATGATGGTCCAGCGATTGAATATACTTTGATTGGTCCTACCATTCAATTTAATACGCAAAATACATTTGTTATAACCGGTGGTAGTGTTAATGCCTCGCTAAATAATAAAACTATATCAATGAATTCTGTCATATTAGCTGAGAAAGGTGACATTTTAAAAATAGGTGCTATAACCAAAGGTGCACGCGGTTATCTTACTTTTGGTCATTCTATCAACGTACCTCCTATTGCTGAAAGTTATGCAACACATACCCGAAGCAGTATAGGAGGATTCAAAGGTAGAAAGTTATTAGCTAATGATGTAATAACAGTGAAAATAAATAATGACTTTAAAGAAAACATTGGAAAGACGATTCATTTACAGGACGATTTATTGCCAGAAAATAATATTATACACATTCTTCAAGGACCTCAATTCGAGGCATTTTCTGAAGAGGCTAGAGCGAAAATTGTAAATCATCCATATTTAATTACTGAACAATCAGACCGTATGGGCTATCGTTTGGAAGGTGACAGCGTTGCACCAATTAATCAAGCAGATATCATTTCTGAACCGGTTGCTCTTGGTAGTGTTCAAGTACCAAATGATGGTCAACCTATTATTCTGCTTAATGATAAACAAACGATAGGTGGTTATACCAAAATTGCAACTGTATGCAAATTTGATCTGCCAAAGTTAGCACAGATGAAACCACAAGATACAATTCAATTTAAATGGATATCATTCCAAGAAGCTGTAGATAAGAATCGGGAACAAATGTCTCTGTTTAATGAAATTCTTAAGAGTCATCAAAAGACTCCAATTTTTGATACATCTAGCTTGCGACATACTTCGAAAAAATTAGCAACAATTTTAAAAGGGGATTTGTAAAATGAATATTGAAAAAATCGAACAAATAATCAAATTAGTGAAGGAAAATGATGTTAAGAAATTTAAATATAAAAATTTTGAAGATGAAATAGAAATTGACTTCACTGACTCGAATCATTTGGCTGCACACAGTAATCAATCAAATCAAAGTATGAACAATAATGATTTGACAGCTTCAAAAGCGAATGATAACTCCGATGTTTCGACAAATGATTATCATGACATTAAATCACCAATGGTAGGTACATTCTTTTTACAAGATAGTAAAGAATTAACTGAACCAATTGTGAATGTCGGTGACAAAGTTAACAAGGGAGATATTATAGGATATGTTGAAGCGATGAAAGTATTAAACGAGGTAACAACAGATGTTGCTGGAGAAATTACTGAAATAGTAGCTGATCATGGAACAAATGTTGAATACGACCAAGTTTTGGTACGTATTAAGTAAAGGGGGTAAGTAAATGCTTCGTTGTTTAATTGCGAATAGAGGTGAAATTGCTGTAAGGATTATAAGAGCTTGCAGAGAATATGGGATTGAAACTGTAGCAGTTTATGCAAAAGGGGACGAGCAAAGCTTGCATGTACATTTAGCAGATCAAGCTATATGTATTGGGGAAGCTAATGCTTTAGGTAGTTATTTAAATATTGACCGCATCATATCTGCTGCACAAATCACTGGTGCTAATGCAATTCACCCAGGATATGGCTTTTTATCAGAATCAACAAAATTTGCTCAAACCGTTGAGGAACAAGGCATAGCGTTTATAGGGCCTACTAAAAAAACGATGGAAATGATGGGGGATAAAATAACAGCAAGACAAACAGTTCATCATGCAGGTGTTCCTGTGATTCCAGGATCAAATGGTGCTGTGAACCATGTGTCTGAAATTGAGAAGCTTGCCAAAGACATCGGTTATCCAGTTGTTATCAAAGCTGCCAGTGGCGGTGGTGGTAAAGGTATACGTATTGTAAAGAAAGCTGAAGATTTAGAAAAGGCATTTAAAGAAGCTAAAAGTGAAGGAAAAAAATACTTTGATGATGATCGTGTTTATGTTGAGGCTTTTATACCTGTTGCAAAACATGTTGAAGTTCAAGTTATGGGAGATGGGCAGGATAATTTTGTACATTTAGGGGAACGTGATTGTTCTGTACAACGTAAAAATCAAAAATTAATCGAAGAATCTCCTTGTGCAGCATTAACTGAAGAAAGACGACAACAAATATGTAACGATGCTGTTAAAGTTGCACGTGCAGCAAATTATAGAAGTGCAGGTACGATTGAATTTTTAGTAACTGATACCGCACATTACTTTATTGAAATGAATGCTCGAATACAAGTTGAACATACTGTTACAGAGATGCGAGCAGAACGTGATTTGGTTGCAGCACAATTGTATTTATTGGAACATAATCATTTACCTTTTTCACAAAGCGATATTCAATTTAATGGTCATGTGATAGAAGCGAGAATAAATGCCGAAAATCCTGAAAAGAAATTTCAACCAACACCAGGTAAAGTGACAGCGTTACATTTACCTCAAGGCTTTAATGTGCGAGTCGATTCTTTACTATATCACGGTTATCAAGTTTCACCATATTATGATTCTTTAGTAGCTAAAGTAATTGTAAAATCTCATGATAGAGCTTCAGCAATTGATAAGTTGAAAGCCACCTTAGATGAAATGGTGATAGATGGATTTTCTACAACTGCCGATTTTTTATATGCAGTTTTAAATTATCCACTATATCGTGATGGAGATGCAAAAGATGTTGATATTAAATTTTTAGAAAAACATCAAATTGTTAAAGGGGTGGAATTATAATGCGAGTTGATTTGAATTGTGATTTAGGCGAAGCATTTGGAAATTATTCCTTTGGTGGTGATCATCAAATTATTCCGTTAATTACAAGTGCGAATGTTGCTTGTGGTTTTCACGCTGGTGATGAAAATGTAATGAATGAAACGGTAAAACTTGCCAAAGCACATAATGTTGCAGTAGGTGCACATCCTGGTTTACCTGATTTGAAAGGCTTTGGCAGACGAAATATAGATATCTCTAACGACGAGATTTATAATTTGATGATTTATCAATTAGGTGCATTACAAGGGTTTTGTCGCATTCATCAAGTTAAAATTAATCATGTTAAACCGCATGGTGCGTTGTATCAGATGGGTGCAAAAGACAGAGAAATAGCAAGCGTTATAGCACAAGCTGTTTATGACTTTGATCCATCACTAGTGTTAGTAGGATTAGCAAATTCATATCTAATTTCAGAAGCAAAGAATGTCGGATTAATTACAGCTTCTGAAGTGTTTGCTGATAGACGATACGAAGATGATGGGCAGCTCGTTAGTAGAAAAGAAAGTGATGCTGTGATTACTGATACTGACGAAGCACTTAAGCAGGTTTTAAAGATGGTGAAGGAAAATAAAGTTATTTCAAAAAACAATAAGGAAGTAACGTTACAAGCAGATACAATTTGTGTGCATGGTGATGGAGAACATGCATTATTATTTGTTTCGAAAATTAGAGAAATTTTAATGAAAGAAGGCATTGATATTCAATCCTTATAGGGGGCTAAAAAATGGGAAGAAATTTAAAGCTTAAAAAAGAAAGTGACTTTGAATTCACAAAAAATCATAAAAGGTTATTATTAGGTTCTGTATTTTTGATGGCAACTTCTGCAATTGGGCCAGCATTTTTAACGCAAACAGCAGTATTTACATCACAATTTTTTGCAAGTTTCGCATTTGCCATATTACTGTCTATCATCATTGACATTGGTGCACAAATTAATATATGGCGCATATTAGTTGTAACTGGTTTAAGAGGTCAAGAAATATCAAATAAAGTTGTTCCTGGGCTTGGTACTGTTATCTCAATATTGATTGCATTTGGTGGTCTAGCTTTTAATATTGGTAATATTGCTGGTGCCGGTTTAGGTTTAAATGCAATTTTTGGATTAGATGTAAAATGGGGCGCAGCTATTACTGCAATCTTTGCAATATTAATCTTTGTAAGTAAAAGTGGCCAAAAAATTATGGACGTTGTTTCAATGATTCTTGGTATTGTGATGATTTTAGTTGTGGCATATGTGATGTTTGTTTCTAATCCACCTTATGGTGATGCTTTTGTGCATACATTTGCGCCAGAACATCCAATGAAATTAGTCTTGCCAATCATTACGTTAGTTGGTGGAACTGTAGGTGGTTATATTACCTTTGCAGGTGCACATCGTATATTAGACTCTGGCATTAAAGGTAAGCAATATTTACCATTTGTAAATCAATCAGCAATTGCTGGTATTTTAACTACAGGTATTATGAGAACGTTACTATTCCTAGCGGTATTAGGTGTTGTTGTAACAGGTGTGACACTAAGTTCTGAAAATCCACCAGCGTCAGTTTTTGAACACGCAATTGGACCAATTGGAAAGAATATTTTTGGTATTGTGTTATTTGCTGCAGCTATGTCATCAGTAATTGGCTCAGCATACACAAGCGCAACATTTTTAAAAACACTTCATAAATCACTTAACGAAAGAAGTAATTTAATTGTGATTGTGTTTATCGTTATTTCAACAATGATTTTCTTATTTATTGGAAAACCAATCAGCCTTTTAATTATAGCAGGCGCGATAAATGGATGGATTTTACCTATTACGTTAGGTGCAATTTTGATTGCAAGTAAAAAGAAATCAATTGTTGGTGATTATAAACACCCAAATTGGATGTTCATCTTTGGTATCGTTGCAGTACTTGTTACAATATTGACAGGTATATTCTCATTCAAAGAAGTACTTCAGTTATTTTAAAAGACATTTTGACTAATAGCATCACTGTAAATGTTGTTAGTATTAGGCAAGATGTATTTTGATTTCCGGTGATTCATTTATAAAGCATAATTAGATATATTTGTTGAGAGTGGTGCATGACAAATGTACTGCTCTTTTTGTTGTGATGAAACTTCTGTTTCAGTTGTTTGGATAAATAGATATTTATATAGTTTTTAAAGAAAAAAAGTGATAATATTTAGCTAATCTAATGAAAATGGATTTATTGGACAAAAAATACATTTTAAATGAGTAGAGGAGGCTGCAAATGGGTTACAGAACTTTAAAAAGTATTTTTCATGAACACAATGAAAGTAAAATGAAGGAAGAGTATACTAAAAGATTTAATTCTTTAGCTTCTTTCAATACTAATATTAATATCATACCTATGGAAATTGAAAAAAAGTTAATGATTTGGAATATCCTCTATTCTTTATGGTGACTAAAAATCTATCAAAAAAACAAGAATTAATATCAATTAATAGTAGAAAAATTGATAGAGCACTTAATTCTTTACCATATGCAGCTAGAGAACAATATTTTAATGATTTATTAATCGATGAATTACAAAGTACTAATGAAATTGAAAATGTATTTAGTACTAAACAAGAGATTGCACATGCGTTAAATAACCAAGCATCAGAATTTCTTAAGTTCAGAGGCCTCGTGGATCAATATAAAGAGATAGAACTTAATAAAAAAATTAAAGTTGATAATGTAAGAGACATTAGAGCGATTTATGATAAATTAGTTTCAAATGAAATTAACGAACAAGATAAGTTAGATGGAGAGCTATTTCGTAAAAATTTTGTCGGTGTGCATGATGGGTCAACGAATAAATATATACATGTTGGGTTACAACCTGAAACCAAAATTGTTGAATATATAGGTGAAATGCTAACATTTTTAAAATATTTTGATGCGCCTCAGCCGTTCAAAATCATGGCTAGTCATTATCTGTTTGAATATATACATCCTTTTTATGATGGCAATGGTAGAGTTGGAAGATTTATAATTGCCAAGCTCTTGAGTGATTATTATGATAATTATACTGCTTTGACATTTTCATATGTTATAAATAGAAATAAATCGAAATATTACAAGGCGTTTATGACTGCTTCAAATCATTTGAATTGTGGTGATTTGACGGAATTTATTGACACAATGCTTGAGCTATTGATAGCAGGACAAGAAAGAATACTTGATGAGTTAATACCAAAAATGGATGCGACTGAAAAATTAACGCTTTATTTAACCAGTCATTATAAACAGATAGATTATGAATTTTTGTATCTCCTTTCAATGGATAAATTGTTTGGAAATAAAAGAAATAGATTAACATTAATTGATTTAGAAAACATATTGGGAGTAGGAAGAGTAAAAATTAATAATACAATTAAAAAATATGATAACTACTTAGTTAAAATTAAAAGTAGACCAATAATTTATGAGATAAGTGATGAATTTCTAAATTCGATTATAAAATAAATATAATATGTGATTCAGCTATACTTATAGTATTTGTAAGATCGCGTAATTGCTTCATTGAAAAATATATTTGTTGAGAGTGGTGCATGACAAATGTACTGCTCTTTTTGTTGTGTATCAGTATTGTGATGTTTTAATGCGAATATTATATGAATCATTATGAAATTTAATAAAAATAAAAGAAATGATTATCATTTTTTCTGATATACTGTTAAACGGTTTGGAATTTTTATGTTTACACTGTATTGGTTGATATAACTCAACTAATAATTGCGAACAGGGTATTTCAAATTGGAAAGTATTATGAACGTGATACATAATCAAAATTGTAGGCTCAAGGGAGTGGGACAGAAATGATAAAGAGCCACTAATGATTTATTATGTAGTGGTTCTTACACATTAGCCACAGCTAATGTGTACTTAAAAATAGGAATACATGAGTAAAACTCATGCATAAGAAATACTAATTTCTATAGAAAAAGTATTTCTTTATCGTCGTCCCACCCCAACTTGCACATTATCGTAAGCTGACTTTCCGCCAGCTTCTATGTTGGGGCCCCTGACTTGAATTGAAAAAAACTTGTTACAAGCGCATTTTCGTTCAGTCAACTACTGCCAATATAACTTCGTAGAGCATAGAACATTGATTTATTTCCCAGCCTGTTTATCATTTATGTCTCGCTCTCAAATGTAAATTAATAATTGTTTTGGGGAGTTTGAAGTTAAATATTTAACAGGATTTATTTTAATATTATTGTTAGAAGAAATTTTGACAAATTCAGCAAGTGCAATCGAATATTCAGACTTACATCATAAAAGTAAGTTTGATTCAAAGCGTCTAAGTAATGCTAAGATGTCATTCATCAATCCAACTCAGCTTGAAAATAAAAACACAAACGATAGACTGTTGAAGCATGATTTGTTATTTCATGACATGTTCGTAAATGATGATTGGAAAAAAGATTTTAAAGTTGAATTCGAAAATGAGGCACTTTCAAAGAAATTTATAAATAAGGATATCGATATATTTGCTGGAAATTATGGATATGGATGTCATGGGGGAGCAACCAATAAAACGCAATGTAGTTATGGTGGTGTTACTTTAAGTGACAATAATAAGTACGATGATTATAAGAATATACCTTGTAATTTATGGATTGACGGACATCAAGCAGAAATAGAATTAACAGCAGTAAAAACGAAAAAGAAAATTGTTACCATTCAAGAATTAGATGTTCAATTAAGAAATTATTTGAATGAGAAGTATAAGTTGTACGAACAAGGTGGCGACATTGTTAAAGGGTATGTTAAATATCATAATGATGATGAACAAAATATAGAATATAATTTTTATAATTTAAATGGTGAGTATGGTTATGAGGTATTAAAAATGTATGCTGATAATAAAACTATCAATAGTGACAAATTGCATTTAGATATCTATTTATTCAAATCATAATTTAATTAAGTTAATCATTAATAATCTTTGACAGTGAAATATAAAGTACCTGTCATTATACTGTTACAAATAAAAACAGCAGTAAGGATGATAACACTTAGAAAAGTCTTACTGCTGTTTTCTATTAGAATTATCTTTAATACACACAGGAATTCGATACGAAACAAATATGATTAACTGTGTAATTACAAAATAAAACTACTATAGTAAAAAGAAGATAAAGACGATGATAATAAATGCATCGAATATAATTTTCTTGATGTTTTTATCAACAACATCAGGTAAGGACATAAGTATAAATCCTAGAATTAGAGTGTAGCGACATATGTTCATAATTGTTGCTGTAAACTCGATATTAAATGAAAACTTTAAAAATATACTTATAAATAAAATGACAAACGACGCAATTGCAATAAAACTGCCGTATGTAGCTATCTTTGTTACGAGACTATTTTGATTATTTTCAGCCATTGTAAAATCCTCTTATTTCATCATTATTATTTTAAACATATCATTTTCCTGTTATTTAATAAAGTTTCTTGACACGATTGGTTGATGTAATTGATATGATTAGTTTTTGAAAAATAGACAAATTAGAAGCATCGAATTCACTGTTATGAGTTCAAAAATAATTATTTATGATACCAAGTTATTGAAAGAGCTTTTTATAAAAATAAAGCAAAAGTTTTATACAGTAATGAAAATCATGATACTTGTCGTTGTAGTGATTAAAATGTGATAAAATAACAAATGCTAGGATTTTTTAAAAGAGGTGAATCAAAGGATGATTGGTATAATTGGTGCCATGGAAGAAGAAGTAACAATATTAAAAAATAAATTAACACAATTAAGCGAAATTTCAGTTGCACATGTTAAATTTTATACTGGCATTTTAAAAGATAGAGAAGTAGTGATTACCCAAAGCGGCATTGGAAAAGTTAATGCTGCAATTTCTACGACATTATTAATTAATAAGTTTAAACCGGACGTCATTATTAATACAGGTTCTGCTGGAGCTTTAGATGAAAGTTTAAATGTAGGTGACGTTCTTATAAGTGATGATGTAAAATATCATGATGCGGATGCAACAGCATTTGGTTATGAATATGGACAAATACCACAGATGCCGGTAGCATTTCAATCAAGTAAACCTTTAATAGAAAAAGTATCTCAAGTTGTACAACAACAACAATTAACAGCTAAAGTAGGCTTAATTGTAAGTGGTGATAGCTTTATCGGTAGTGTTGAACAACGTCAAAAAATTAAAAAAGCATTTCCAAATGCGATGGCGGTTGAAATGGAAGCAACTGCAATTGCACAAACATGTTATCAATTTAATGTACCATTTGTTGTAGTTCGTGCAGTTTCAGACTTAGCAAATGGAGAAGCGGAAATGAGCTTCGAAGCATTTTTAGAAAAAGCAGCTGTATCATCAAGTCAAACTGTTGAAGCATTAGTGTCTCAATTATAAAAAGGTAAAGGTGAGTTAAATGGGTTTAGTTCGCAAGTTTTTTATGCCGAATTCATATGTTCAATCAATATTTCAAATTGATTTAGACAAGTTAGTGGACAAAGGCGTTAAAGGTATTATTACAGATTTAGATAATACGCTAGTAGGTTGGGATGTTAAAGAACCTACAGAACGTGTTAAAGCATGGTTTAAGGAAGCTAATGAAAAAGGAATCACTATTACAATCGTGTCTAATAATAATGAGTCTCGTGTTGCTAGTTTTAGTCAGCATTTAGACATCGATTTTATTTTTAAAGCGAGAAAGCCAATGGGGAAAGCGTTTGATAAAGCAATAACTAAGATGAATATCAGACCAGATCAAACTGTTGTTATAGGTGACCAAATGCTTACTGATGTATTTGGTGGTAATCGTCGAGGTCTATATACAATTATGGTTGTTCCAGTTAAACGAACTGATGGCTTTATTACTAAGTTTAATAGATTAATTGAAAGACGATTATTACGTCATTTCAGTAAAAAAGGTTATATCACATGGGAGGAAAATTGATTGTCTGACATTTTAAAATGTATCGGTTGTGGTGCGCCACTTCAATCTGAAGATAAAAATAAACCTGGTTTTGTACCAGAGCATAATATGTTTCGTGATGACGTGATTTGCAGACGTTGTTTCCGCTTGAAAAATTATAACGAAGTTCAAGATGTAGGATTAGAAAGTGAAGACTTTTTAAAATTATTATCAGGACTTGCGGATAAAAAGGGTATTGTCGTCAATGTCGTGGATGTATTTGACTTTGAAGGATCATTTATTAATGCAGTTAAACGTATTGTCGGAAACAAAAAAATCATTTTAGCAGCAAATAAATTGGATTTATTGCCGAAACAAATTAATAAACGTCGAGTTAAAGAATGGTTAAAACGAACAGCAAGAAAATATGGTTTGGAAGCTGACGATGTCGTATTAATTTCAGCTGAAAAAGGCTGGGGCATAGACGACTTATTATCATCAATTGCGAATATTCGAGAAAATGAAGATGTGTATATTGTAGGGACAACGAATGTTGGGAAATCTACATTGATTAATAAACTGATTGAAGCTAGTGTTGGTGAAAAAGATGTAGTAACAACTTCAAGATTCCCTGGAACAACTTTAGATATGATAGATATTCCTTTAGATGAAACATCATTTATGTATGATACACCAGGTATTATTCAAGATCACCAAATGACGCATTTAGTTAGTGAAAAAGAATTGAAAATTATTATGCCTAAGAAAGAAATAAAACAACGCGTATATCAATTAAATGAGGCGCAAACATTATTCTTCGGCGGTCTAGCGCGCATAGATTATGTATCAGGTGGTAAACGTCCGTTAGTTTGTTTCTTTTCTAATGACTTGAATATACATCGTACTAAAACGGAGAAGGCCAATGATTTATGGCGTAATCAACTTGGCGATTTATTAACGCCACCTGGAAATCCACAAAATTTTGATCTTAATGAGGTAAAGGCTGTTAGACTTGAAACAGGCAAAGAGAAACGCGATGTTATGATCTCTGGTCTAGGCTTTATAACTATAGGACCAGGAGCTAAAGTAATCGTTCGTGTTCCTAAAAATGTTGATGTTGTATTAAGAAATTCTATTTTATAAGGTGATTTAAAAAATGAAATTTGCAGTTATCGGAAATCCTATTTCACATTCCTTGTCGCCCGTTATGCATAGAGCAAATTTTAATTCTTTAGGATTAGATGATACTTATGAAGCTTTAAATATTCCAATTGAAGATTTTCATTTAATTAAAGAAATTATTTCGAAAAAAGAATTAGATGGCTTTAATATCACAATTCCTCATAAAGAACGTATCATACCGTATTTAGATCATGTTGATGAACAAGCGATTAATGCAGGTGCAGTTAACACTGTTTTGATAAAAGATGACAAGTGGATAGGGTATAATACAGATGGTATTGGTTATGTTAAAGGATTGCACAGCGTTTATCCAGATTTAGAAAATGCATACATTTTAATTTTGGGCGCAGGTGGTGCAAGTAAAGGTATTGCTTATGAATTAGCAAAATTTGTAAAGCCCAAATTAACTGTTGCGAATAGAACGATGGCTCGTTTTGAATCTTGGAATTTAAATATAAACCAAATTTCATTAGCAGATGCTGAAAAGTATTTAGCTGAATTCGATATCGTTATTAATACAACACCAGCGGGTATGGCTGGAAATAACGAAAGTATTATTAATTTAAAGCATCTTTCTCCCAATACTTTAATGAGTGATATTGTTTATATACCGTATAAAACACCTATTTTAGAGGAAGCAGAGCGCAAGGGAAACCATATTTATAATGGCTTAGATATGTTTGTTTACCAAGGTGCGGAAAGCTTTAAAATTTGGACTAATAAAGATGCTGATATTAATTCTATGAAAACAGCAGTTTTACAACAATTAAAAGGAGAATAACATATGCTTACTGGCAAACAAAAAAGATACTTAAGAAGTTTAGCACACAATATTGATCCGATTTTTCAAATTGGAAAAGGCGGTATCAACGAAAATATGATTAAACAAATAGATGATACGTTAGAAAACAGAGAATTGATTAAAGTACATGTACTACAAAATAACTTTGATGATAAAAAAGAATTAGCTGAAACATTAAGCGAAGCTACGCGTAGTGAATTAGTGCAAGTGATTGGATCTATGATAGTGATTTATAGAGAATCTAAAGAAAATAAAGAAATTGAATTGCCATAATAATGAAAAAGATAGTACTTTACGGCGGTCAGTTTAACCCTATCCATACTGCACATATGATAGTAGCTAGCGAAGTATTTCATGAATTACAGCCAGATGAATTTTATTTTTTACCTAGTTTTATGTCTCCATTGAAAAAGCACAATAATTTTATAGATGTTCAGCACAGATTAACAATGATACAGATGATTATCGACGAGCTTGGTTTTGGAGATATTTGCGACGATGAAATTAAACGTGGTGGTCAGAGTTATACCTATGACACGATCAAGGCATTCAAGGAGCAACACAAAGACAGTGAGTTGTACTTTGTTATTGGGACGGATCAGTATAACCAACTAGAGAAATGGTATCAAATTGAATACTTAAAAGAAATGGTTACTTTTGTAGTTGTAAATCGAGACAAAAATAGTCAAAATGTTGAAAATGCTATGATTGCAATTCAGATACCTAGGGTAGATATAAGTTCGACAATGATTCGACAAAGAGTTAGTGAAGGGAAATCTATCCAAGTTCTTGTTCCTAAATCCGTTGAAAACTATATTAAGGGGGAAGGATTATATGAACATTGAAAAAGCAAAACGGCTTGCAAAAGAGAAACTGCCAGAGAAACGTTATAATCATTCTTTAAGAGTTGCAGAAACAGCTATTAAATTGGCAGAAATTTATGATGGAGACACTAGTAAAGTAGAATTAGCAGGTGTATTACATGATTTCTGTAAATATGATGATTTAGGTAAAATGTATCAAATTGTTCGACAATACGAATTAGGTAATGATCTACTGAGTTATGGTAGTGAAATATTGCATGGCCCTGTGTGTGCAGCAATCATGGAACATGAATATGGTATCAATGATGAGGAAGTATTAATGGCTATCAAATACCATACTACTGGACGTCAACAAATGACAAAAACTGAAAAACTGATTTTTATTGCAGATTACATCGAACCTGGAAGAACAATCCCAGGAGTTGATGATATTCGAGATATGGCATACAATCAAGGTAGTTTAGATAAGACAATTTATGAAATTTCTAAACGCACAGTACTATTTTTAATACAGAAAGATATTACGGTATATAATAAGACGATTGACTGTTTAAATTATTATAACTATAGTGACGAAAGAATAAAGGATGATTAAATGAATTCACAAGAATTATTAGCAATTGCTGTGGATGCAATTGACAATAAAAAAGGCGAAGATACGATTTCTTTAGAAATGAAAGGTATCAGCGATATGACAGATTATTTTGTTGTAACGCACGGAAATAATGAACGACAAGTTCAAGCGATTGCTAGAGCGGTGAAAGAAGTAGCCAATGAACAAAATATAGAAGTAAAACGTATGGAAGGATACAATGAAGCGCGTTGGATATTAATTGACTTAGCTGATGTTGTGGTACATGTTTTCCATAAAGACGAAAGAAATTATTATAATATTGAAAAGTTATATCAAGATGCACCATTAGAATCATATAGTCAGGTTGCGTATTAATTATGTCGCAATATGCAGAAATGAGCCTAGTGTACGATCAATTGACTCAAGATCAACCATATGAAAAATGGTTTGAAATTGTAAAAAATCACTGCAAAGATGAATCAAATATTTTAGATATTGGATGCGGTACTGGTAGTTTAACAGTTCAATTAGAAGCTTTAGGTAATGTTACTGGTATGGATTTAAGTGTTGATATGTTGACTGTTGCAGCTCAAAAATCAGCAAATGTAAATTGGCTTGAAGGAGATATGACATCTTTTGATTTGCAACAACAATTTGATATCATCACTATTTTTTGTGACTCTCTAAATTATTTGCAAGATGAAACTGCAGTGATTGAAACATTCATCAATGTTTATCATCATCTGACTGATTCAGGTGTATTTATTTTTGATGTACATACTGTTTATAAAATGATGACTTTGTTTAATAATCAAAGTTATATTGATGATAAAGGGGACATTTTTTTAGCATGGGATGCTGTGCAAGGAGATTTACCTTTAAGTGTTTATCATGATATGACATTTTTCATTCGACATGAAGATGAAACATATTCAAGATTTGATGAGTCTCATTTTCAGAGAACATTTGATGAAAAGACATATTTGTCTTGGTTAGCTCAAGTTGGTTTTAAACATGTTGAAACATTTACTGATTTTAATATAGATGAACATAATGAAGATGCAGAAAGATTGTTTTTCATTGCGAAAAAATAAAAGTAAAACCACTCGCTCAGACGTGTATAAAGTTGAGGAGTGGTTTTATTGTATCAATTTTTATTACGCTATAAAGATTTTTTAACTCAATGGAAGTTATATATTATAAGTGCTGTTGTTTTAATTATGGTATTAATTGGTTTTATATTCTGGAGACAAGATGATTATACTTCAAGAAATTTTGAAAATAAAGATAATGCTCTGAAACAAAGCACTAGTGAAAATAGTAGTTTGTCCAAAGTAGAAGATGTCCAGGTCAAAGATGGAGATAATTCCAAAAATAAGGGTCCTGTATATGTCGATGTAAAAGGTGCTGTTAAACATCCTAATGTTTATAAAATGACATCTAAGGATAGAGTAGTTGATTTACTTGATAAAGCACAATTATTGGAGGATGCAGATGTAAGTCAAATTAATTTGTCTGAAAAATTAACAGATCAAAAAATGATTTTCATACCTCATAAAGGACAAAAGAATGTTGAACCACAAATTGGAGTAAACAGTGTGCATGTAAAAAATGGGAACACAAATAATACTAAAGTAAATTTAAATACCGCATCTGTATCAGAATTGATGTCTGTTCCTGGAGTAGGGCAAGCTAAAGCTAATGCAATTGTTGAATATCGCAACCAACAAGGTGCATTTCAAGAAATTGACGATTTGAAAAAAGTAAAAGGTTTTGGAAGTAAAACTTTTGATAAACTGAAATCTTATTTCACGATATAATGGATTATTTTAATTGCAAATTTTATTTTTTGTGATTAATCTTATATTAATAGAAAATGTTACTAAATTTTAAGTATGGAAGGTGAACATCTTGGAAAGAATCAAATGGGAAGAATATTTTATGGCACAAAGTCATTTGCTAGCATTACGTTCAACTTGTCAAAGATTATCTGTAGGTGCAACGATTGTTAAGGATAATCGTATTATTGCTGGTGGTTATAATGGCTCTGTAGCTGGCGAGGTGCATTGTATAGATGAAGGATGTTTAATTGAAGATGGACATTGTATCAGAACGATACATGCAGAAATGAATGCTTTATTACAATGTGCAAAACAAGGTGTATCTACTGAAGGTGCAACAATCTATGTTACTCATTTTCCATGCCTAAATTGTACAAAGTCAATTATTCAAGCAGGTATAAAGCGTATCTACTATGCAGAAGATTATCATAACCATGAATATGCAACTAAATTACTCAAACAATCTGGTATTGAATTTAAAAAAATTCCATTTTCACCAGAATATGTTGCTAAATATCTGACTAAAGGTTAATGTTTTGCTGTATGTCGCGTTATCAATGATTGTAGGAGTGCTTTGGAATTCTAGCAAAGTGCTCTCTACATTTCTTTTCATTTTACTTTTGTATATTACTTATCGTAAAAATAAAATCGTTTATGCCCCTATTTCTCTCTTTTTAATCATTTTCTCCTCATGGTATTTACATTATTCACAACAAGCAATATTTAATTATATCAATTATATTGAACGTAATTCTCAGTTTAATGAGCGTGCTCAAGTAATCCAAATTCAACGTCAAGGTAGTGACACATATAAAGGTAGGTTGAGTTTAAAAAATGAAATATATCCTTTCTTTTTAACAAATAAAAAGAATTTTGATTTAAAGAAAATTGAAAGTCGTAATTGTATTGTTAAAGGACAATTCAAAGTTAATGACAATAAGTTTGTAACTCTTAAATTACAAAGTATAGTTGTACAAAGCTGCCTAGAATCGAACCGGTCTAATTTAATTGAGAAACATAAACAGTTTATAATGAATCGAATTTATGATTCGGGTATTAAGTTTCCGGATCGTATTATGGCATTGATTACTGGTGACGTAAAAGAAATTAATGAGCAATTTAAGGAACGTGTTAAAGAGATAGGTATATATCATTTGCTGGCAGTTAGTGGCTCGCATATAGCTGCAATTGTATTCTTAATTTACAAACCTTTAAAACGATTAAATTTACCTTTATTTGTCATTAAAAGAATTACAATCATTGTATTAGCTTTATTTGCTCAATACAC
Source organism: Staphylococcus sp. HMSC36A10 (assembly GCF_001838845.1). Taxonomy (NCBI): domain Bacteria; kingdom Bacillati; phylum Bacillota; class Bacilli; order Caryophanales; family Staphylococcaceae; genus Staphylococcus; species Staphylococcus sp. HMSC36A10. Next base: position 90,335 of record NZ_KV839130.1, read on the forward strand.
AAATTATGCACCTAGTGCTGTAAGAGCTATAATAATGACAACTCTTGTACTGCTTATTACTAAGCAAATTAAAATAAAGGGTATTCAGCTATTAGCATTTGCATTTATAATTATGTTTATTTTAAATCCACTAGTTGTTTATGATATTGGATTTCAATTTTCATTCATCATTTCATTTTTTATTATGCTACTTTTTCCTTTTTTACAGCAATTGTCAAAGTTACAATCATTATTCATAATTACGTTTATTGCACAATTAGCTTCATTTATCGTTGCCATTCCAAACTTTCATCAACTTCAATGGGTGGGATTTTTATCTAATTTGATTTTTGTACCGTACTATTCGATTATATTGTTTCCGCTATCTATTTTATTCTTTATTACAAGTCATTTTATTGTGGGATTAACGCCGCTAAATTACTTGGTTGACCTAAGTTTTAATTTTCATGACTGGTTACTAGACCTATTCACAAGAATCAAGCAATCACATTTTTCTGTTACCAAGTTTAATGATTGGATATTTATAATATTTATAATTTCTGTTTATTACATATTTTGGTTATTGGCTAAACGTAAATATATATTGGTTACGGTTTGGACTATAATTATTCTGACATTATTAATAACGTTTCCAACAAATTCACATCACAAAATTACAATGTTAAATGTGGGGCAGGGAGACAGTATTTTATATGAAGGTGGTAAGAACCAAAATGTCTTGATTGATACAGGTGGGAAAGTGATTGATGATACTAAACAACCTAGTTATTCAATTTCTAAATATCATATTTTACCAACGCTAAATGAAAGAGGGATAAATGAATTAGAGTATCTAATTTTAACACATCCACACAATGACCATATTGGTGAAGTGGAATATATTATTAGTCATATTAAAATTAAACATATAGAGATATACAATAAGGGATATAGTAGTAATACATTGATGTTATTATCGAAATTAAGCCATAAGTACAACATTAAACTTATAGATGTAAGACAAGTTAGTAGTTTTAAACTTGGAGATAGTAGTTTTCTATTTTTTGATAGTTTTATTCCAAATAGCCGAGATAAAAATGAGTATTCGATTATTACTATGATTACATATCAAAATAAAAAAGTTTTATTAATGGGCGATGCTAGTAAAAATAATGAATCTTTACTACTAAAAAAATATAACTTGCCGGAGATTGATATTTTAAAAGTAGGTCATCATGGGAGCAAGACAAGTAGTTCTAAAGAATTTATAGAGATGATTAAGCCTAAAATAAGTTTGATTTCTTCTGGGAAGAACAATATGTATCATCTTCCTAATATAGAAGTTGTTAAACGATTGCAAAGGATTCGCAGTCGCATTTACAATAGTCAACAAAACGGTCAAGTTACAATTGACTTAGATGATAATTTAAAAGTTGATTCAAACTCTTATGGAAATGCAAGTGGTTTATAGATACAGAAACATGATATAATCTATTGATGTGTCAAACGAATGAAAGGGTGTAATGAATGAGCGACAATATTGTAGCTATTTATGGAGATGTGCCTGAATTGGTTGAAAAACAAAGTGCAGAAATTATATCACAATTTTTGAAAAGTGATAGAGATGACTTTAACTTTGTGAAATATAATTTATACGAAACAGAGATTGCACCAATTGTTGAAGAAACATTAACATTGCCTTTCTTTTCAGATAAAAAAGCAATTTTGGTTAAAAATGCATATATATTTACAGGTGAAAAAGCGCCAAAAGATATGGCTCATAATGTAAATCAATTAATAGAATTTATTGAAAAATATGATGGCGAAAATTTGATTGTCTTTGAGATATATCAAAATAAACTTGATGAAAGAAAAAAGTTAACTAAAACTCTAAAAAAGCATGCAAGGCTTAAAAAAATAGAGCAAATGTCTGAAGAAGAAATAAAAAAATGGATTCAAAGTAAATTAAATGAGAATTTCAAAGATATCAAAAGAGATGCATTAGATTTATTTATTGAGTTGACAGGTATTAACTTTAATATTGTCTCACAAGAGATAGAAAAGTTGATTTTATTTTTAGGCGATAGACCAACAATTAATAAGCAGGATGTTAACCAAATTATTAATAGAAGTTTAGAGCAAAATGTATTTTTACTGACTGAATACATTCAGAAAAGAAAGAAAGAACAAGCAATTCATTTAGTAAAAGATTTAATAACTATGAAAGAAGAACCTATTAAATTACTTGCACTAATCACAAGTAATTACCGATTATTTTATCAATGTAAGATTTTGAGTCAAAAAGGATATAGTGGACAGCAAATTGCTAAAACAATAGGCGTACATCCATACAGAGTAAAATTAGCGTTAGGACAAGTAAGACATTATCAACTTGATGAATTATTGAATATTATAGATGCTTGTGCGGAAACTGATTATAAACTTAAATCATCATATATGGATAAACAGTTAATACTGGAATTATTCATTCTATCTTTATAAAAAATAAAAGTTCAAGCATGCGCTTGAACTTTTATTTAAAAAGATTATTTATTTGCAGTCATTAATTGTGATTTAATACGGTCAGCTTTGTTTGAATGTATTAAATTACTTTGAGCAGCTTTGTCTACTAACTTAACTGCTAAGCTTACTAATTCATTTTTATTATCAGCGTTATTTGAAACAGCTGTTTTAGCGTTTTTAACTGCTGTACGCATTGCACTCTTTTGTGAAATGTTGCGTGCTTCAGCTTTTTCAGTTGTTTTTACACGTTTAATTGCAGATTTGATATTTGCCATTTCTGTCACCTCCTAAAAGTGAGTTCATCTTATCAAAATTTTATTTGATTACAACAAGAAATATTTTAACAAAAGTCTAACCGTTGTGCAATCATTTATTTGATGGGGTTAGCTTAAAATTTTGCAGATTTAATAAATTGTGTTGGAAACACAATCAATACGTTTTATAATTATAAGTACGTAATTAACATATTAACATATCGCAAGTATGTATTTAAATAAAGATTGTTATAATTTCAAAGTTCATCCAAGATTATGGCGTTTGCATTTACCTATTAAAAACGTTATTATATCAAAGATGCGAAAGATAATACGGGTTTATTTTATGAAAGTGAGAAGGATAAAATGGATAATGAGCAACGCTTAAAAAGAAGAGAGAATATAAGGAATTTCTCGATTATAGCACATATTGACCACGGAAAATCTACATTGGCTGATAGAATTTTAGAAAATACCAAATCAGTTGAAACAAGAGATATGCAAGATCAGTTACTAGATTCAATGGATTTAGAAAGAGAACGTGGTATTACAATCAAATTAAACGCAGTTCGTTTAAAGTACGAAGCTAAAGATGGAAATACTTATACATTCCATTTAATCGATACGCCTGGACACGTCGATTTTACATATGAAGTGTCACGTTCTTTGGCAGCTTGTGAGGGCGCGATTTTAGTAGTAGATGCGGCTCAAGGTATCGAAGCACAAACATTAGCAAATGTTTATTTAGCATTAGATAATGAGTTAGAGTTATTGCCTGTTATTAACAAAATTGATTTACCTGCTGCAGAACCTGAACGCGTGAAACAAGAAATTGAAGATATGATAGGTTTAGACCAAGACGATGTTGTTTTAGCAAGTGCTAAATCTAACATTGGAATTGAAGAGATACTAGAGAAAATAGTTGAAGTTGTGCCAGCTCCAGATGGCGACCCAGAAGCACCACTAAAAGCGTTAATATTTGATTCTGAGTATGATCCATATAGAGGGGTAATTTCATCGATAAGAATTGTAGACGGTGTTGTTAAAGCCGGAGATAAAATTCGAATGATGGCGACTGGTAAAGAGTTCGAAGTAACAGAAGTTGGAATTAATACACCTAAGCAGCTTCCAGTTGATGAATTAACAGTTGGTGATGTTGGTTATATTATTGCAAGTATTAAAAATGTTGATGATTCTAGGGTTGGTGACACCATCACATTAGCTAGTAGACCTGCATCAGAACCATTGCAAGGTTATAAGAAAATGAATCCAATGGTATATTGCGGACTGTTCCCAATAGATAACAAAAATTATAATGATTTAAGAGAAGCATTAGAAAAATTACAATTGAATGATGCATCATTAGAATTTGAGCCTGAATCGTCACAAGCATTAGGTTTTGGTTATAGAACTGGTTTCTTAGGTATGTTACACATGGAAATAATTCAAGAAAGAATTGAAAGAGAATTTGGCATTGAATTAATTGCAACAGCACCATCTGTAATTTATCAATGTATTTTAAGGGACGGTTCAGAAGTGACGGTTGATAACCCAGCACAAATGCCAGATCGTGATAAAATTGATAAAATATTTGAGCCATATGTTCGTGCAACTATGATGGTTCCAAATGACTATGTAGGTGCAGTAATGGAATTATGTCAACGTAAACGTGGACAATTTATAAATATGGACTATTTAGATGATATTCGTGTAAATATTGTTTATGAATTACCTTTAGCTGAAGTTGTATTTGATTTCTTCGATCAACTTAAATCTAATACTAAAGGATATGCATCATTTGATTATGAATTCATCGAAAATAAAGAAAGTAATTTAGTTAAGATGGATATTTTATTAAACGGTGATAAAGTGGATGCGCTAAGCTTCATAGTTCATAGAGATTTTGCATATGAACGTGGTAAAGCATTAGTTGAAAAACTTAAAACGTTAATTCCAAGACAGCAATTTGAAGTACCTGTACAGGCTGCAATAGGACAAAAAATTGTAGCGCGTACAAATATTAAATCAATGGGTAAAAACGTTTTAGCTAAATGTTATGGCGGTGACATAAGCCGTAAACGTAAATTACTTGAAAAACAAAAAGCAGGTAAAGCTAAGATGAAAGCAGTTGGTAATGTTGAAATTCCACAGGATGCTTTCTTGGCTGTATTGAAAATGGATGACGAATAAGTTTTTTAAAAATTTATTAACAATTTACAATGAATAAAGTTTAATAACTAAAAAGAGGGAGCCTAGGATAAATTAACGTCCTGGGCTTTACAATGTTATATTGGCAGCCATCGACAGAGTTAAAATGAGCTTATAACAATGGGGCCCCAACATAGAGAATTTCGAAAAGAAATTCTACAGGCAATGCGAGTTGGGGTGGGGCCCCAACACAGAGAAATTGGATTGCCAATTTCTACAGACAAAGCAAGTTGGGGTGGGACGACGAAATAAATTTTGCGAAAATATCATTTCTGTCCCACTCCCTTATGCATGAGTTTTACTCATGTAATTTTATTTTTATGGACATATTACATCTGGCTAATGTGTAAGAGCCACTACATAATAAATCATTAGTGGTTCTTTATTATTTCTATCTCACTCCCTCTAAACAAGAATAAATATCAAAATGAATCGATATATTAGACAACCATTGATTAAACGTTAAAGTTAAAAGTAAGAATAATTGCAGATAGTCCAACAGGATATAGCCGATTGGATAAACAGTCTGAGAAGCGGGGCATTAAAATGACGGTACAAAGTGCATATATACATATTCCATTTTGTGTAAGAATATGTACATATTGTGATTTCAATAAATATTTTATACAGAATCAACCTGTAGATGAGTACTTAGATGCACTAATAACAGAAATGTCTACAGCAAAATATAGGAACTTAAAGACCATGTATGTAGGTGGCGGCACACCAACGGCCCTTTCTATTAATCAGTTGGAAAGATTACTTAAAGCAATACGTGATACGTTTACAATCACAGGCGAGTATACATTTGAAGCAAATCCTGATGAGTTAACTAAAGAGAAAGTCCAACTATTAGAAAAATATGGAGTAAACAGAATTTCAATGGGCGTTCAAACATTCAAGCCGGAGTTATTGTCTGTTTTAGGTAGAACGCACAATACTGAAGATATTTACACTTCGGTGTTAAATGCTAAAAACGCAGGTATTAAATCAATCAGTTTAGATTTAATGTATCATTTACCGAAACAGACGATTGAAGATTTTGAACAAAGTTTAGATCTAGCTTTAGATATGGATATTCAACATATTTCGAGTTACGGCTTAATACTTGAACCTAAAACCCAATTTTATAATATGTATAGAAAAGGGTTGCTTAAACTTCCTAATGAGGATTTAGGTGCTGACATGTATCAGTTGCTGATGTCTAAGATAGAACAATCTCCTTTCCATCAATACGAAATATCTAATTTTGCATTAGATGGCCATGAATCAGAACATAATAAGGTTTACTGGTTTAATGAGGAATATTATGGATTTGGAGCAGGTGCAAGTGGTTATGTAGATGGTGTGCGTTATACGAATATCAATCCAGTGAATCATTATATCAAAGCTATAAATAAAGAAAGTAAAGCAATTTTAGTATCAAATAAACCTTCTTTGACTGAGAGAATGGAAGAAGAAATGTTTCTTGGTTTGCGTTTAAATGAAGGTGTGAGTAGTAGTAGGTTCAAAAAGAAGTTTGACCAATCTATTGAAAGTGTCTTTGGTCAAACAATAAATAATTTAAAAGAGAAGGAATTAATTGTAGAAAAGAACGATGCGATTGCACTAACAAAGCGAGGGAAAGTCATAGGTAATGAGGTTTTTGAAGCTTTCCTAATAAATGATTAAAAAAAATTGAAATTTCGAGTCTTTAACATTGACTTACTTTGACCAATTTGATAAATTATAATTAGCACTTGAGATAAGTGAGTGCTAATGAGGTGAAAACATGATTACAGATAGGCAATTGAGTATATTAAACGCAATTGTTGAGGATTATGTTGATTTTGGACAACCCGTTGGTTCTAAAACACTAATTGAGCGACATAACTTGAATGTTAGTCCTGCTACAATTAGAAATGAGATGAAACAGCTTGAAGATTTAAACTATATCGAAAAGACACATAGTTCTTCAGGGCGTTCGCCATCACAATTAGGTTTTAGGTATTATGTCAATCGTTTACTTGAACAAACATCTCATCAAAAAACAAATAAATTAAGACGATTAAATCAATTGTTAGTTGAGAATCAATATGATGTATCATCAGCATTGACATATTTTGCAGATGAATTATCAAATATATCTCAATATACAACTTTAGTTGTTCATCCTAATCATAAACAAGATATTATCAATAATGTACACTTGATTCGTGCTAATCCTAATTTAGTTATAATGGTTATCGTATTTTCATCAGGTCATGTTGAGCATGTACATCTTGCTTCAGACATACCGTTTAATAATGACAAACTAAATACAATATCAAATTTTGTTACAAACAAACTAACTGAGTTTAATCAGAATTTACAAGATGATATTGTCTCTTTTGTTCAATCAGAGCAGGAAGAAATATTTATCAATAAATTGTTAAATACGATGAATAATCATATTTCTAATCAAAGTAATAGCATTTATATGGGTGGAAAGGTTAAACTTATTGATGCATTGAATGAAAGTAATGTATCTTCAATTCAGCCCATTCTACAATATATAGAATCAAATAGAATTGCAGAATTATTACAAGATATATCTTCACCAAATATTAATGTAAAAATTGGTAATGAAATTGATGACAGCTTAAGTGATATTTCAATTGTAACAAGTCAATATCATTTTGATGAAACGTTAAAAGGTCAAATCGCTGTGATTGGACCTACAGCTATGCATTATCAAAATGTCATTCAATTATTAAATAGAATTTGGTAATGATGGATTAGAAAGTATTGGAGGACAGAAAATGACAAATAAAGACGAATCAGTTGAAAAAAACACTGAATCAACAGTTGAAGAAACAAACGTCAAACAAAATATTGATGATTCAGTTGAACAAGCTGAAGAAAGTAAAGGTCATTTACAAGATGAAGCAATAGAAGAAACGTCTGACGAGAATGTTATTGAAGAAATAGATCCAAAAGATCAAAAAATTAATGAACTTCAACAATTAGCAGATGAAAACGAAGAGAAATATTTAAGGCTCTACGCTGAGTTTGAAAATTATAAGCGTAGAATTCAAAAAGAAAATGAAATAAATAAAACATATCAAGCACAACGTGTGTTAACAGATATTTTACCAGCAATAGACAATATAGAACGTGCACTTCAAATTGAAGGTGATGATGAGACTTTTAAATCTCTTCAAAAAGGTGTACAAATGGTGCATGAAAGTTTGATTAACGCACTAAAAGATAATGGTCTTGAAGTTATTAAAACTGAAGGTGAAGCATTTGATCCAAATATTCACCAAGCTGTAGTTCAAGATGATAACCCTGATTTTGAATCTGGCGAAATCACTCAAGAACTACAAAAAGGATACAAGCTTAAAGATAGAGTATTAAGACCATCAATGGTCAAAGTAAACCAATAACTTAAATTTGGCGAAAAGACATTGTTTAAAATTAAATTAATTTAATGATTAAATGGAGGAATTTTATTATGAGTAAAATTATTGGTATAGACTTAGGTACAACAAATTCATGTGTAACAGTATTAGAAGGCGATGAGCCAAAAGTAATTCAAAACCCTGAAGGTTCACGTACAACACCATCTGTTGTAGCTTTCAAAAATGGAGAAACTCAAGTTGGTGAAGTAGCTAAACGTCAAGCTATTACAAACCCAAACACTGTTCAATCTATTAAACGTCATATGGGTACTGATTATAAAGTAGATATTGAAGGTAAATCATACACACCACAAGAAATCTCAGCTATGATTTTACAAAACTTAAAAAATACAGCTGAAAGCTATTTAGGTGAGAAAGTTGACAAAGCTGTAATTACAGTACCTGCATACTTTAACGATGCTGAACGTCAAGCAACTAAAGATGCTGGTAAAATTGCTGGTTTAGAAGTTGAGCGTATCATTAATGAACCAACAGCTGCAGCATTAGCATATGGTTTAGATAAAACTGATAAAGATGAAAAAGTTCTTGTTTTTGACTTAGGTGGCGGTACATTTGACGTATCTATCCTAGAATTAGGTGACGGTGTATTCGAAGTACTATCAACAGCCGGTGACAACAAACTTGGCGGTGATGATTTTGACCAAGTAATTATTGACTACCTAGTTGCAGAATTCAAAAAAGAAAATGGCGTAGACTTATCTCAAGATAAAATGGCATTACAACGTTTGAAAGATGCTGCTGAAAAAGCTAAAAAAGACTTATCAGGTGTATCACAAACTCAAATCTCATTACCATTTATCTCAGCTGGTGAAAACGGTCCATTACACTTAGAAGTAAACTTAACTCGTTCTAAATTTGAGGAATTATCAGATTCATTAATTAGAAGAACAATGGAACCTACACGCCAAGCAATGAAAGACGCTGGCTTAACAAACTCAGATATCGATGAAGTTATCTTAGTTGGTGGATCAACTCGTATTCCAGCAGTACAAGAAGCTGTCAAAAAAGAAATCGGTAAAGAACCTAACAAAGGAGTAAACCCGGACGAAGTAGTAGCAATGGGAGCTGCAATCCAAGGTGGCGTTATCACAGGTGACGTTAAAGACGTAGTATTATTAGACGTAACACCACTATCTTTAGGTATTGAAATTTTAGGTGGACGTATGAATACGTTAATTGAACGTAACACTACGATTCCTACATCTAAATCTCAAATCTATTCAACAGCAGTAGATAATCAACCATCAGTAGATGTACACGTATTACAAGGTGAACGTCCAATGGCTGCGGATAATAAAACACTTGGTAGATTCCAATTGACTGATATTCCACCAGCTGAACGTGGTAAACCTCAAATTGAAGTAACGTTTGATATCGATAAAAACGGTATTGTAAATGTAACTGCAAAAGACTTAGGTACAAATAAAGAACAAAGAATTACAATTCAATCAAGTTCTTCATTATCAGACGAAGAAATCGACCGTATGGTAAAAGATGCTGAAGTTAACGCTGAAGCAGATAAAAAACGTCGTGAAGAAGTAGACTTAAGAAACGAAGCTGACAGTCTAGTATTCCAAGTTGAAAAAACTTTAACTGATTTAGGCGAAAATATCGGTGAAGAAGATAAAAAATCTGCTGAAGAGAAAAAAGACGCTCTTAAAACTGCTTTAGAAGGTCAAGATATAGAAGATATTAAATCTAAAAAAGAAGAACTTGAAAAAGTGATTCAAGAATTATCAGCAAAAGTATATGAGCAAGCGGCTCAACAGCAACAACAAGCACAAGGTGCAAATGCTGGTCAAAACAACGATAGTACTGTAGAAGATGCTGAATTTAAAGAAGTAAAAGACGACGACAAAAAATAATTAAACAATACAATTAGAATGTTGTCATGATCTGAAAAGTCAAAGTCAATAGAACATTGGCTTTGGCTTTTTATTTGGATAGTATGACATATTACGTTAAACTATATGAGTTAATTAAGAAAAGGAGAGATAGCTGTGGCCAAAAGAGACTATTATGAAGTTTTAGGCATTAGTAAAGATGCTTCAAAAGATGAAATCAAAAAAGCGTATCGAAAGCTTTCGAAAAAATATCATCCAGATATTAACAAAGAAGAAGGTGCAGATGAAAAGTTTAAAGAAATTTCTGAAGCCTATGAAGTTTTAAGTGATGATAATAAACGCGCAAGCTATGATCAATTTGGACATGATGGTCCACAAGGTTTTGGTGGACAAGGATTCAATGGCTCTGACTTTGGCGGTTTTAGTGGCTTCGGTGGCGGCGGTTTTGAAGATATCTTTAGCTCTTTCTTCGGTGGCGGCAGACAAAGAGATCCAAATGCACCGCAAAAAGGTGATGATCTTCAGTATACAATGACATTAACATTTGAAGAAGCGGTATTTGGTACAACAAAAGAAATTTCAATCCGTAAAGATGTAACATGCGAAACATGTCATGGTGATGGTGCAAAGCCTGGAACAAGTAAAAAGACTTGTAGTTACTGTAATGGCGCTGGTCATGTAGCTGTAGAACAAAACACAATTTTAGGTAGAGTTCGTACTGAACAAGTTTGTCCTAAATGTAATGGAAGTGGTCAAGAATTTGAAGAAGCTTGTCCAACATGTCACGGAAAAGGTACTGAAAATAAAACAGTTAAATTAGAAGTGAAAGTACCTGAAGGTGTCGACAATGAACAACAAATTAGATTAGCTGGTGAAGGCTCTCCAGGCGTGAATGGAGGACCTGCTGGTGATTTATACGTAGTATTTAGAGTTAAACCATCTGAAACATTTAAACGTGATGGTGATGATATTTATTACAAATTAAATGTTAGCTTCCCACAAGCAGCTTTAGGCGATGAAATAAAAATACCAACATTAAATAATGAAGTTATGTTAACAATCCCTGCTGGTACACAAACAGGTAAGCAATTCCGCTTAAAAGAAAAGGGTATAAAAAATGTTCATGGCTATGGATACGGAGATTTATATGTTGATATTAAAGTAGTAACGCCTACTAAATTAACAGATAGACAAAAAGAACTAATGAAAGAATTTGCCCAATTAAATGGTGAAGAAATTAATGAACAACCTTCGAATTTTAAAGATAGAGCAAAAAGATTCTTTAAGGGAGAATAAAGTATGAACTGGACAGAGCTTTCAATTATTATTAATCATGAAGCAGTAGAATTGGCTACCAATATACTTGAAAATCATGGATCAAATGGTGTCGTGATAGAAGATTCAGATGATTTAATTAACCAACCAGAAGATAAATACGGTGAAATTTACGCTTTGAAAAAAGAGGATTATCCAGATAAGGGAGTAAGATTGAAAGCCTATTTTAATGAAATGACTTATGATGATAAGTTGCGACAGCAAATTAAAGATGAGTTATTAAATTTAGATGAACTTGATCAACATAACGTTCAATTCAGTGAGCAAATTATTGCAGAGACGGATTGGGAAAATGAATGGAAAAACTATTTCCATCCATTCCGAGCGTCGAAGAAGTTCACAATAGTTCCTAGTTGGGAAACATATGCTAAAGAAGCGGATGAAGAGCTTTGCATTGAGCTCGACCCAGGTATGGCTTTTGGAACAGGTGATCATCCGACTACAAGTATGTGTTTGAAGGCAATAGAAACATATGTATTGCCACAGCATTCAGTAATTGATGTTGGTACTGGCTCAGGTATATTAAGTATTGCAAGTCATCTAATCGGTGTAAAACGTATTAAAGCGTTGGATATTGATGAAATGGCAGTGAGTGTAGCTAAAGAAAACTTCAGAAGAAATCATTGTGAAACGTTAATTGAAGCTGTTCCAGGTAACTTATTGAAAGACGAAACAGAAAAATTTGATATTGTAATAGCAAATATTTTAGCGCATATTATTGATGAAATGATTGAAGATGCTTATAATACTCTAAATGAAGGCGGTTATTTTATTACTTCTGGTATTATAAAAGAGAAGTATGAAGGTATACAGTCACATATGGAGCGTGTAGGTTTTAAAATTATTTCAGAACAACATGACAACGGTTGGGTTTGTCTTGTTGGCCAGAAAGTGAGTGAATAATGTGCAACGTTATTTCATAGACCAAAACGCTGATGTAAGTCAGCGTTTTTTTATTACAAAAAAAGAAGATATTCATCATATAACAAATGTAATGAGATATGATGTTGGTAGTAAAATTATTTTAACTTTTAATGATCAAACAGTTTATTTATGTGAAATTGCTGATATAACAAGTGATAAAATTGCAGTTGATTTAAAAGAAAAACAAAATATTAATACAGAATTGCCAGTTGATGTTACGATTTGCAGTGGACTAATCAAAGCTGACAAATATGAGTGGTTGCTACAAAAAGCTACTGAATTGGGTGCTTCATCATTTATAGCTGTGAGCATGGAACGTTCAATTGTTAAATTAAACGAGGCAAAAGTTGCCAAAAAGATAGAGCGTTGGCAAAAAATAATTAAAGAAGCTGCTGAACAAAGCTATCGTTTAGTGATTCCATCTATTCAATTCGAGTCGAATTTAAAATTAATTTGTGATACTATTGATAATTATGACTATATTCTTATTGCATATGAAGAGGAAGCAAAAGATGGTGAGTTAAGCAATTTCAAGCAAACTTTACAACAATTCAAGGCTCAGGATAAAGTGTTGATGATTTTTGGTCCTGAGGGTGGTTTGTCAGAAAATGAAATTTCATTATTTAGTAATACTAGTACAGTTGTTGGTCTTGGACCGAGAATTTTACGGGCAGAAACTGCGCCATTGTATGCGTTAAGTGCAATAAGTTATGAAAAAGAATTAATGGGGTGAATATTTATGTCAACAGTTGCGTTTCACACATTAGGTTGTAAAGTAAACCATTATGAAACTGAAGCAATCTGGCAATTATTTAAAGAAGCAAACTATGAGCGCGTTGACTTTGAAGCGAATGCTGATGTATTTGTTATTAATACTTGTACAGTAACGAATACAGGTGATAAAAAAAGTCGTCAAATAATTAGACGTGCAATAAGACAAAATCCTGATGCTGTAATCTGTGTAACAGGTTGTTATGCGCAAACTTCATCAGCTGAAATTATGGAAATTCCTGGTGTCGATGTAGTAGTTGGTACACAAGATAGACATAAACTATTAGGTTACATTGATGAATTCCGTAAAGAACGCCAACCAATTAATGGTGTTGGAAATATCATGAAAAATCGTAAATATGAAGAATTAGATGTCCCATATTTTACAGATAGAACACGTGCGTCATTAAAAATTCAAGAAGGTTGTAACAACTTCTGCACATTCTGTATTATTCCATGGGCTCGTGGCTTAATGCGTTCAAGAGATCCGGAAAAAGTAGTTGAACAAGCGACGCAACTAGTGAATTCAGGATATAAGGAAATTGTATTGACGGGAATTCATACAGGTGGATATGGTCAAGATTTAAAAGATTATAACTTGGCCCAATTATTACGTGATCTTGAAACGATTAATGGATTAGAACGAATTCGAATTTCTTCAATTGAAGCAAGTCAACTTACAGATGAAGTAATTGACGTTTTAGAACGTTCAACAAAAGTTGTGCGTCATTTGCATATTCCATTACAATCTGGTTCAGATACAGTATTAAAACGTATGAGACGTAAGTATACAATGGATAGATTTTCAGAACGATTAACAAAATTGCATAAAGCTTTACCAGACTTGGCAGTTACGAGTGATGTAATTGTTGGTTTCCCAGGTGAAACTGAAGCAGAGTTCCAAGAAACATATGATTTTATCGTAAAGCATAAGTTCTCTGAACTGCATGTTTTCCCTTATTCTCCTAGAATTGGCACGCCAGCTGCAAGAATGGATGACCAAATTGATGAAGAAATTAAAAATGAACGGGTGCATAAGTTAATTACGCTAAGCAATCAACTCGGAAAGTTATATGCGTCTAAATTTGATCAAGATGTGCTTGAAGTAATTCCTGAGGAACAGGGTGACACAGAAGGCACATTAGTTGGATATGCAGATAATTATATGAAAGTACAATTTGAAGGTGACGAATCACTCATAGGTCAAATTGTAAAAGTTAAAATTACGCAAGCAAATTATCCATTAAATGAAGGGCAAGCAATTAAAGTTGTTGATTTCGCAACAAATAAATCTGATAGAGAAGTTTTAGTTTAAGTATTCCTTGATTCATACCATAAGGTTCCGTATTAAAGATATAGGTTTTGTAACGTTGTTTTAACGGCTTCACAATTTACTATATAAGCAACTCTTCTCATTAAATAAATTATTAAGAGATTTTTAGAACAAAATCTAAAAGTCTTTGTGATTTTGATGTGAAATATGTTTCAAATAAAAAACAATTTACTAATTGACCATAAATTACAGATATATTATACTTATAAATGCATAGTTTTACTGTGCAATTGACTATAAAGTTCCGTTGATATTTGGAGGGAGGGAAATACAGATGTCTAAAACAGTAGTACGTAAAAATGAATCACTTGAAGATGCGTTACGTAGATTTAAACGTTCAGTTTCTAAAAGTGGAACAATCCAAGAAGTACGTAAACGTGAATTTTACGAAAAACCAAGCGTAAAACGTAAAAAGAAATCAGAAGCTGCACGTAAACGTAAATTCAAATAATTAATACCTCTGTTGACTCCCTCAACACGAATATTAATTATATAAAACAAACATCACAAGTTAGTGTCTTACACTAATATGTGATGTTTTTTTGTTGTCAATTTTTAATTAAAAAAAGTTATATAGTTTATAAATAATCAAATTGATATTCTATAGGTTCTTATAACTATAAAGTATATTCAATTTCATGTATAATTAATGTGAGGGCGAGGTGAAATTGTGAGTTATAATAATTTTTTACAAATGACAACTATCTTGGAATCAACGGCTGGAGATACTTGGGTTGAACAAGTTAGTAATATAATTGTTCAACCTATTTTTACGTTAATATTAACCTGTTTGACATTCTTAGGATTTGTATATCAACTTTACTCTAAAAAAATCAATGCAGCTGGTATTATCGCCACATTATCATTACTTATTTTATTTTTGGGATTTCTAATCCAAGGAAATGTCAATATGCATTCTATCTTAATATTCTCAATTGGCGTTATATTAGTTGTAATTGAATTATTTGTAGTTGGTGCAGTAATTGGTATTATTGGCATGATACTGATAACTATAAGCATAACAACGCTCGGTGATAATTTGCTATTTATGCTTGCGAATGTTATCGTTGCCTTGATTTTAACGATTGTAGAATGGGTGATATTAGTGAAGATTTTCAACAGAAAGATTCCGTTTTTGGATAAAGTTATCTTAAAAGATTCAACTAATTCTGAGTCAGGTTACAATTCTCATGATAACCGCTCGCACCTCGTAGGAAAGACTGCTCAAACAGTTACAGATCTTCGACCTGCAGGGATTATTTTTTGTGAAAATGAACGTATTGATGCTGTTTCAGATGGCAACTTTATTTTACGCAATAAAACGGTAAAAATCCTTGAAGTTGAAGGAACAAGAGTAGTTGTGAGGGAAGTAGATTAATTAAAAGGAGCGATACCATGTTTAGTTTAAGTTTTATCGTAATAGCAGTTATTATAGTAGTTGCATTACTTATTTTATTCTCATTTGTACCCATTGGTTTATGGATTTCAGCGTTAGCAGCTGGCGTTCATGTTGGTATAGGTACATTGGTTGGTATGCGTTTACGTCGTGTATCTCCAAGAAAAGTTATAGCGCCATTAATTAAAGCGCATAAAGCAGGACTAGCATTAACAACAAACCAATTAGAATCGCATTATCTAGCAGGAGGAAATGTTGACAGAGTTGTTGACGCTAATATTGCTGCACAACGTGCTGACATTGATCTTCCTTTCGAACGTGCTGCTGCAATTGACCTTGCAGGACGTGACGTATTAGAAGCGGTTCAAATGTCTGTTAATCCTAAAGTCATTGAAACACCATTTATCGCAGGTGTAGCAATGAACGGTATTGAAGTGAAAGCCAAAGCTCGTATCACAGTTAGAGCTAATATTGCTCGACTTGTTGGTGGTGCTGGTGAAGAAACAATCATCGCACGTGTTGGTGAAGGTATCGTTTCAACAATTGGTTCTAGTAAGCATCATACAGAAGTACTTGAAAACCCAGATAATATTTCTAAAACAGTTTTAAGCAAAGGTTTAGATTCAGGTACTGCATTTGAAATTTTATCAATTGATATTGCTGACGTTGATATTAGTAAAAATATTGGTGCAGACTTACAAACTGAACAAGCATTAGCAGACAAAAATATTGCACAAGCAAAAGCTGAAGAACGTAGAGCTATGGCTGTAGCAACTGAGCAAGAAATGAAAGCGCGTGTACAAGAAATGCATGCTAAAGTAGTTGAAGCCGAATCTGAAGTACCATTAGCTATGGCTGAAGCATTACGTTCAGGTAATATCAGTGTTAAAGATTATTATAATTTGAAAAATATCGAAGCTGATACAGGCATGAGAAATGCAATTAATAAACGAACTGATCAAAGTGATGATGAGTCACCTGAACATTAAGTCGAGAGGTGATTAAATGAGTGTCGGTATTCTAATTTTTGTCATATCAGTGATCATTTCTATCATTACTACTATGCGCGAAAATAGTCATAAAGATAGACAAAATCAAAAGCCACCTCAAAAAACATCTACCGATAATGAACCAAAAAAAGGTGGCTTTTTTGAAGAAATTGAGCGAACGTTTAAAGAAATAAGTGAAGAATTAAATGAAGAAGAAAAGAAATCATCGAAACGAAAATATGATGATACGTTACCACCTTTATTCGATGAACTTCCAAAGGAAGAGCCTAAATCGAAACCTGTTGTAGAACCTATGGCACCTAAAAAACAACCAGAAACAAAACCGATGACAGAGAAACCAATTACAGTGCCTAAAGCAGAACCGGTGGAGCAGAAACATAGACCTTCTAGACAAGATAATTCTGACGAAATTAGACGTCAATTAGAAAAATCACTTAGAGATGATATTAAAACGATTCGTACTGACATTGATAGAGAAAAAGAAAAGCAAATTGCTAAAATGGAAAAACGTGCTAGAGATATTATTGAGGATAAATACTTATCTGAACGTACAAAACGTTTGAAATTAAAGCAGTTGCTTAATTCTCAAAATGTCGAAAAAGATTTGACTAAATCAGCGTTCCAATTTGATAAAGATGAAGTAATCAATGGTATGATATGGTCAGAAATTTTAGCTAAACCAAAACAATTATAAAATTTTTTGAAAACAAGCACTATCGTAATGGTAGTTGCTTGTTTTTTTACGTTAAGAAAAATTGAAAAACAAAGAGAATCTTTCGAGAAATATTAGTTATTTAAATTACAACAAAAAATTGATTAGTCTAAAATTGAATCTGCTTTTATGACAAGGTGAAAAGTATAAATGATTATTTTAAATTAAAGAAAAATGAGTAAGTCAATGCAAAGATGTTTAAATCAATCAATTGCATGATATAATTAAGTAGATATTAAAGCATCATAGAATGAATATAAATGATATATGAAAAGGAGCGCGTGTATGCCTGGAATTATACAAATAGACGATATGAATCAATCTCAAGCTTTAATTGGAAATAATGATGAACATTTAAAAGCAATTGAAGAGAGTTTCGATGTTGTCATCCATGCAAGAGGACAAGAAGTTGCCGTTAAAGGTACAAAAATAGAAAACGTAGAAAAAGCGGAATCAGTATTAATCAATTTGCTGAAGGTTATTGATTTAGGTAATAATATTACAATTAAAGATGTTGAAGCAGCTATTAAAATGGCGCATAATAACACAATTCAACATCTGTTAGATTTATATGATGAAGAGATAACTAAAGATGCATTTGGTAAGACGATTCGTGCGAAAACGATGGGGCAACGTATATATGTTAATGCCATGAAAAATAATGATTTAGTATTTGGTATAGGTCCTGCTGGTACAGGTAAGACATTCTTAGCTGTAGTTTATGCAGCAAAGCAACTCCGTAAAGGTGCTGTTAAACGTATTGTATTAACAAGACCTGCTGTTGAAGCAGGAGAGTCACTTGGATTTTTACCAGGAGATTTGAAAGAAAAGGTAGATCCATATTTAAGACCTTTATATGATGGTCTATATACTGTTCTTGGGCGTGAACAAACAGAGCGATTTATTGAAAGAGGCATTATCGAAATAGCGCCACTTGCATATATGCGCGGACGAACATTAGAAGATGCATTTGTAATTCTTGATGAGGCGCAGAATACGACACATGCGCAAATGAAAATGTTTTTAACAAGACTAGGTTTTGGCTCAAAAATGGTAGTTACTGGTGACCAAACTCAAATCGATTTACCTAAAGGTGTTAAAAGTGGACTTAAGGAAGCGGTCAGTAGGTTACACAACGTTAAAGGTATAAGTATATTGAAATTAGATCAGAGCGATGTAGTAAGACATCCATTGGTAAGTAAGATCATTGAACATTATGAAGGAGAGAATTAAATGTTTACGATAGATTTTAGCGATCACACAGGCTTAGTTAAAGATGCGTGGTATAAACAAATTGAAGATTTATTAGAATTTGCTAAAAAAGAAGAGCATATAGAAGACGATGCTGAGCTTTCTGTTACATTTGTAGATAAACAAGAAATACAAGAAATTAATCGAACATATAGAGATAAAGATAAAGTTACAGATGTAATCTCATTTGCTTTAGAAGAAGATGAGCCAGAGATTGATTTTAGTGGTCTTGATATACCACGTGTTTTAGGGGATATAATTATCTGTACGGATGTAGCGCAAGAACAAGCAAACAATTACGGACATTCTTTTGAACGAGAATTAGGATTTTTAGCATTACATGGATTTTTGCATCTATTAGGTTATGATCATATGACTGAAGCGGATGAAAAGGAAATGTTTGGTCGACAAGATACAATATTAAACGCATATGGATTAACACGAGGCTAATTATGAAAAGGTTTAAATATGCACTTGATGGGCTGAAAATCTTAATTCAAAAAGACTATAAATTTCTTTTACATGTGTTTGCAATGATTGTTGCTATTGTCTTTGGTCTCGTACTAAATATTAATCGTATTGAGTGGATATTTATACTCATTGCTATTGCATTAGTTCTCACTGTTGAAGCTTTAAACACTGCTATTGAATATGTTGTCGATTTAGTGACCGTTGAATATCATGATTTAGCTAAATACGCAAAAGATATAGCGGCTTTTAGTGTACTTATAGTTTCAATATTAGCATTTATTATAGGTTTAATAGTATTTTTACCACATTTTATAGCGTTATTTTAGGGAGGCATATATGAGTTATCAACCTCATTATTTTCAAGAAGTTAGAAAAGCACAACAAGAATCATATTCGCCATACAGTCAATTTAAAGTAGGAGCTTATTTAAAAACGAAAGACGGTAGAACTTTTTATGGTACCAATGTAGAAAATGCTTCTTATCCATTATCGATATGTGCTGAACGAGCTAGTTTGGTATCGGCAATTTCTCAAGGATACAGACCAGGTGATTTTGAATCAATAACTGTAACCGTAGATGCAGATAAACCGTCATCACCTTGTGGTGCATGTCGTCAAGTTTTAAAGGAATTATGTGATGATGATATGCCTGTGTATATGACAAATCATAAAGGAGATATGGTTATGATGACAGTCGCAGAGTTACTACCATTTGGATTTTCAGGAAAGGATTTAGAATAAATGACAGAACATAAATCAGGATTTGTTTCAATTATAGGTAGACCAAATGTAGGGAAGTCAACATTTGTTAATAGAGTGATCGGCCATAAAATAGCAATCATGTCCGATAAAGCTCAAACAACTAGAAATAAAATTCAAGGTGTTATGACAAGAGATGACGCGCAAATTATATTCATTGATACGCCAGGTATTCATAAACCTAAACACAAATTAGGTGACTATATGATGAAAGTCGCTAAAAATACATTATCTGAGATAGATGCAATCATGTTTATGGTTAATGCCAATGAGGAAATTGGACGAGGTGATGAATATATTATAGAAATGTTGAAAAATGTTAAGACACCAGTATTTTTAGTATTAAATAAAATAGATTTAGTGCATCCAGATGAATTAATGCCAAAGATTGAAGAATATCAAAGTTATATGGACTTTACAGAGATTGTACCTATTTCAGCATTAGAAGGGCTAAATGTAGATCATTTTATTGATGTTTTAAAGACGTATTTACCCGAAGGACCTAAATATTATCCAGATGATCAAATTTCAGACCATCCTGAACAATTTGTAGTGGGTGAAATCATTCGTGAAAAAATCCTTCATCTTACAAGTGAAGAAATCCCTCATGCGATTGGTGTTAATGTGGACCGTATGGTTAAAGAAAGCGAAGATCGTGTTCATATCGAAGCAACTATATATGTTGAAAGAGATTCGCAAAAAGGAATTGTCATTGGAAAAGGCGGTAAAAAGTTAAAAGAAGTAGGGAAACGTGCGAGACGTGATATAGAAATGCTTCTAGGCTCTAAAGTTTACTTAGAATTATGGGTCAAAGTTCAAAGAGACTGGCGAAACAAAGTTAACTTTATTCGCCAAATTGGTTATGTTGAAGACCAAGATTAATCTTAAAAGTGGTGAAGATAATTGTTAATGCGCCAAAAAGGGATTATCATCAAAGCAGTTGATTATGGTGAATCTGATAAAATTATCACGATTTTAAATGAGCATGGTGCAAAAGTACCACTTATGGCTAGGCGTGCTAAAAAAGTTAAGACGGGTTTACAAGCGCAAACGCAATTGTTTGTTTATGGTTTGTTTATTTACAATCAGTGGCGAGGTATGGGAACGTTAAATTCTGTAGATGTTATTAGTCAACATTATAAATTACAAATGGACCTTTTCGTAAGCAGTTATGCGTCTCTGGCAGCTGAAACTATTGAGCGCTCAATGGATGAAGGTGACATTGCACCATATAACTATCAATTATTACAATTTGTTCTTGAAAAAATAGAATCAGGTACATCTGCACAGTTAATGTCAGTCGTAGTTATGTTAAAGTGTATGAAACGATTTGGTTTTACTGCATCATTTAATCGCTGTGCTGTGAGTGGTAATGACACACAAGCAGATTTAATAGGTTATAGTTTTAAGTTTGACGGTGCGATTTCAAGGCAAGAGGCTTCTAAAGATGTACATGCAGTTATATTATCGAATAAAACACTATATTTATTAGATGTATTACAAAAATTACCGATAGATAAAATGAATTCATTGAATATCCATCAAGAAATTATTGATGAAATGTCAGATATCATTTTAATGTTATATCGTGAATATGCAGGTATGTTTTTTAAAAGTCAGAAACTAATCAACCAATTAAAAAGATTGGAACAATAACATAAAATAATAAAAGGTATTCAAGTAGCCACATAGATGTGTTTATTTGAATACCTTTTTCGAATAGAAAAGAGATACTGGCAATTTTACTAACCAGTATCTCTTTTTATAAATTATATAGCCACCACATATGGTGGAGAGTCTTTTTAATTAGAATTTTGTTTTTTCAGTTAAGAAAGCTTCTAACTCTGAGATTGGCATACGAACTTGTTCCATTGAATCTCTGTCACGTACTGTAACTTGATTATCTTCTAATGAATCAAAGTCGAATGTTACACAATAAGGTGTACCGATTTCATCTTGACGACGGTATCTTTTACCGATAGATTGTGATTCCTCGAAATCGATTGAGAATTTAGAACTTAATTGCTCAAAAATCTTAATCGCTTCGCCAGATAATTTCTTACTTAAAGGTAAAATCGCTGCTTTATATGGTGCTAATGCAGGATGGAAGTGTAAAACTGTACGTGCATCTTTACTACCTTCAACGCCTTCTTCATCATATGCATCACATAAGAAAGCTAATGTTACACGATCTGCACCAAGTGATGGCTCGATACAATATGGAATATATTTTTCGTTCGTTTCTGGATCATGGTATCTGAAATCTTCACCAGAGTGTTCAGCATGTTTACGTAAGTCGAAGTCTGTACGACTTGCGATACCCCATAACTCACCCCAACCAAATGGGAATTTATATTCAATATCAGTTGTTGCATTTGAGTAATGAGATAATTCATCTTCATCATGATCACGTAAACGCATATTTTCACTGCTCATATTTAAGCTTGTTAACCAGTCACTTGCAAAAGTTTTCCAATAATTTTGCCATTCGATTTCTTCTCCAGGTTTACAGAAGAATTCAAGTTCCATTTGTTCAAATTCTCTTGTTCTGAAAATGAAGTTACCTGGAGTGATTTCATTACGGAATGATTTACCAATTTGACCGATACCAAATGGTAATTTTTTACGCATTGAACGTTGCACGTTTTTATAGTTTACAAAAATACCTTGTGCTGTTTCAGGACGTAAGAAAATTTCATTTGTAGAATCTTCAGTTACACCTTGGAATGTTTTAAACATTAAATTGAATTGGCGAATTTCAGTCCAGTTAGCAGTTTTACTTACAGGACAAACAATACCTTCATCGTCAATAATTTTTTTCATTTGTTCAAAACTTAAACCATCGGCAATGAAGTTTTCATCACCTTTAACATCTTGCATATAATCTTCAATTAATTTATCAGCGCGATATCGAATTTTACTATCTTTATTATCAATCATTGGGTCGTTGAAGTTGTTTAAGTGTCCTGAAGCTTCCCATACTTTTGGATTCATTAAGATTGCAGCATCGATACCAACGTTAAACGGTGATTGTGTAATGAATTTTTGCCACCAAGCTTTTTTAACATTATTCTTTAATTCAACACCTAAAGGACCATAATCCCATGTGTTTGATAAACCACCGTAAATATCACTACCAGGGAACACAAAACCTCTGTGTTTTGCTAATGAAACAATTGTATCCATATCTTTTGCCATAATTACCTCTCCTCATACATGAAAACGCCCCATGGAAAATAACAGCATAGTAAATATGCTTTACTTCCATGGGACGAGTTAATATTTTAAATTGTATATAATACAAAATAAGTTACGTATTTAACCCGCGGTTCCACCCAAATTAGTGTAGTCACTCGCTTTTATTTTAAAATGATTCGTTGCGCCAATCTTATTGTTAAGCTTACACTATCCTTAACTCGCTGTACGTTTATTCTAATTGATAGATTATTTAAAGGCAAGTAAAATTAATGTGTTTGTGACATGAAAGAAATATCGGTATAATAATAAGTGAATAAAAAAGGGGTGAAGACCTATAGAACTCAGTCAAAGACAAGAACGAATCATCGAAATTGTTAAAACTAAAGGACCCATTACTGGTGAACAAATAGCAGATAAGTTGAATTTAACAAGAGCAACGCTTAGACCAGATTTAGCGATATTAACAATGTCAGGTTTTTTAGAAGCGCGTCCCCGAGTTGGATATTATTATTCAGGTAAATCAAAAGGTAAATTTTTTAATGAAAAACTTCGACAATTTGAGGTTAAGGACTATATGTCTCAACCTGTTGTGCTAAGAGAGAATACAACAGTTTATGACGCTATTTGTACAATTTTTTTAGAAGATGTAAGTACATTATTTATTATTAATGAAGATAACGATTTTGTTGGTGTGTGTTCAAGAAAAGATTTATTAAGAGCTTCAATGATTGGAGCAGATATTCATACAGTACCTATCAGTGTAAATATGACACGTATGCCTAATGTCACTTATTTAGAGGAAAGCGAATTAGTCATATACGCAGCAGATAGAATGATTGAAAAAGAAATTGATTCGATTCCAATTGTAAGAAAAAAAGATAATCAAAAGTATGAAGTAATTGGAAGAATTTCCAAAACAACAATAGCTAAGTTATTAGTAGCATTATATAAAGAATAGGTGAGAAGTAATGGAAAAAATTAAAATTATCGTAGCTTCAGATTCTATAGGTGAAACGGCAGAGTTAGTTGCTAGGGCAGGTATTTCACAATTCAATCCTAAGCAATGTAAAAATGAATTATTAAGATATCCATATATTGAATCTTTTGAAGATGTTGATGAAGTGATTCAAGTTGCAAAAGATACAAATGCTATCATTGTTTATACACTTATTAAACCTGAAATGAAGCAATATATGAGTGAGAAAGTAGCAGAATTCCAATTGAAGTCTGTCGATATCATGGGGCCATTAATGGATTTATTATCAGCTTCGGTTGAAGAAAAACCTTATAATGAGCCAGGTATCGTTCATAGATTAGATGATGCATATTTCAAGAAAATTGATGCGATAGAGTTTGCAGTTAAATATGATGATGGTAAAGATCCTAAAGGATTACCTAAAGCTGATATTGTTTTACTTGGTATTTCGAGAACTTCAAAGACACCATTATCTCAGTATTTAGCGCATAAGAGTTACAAAGTTATGAATGTACCGATTGTACCAGAAGTGACACCGCCAGATGGCTTATATGATATTGATCCAAAGAAATGTATCGCACTTAAAATAAGTGAAGAAAAATTAAATCGCATTAGAAAAGAGCGACTAAAACAATTAGGACTAGGTGACACAGCTCGATATGCAACAGAAGCACGAATTCAAGAAGAATTGAATTACTTTGAAGAAATCGTAAGTGAAATTGGATGTCCTGTCATTGATGTTTCTCAAAAAGCAATCGAAGAAACAGCAAACGATATAATCCATTATATTGAACAAAATAAATCGAAATGATTTCATTTTTGTCGAAAATTAGGTATAATAGTATAACTAATGCTTAATAGGTGATTTAATTTGCGAATAGATCAATCGATTATTAATGAAATAAAAGATAAAACCGACATTTTAGACTTGGTAAGTGAATATGTAAAATTAGAAAAGAGAGGACGCAATTATATAGGTTTGTGTCCTTTTCATGATGAAAAGACACCTTCATTTACAGTTTCTGAAGATAAACAAATTTGTCATTGTTTTGGTTGTAAAAAAGGTGGCAATGTTTTTCAATTTACTCAAGAAATTAAAGACATATCATTTGTTGAAGCGGTTAAAGAATTAGGTGATAGAGTTAATGTTGCTGTAGATATTGAGGCAACACAATCTAACTCAAATGTTCAAATTGCTTCTGATGATTTACAAATGATTGAAATGCATGAGTTAATACAAGAATTTTATTATTACGCTTTAACAAAGACAGTCGAAGGCGAACAAGCATTAACATACTTACAAGAACGTGGTTTTACAGATGCGCTTATTAAAGAGCGAGGCATTGGCTTTGCACCCGATAGCTCACATTTTTGTCATGATTTTCTTCAAAAAAAGGGTTACGATATTGAATTAGCATATGAAGCCGGATTATTATCACGTAACGAAGAAAATTTCAGTTATTACGATAGATTTCGAAATCGTATTATGTTTCCTTTGAAAAATGCGCAAGGAAGAATTGTTGGATATTCAGGTCGAACATATACCGGTCAAGAACCAAAATACCTAAATAGTCCTGAAACGCCTATCTTTCAAAAAAGAAAGTTGTTATATAACTTAGATAAAGCACGTAAATCAATTAGAAAATTAGATGAAATTGTATTACTAGAAGGTTTTATGGATGTTATAAAATCGGATACTGCTGGCTTGAAAAACGTTGTTGCAACAATGGGTACACAGTTGTCAGATGAACATATTACCTTTATACGAAAGTTAACATCAAATATAACATTAATGTTTGATGGGGATTTTGCGGGTAGTGAAGCAACACTTAAAACAGGTCAACATTTATTACAGCAAGGGCTAAATGTATTTGTTATACAATTGCCATCTGGCATGGATCCTGATGAATACATTGGTAAGTATGGCAACGACGCATTTACTGCTTTTGTAAAAAATGACAAAAAGTCATTTGCACATTATAAAGTGAGTATATTAAAAGATGAAATTGCACATAATGACCTTTCATATGAACGTTATTTGAAAGAACTAAGTCATGATATTTCGCTTATGAAATCATCGATTTTGCAACAAAAGGCTATAAATGATGTTGCACCATTTTTCAATGTTAGTCCTGAGCAATTAGCTAACGAAATACAATTCAATCAAGCACCAGCCAATTATTATCCAGAAGATGAGTATGGCGGTTATATTGAACCTGAGCCAATTGGTATGGCACAATTTGACAATTTGAGCCGTCAAGAAAAAGCGGAGCGAGCATTTTTAAAACATTTAATGAGAGATAAAGATACATTTTTAAATTATTATGAAAGTGTTGATAAGGATAACTTCACAAATCAGCATTTTAAATATGTATTCGAAGTCTTACATGATTTTTATGCGGAAAATGATCAATATAATATCAGTGATGCTGTGCAGTATGTTAATTCAAATGAGTTGAGAGAAACACTAATTAGCTTAGAACAATATAATTTGAATGACGAACCATATGAAAATGAAATTGATGATTATGTCAATGTTATTAATGAAAAAGGACAAGAAACAATTGAGTCATTG
Organism: Staphylococcus sp. HMSC36A10; assembly: GCF_001838845.1. NCBI lineage: Bacteria > Bacillati > Bacillota > Bacilli > Caryophanales > Staphylococcaceae > Staphylococcus > Staphylococcus sp. HMSC36A10. The sequence continues at coordinate 117,297 of NZ_KV839130.1, forward strand.
AATCATAAATTAAGGGAAGCTACAAGGATTGGCGATGTAGAATTACAAAAATACTATTTACAGCAAATTGTTGCTAAGAATAAAGAACGCATGTAGCATGTGATTTTAAAGAATAATACGAATAATGATTATGTCAAAATGTATAAGGGTAAATGATAGTTACCGCATTTAAACAACACTATTGAAAAATAAATATTGGGATTAGTTCCAATTTGTAAAATAAAATTAAAAATATGGATGAATTAATTAAGAATTTAGTTTAAAATAGCAATATTGAATAAATTTCGAATGTTCATATTTAAAATCGGGAGGCCGTTTCATGTCTGATAATACAGTTAAAATTAAAAAACAAACAATTGATCCGACATTAACATTAGAAGATGTTAAGAAGCAATTAATTGAAAAAGGTAAAAAAGAGGGTCATTTAAGTCATGAAGAAATTGCTGAAAAACTTCAGAATTTTGATATCGACTCTGATCAAATGGATGATTTCTTTGATCAATTAAATGATAATGATATTTCACTAGTTAATGAAAAAGATAGTTCAGATACTGACGAGAAACTGAATCCAAGTGATCTTAGTGCCCCTCCAGGTGTTAAAATAAATGACCCAGTTCGTATGTACCTTAAAGAAATTGGGCGTGTTAACTTATTAAGTGCACAAGAAGAAATCGAATTAGCCAAACGTATTGAACAAGGTGATGAAGTAGCAAAATCAAGACTTGCAGAAGCGAACTTACGTTTAGTTGTAAGTATTGCTAAAAGATACGTAGGTCGTGGTATGTTATTCCTTGATTTAATCCAAGAAGGTAATATGGGTCTTATTAAAGCTGTTGAAAAATTTGACTTTAACAAAGGATTTAAGTTTTCAACATATGCAACATGGTGGATTAGACAAGCAATCACTCGTGCAATTGCTGACCAAGCACGTACGATTCGTATCCCTGTGCATATGGTAGAAACAATTAATAAATTAATTCGTGTTCAACGTCAATTATTACAGGACTTAGGTCGAGATCCAGCACCAGAAGAAATTGGTGAAGAAATGGATTTACCAGCAGAAAAAGTTCGTGAAATTTTAAAAATTGCGCAAGAACCTGTTTCATTAGAAACACCAATTGGTGAAGAAGATGATAGTCATTTAGGAGACTTTATTGAGGATCAGGAAGCACAAAGTCCTTCAGATCATGCAGCTTATGAATTATTAAAAGAGCAATTAGAAGATGTGCTTGATACATTAACTGATAGAGAAGAAAATGTATTACGATTAAGATTTGGTCTTGATGACGGCAGAACAAGAACACTTGAAGAAGTTGGTAAAGTTTTCGGTGTTACACGTGAACGTATTCGACAAATCGAAGCAAAAGCACTTAGAAAATTAAGACATCCAAGTCGTAGTAAACGTTTGAAAGACTTTATGGATTAATTTATATCAATTTTAATGATTGATACCAAGACATGAATAAGCGCTTATTTATTTTTAGATTAAGATTTAACTTGAGTGAGGTTGGTACATTGAATAATGTTCAACCTCTTTTTTCATAAAGGAGAATAAAATGATTTCGTTAAATAACCGATTAACGACGGTAAGTCGATTTTTAAAACAAGGTACAATCGCGGATATTGGCTCAGATCATGCTTATTTGCCAATCTATGCAATTCAAAACCATTTATGCGAATGCGGTATTGCTGGAGAAGTTATTCAAGGCCCTTTTCAAGCTGCTGTGAAAAATGTAGCTGCAAACCAATTAGTAGATAGAATTGATGTACGTTTAGGGGATGGCTTAAGTGTTATTCATCCTGAGGACGTAATCGATAATATCACAATTTGTGGTATGGGCGGACCACTTATTGCTAAAATTTTAAAAGATGGGCAAGATAAGTTAAGTCAACATCCAAGGTTGATTTTACAAAGTAATATCCAAACTGAAAATTTAAGACAAACATTACAACAATTGAATTATGAAATAATTGATGAAATAATAATGGAAGAAAAAGGCCATATTTATGAAATTGTTGTAGCAGAATATTCTACACAATTAATAGAGCTATCATCTGATGAATTGAAATTCGGACCAAAATTGCTGAACAACAAAAATGAATATTTTATAAAAAAATGGCAAAGAGAGTTAGAAGCACTTTATCATATTAAATCGAAACTCAATACTGAACAACATCATCAACGTTTAGCTCAAATTAATGACGAAATTGCTGTAATTGAAAGGGTGTTATAGTAATGAAAATAGCTGATTTAATGACATTGTTAGATCATCATGTGCCATTTAGTACTGCTGAATCTTGGGATAATGTAGGATTGTTAATAGGTGATGAAGATGTTGAAGTTACTGGTGTTTTAACAGCATTAGACTGCACGTTGGAAGTAGTAAATGAAGCAATCGAAAAAGGTTATAATACTATTATTAGTCATCATCCTCTAATCTTTAAAGGCGTAACATCATTAAAAGCTAATGGTTATGGTTTGATCATTAGAAAACTAATTCAACATGACATTAATTTAATAGCGATGCATACAAATTTAGATGTAAATCCGTATGGTGTCAATATGATGTTGGCGAAGGCGATGGGTTTGAAGAACATTTCAATAATAAATAATCAACAAGATGTATACTATAAAGTTCAAACATATATACCTAAGGATAATGTTGGACCATTTAAAGATAAGCTTAGTGAAAATGGATTAGCGCAAGAAGGTAATTATGAATATTGTTTCTTTGAAAGTGAAGGAAGAGGGCAATTCAAACCAGTTGGTGAAGCTAATCCAACAATAGGACAAATTGATAAAATTGAATATGTAGATGAAGTTAAAATTGAATTTATGATAGATGCATATCAAAAGTCAAGGGCTGAGCAATTAATTAAACAATACCATCCATATGAAACACCGGTATTTGATTTTATTGAGATAAAACAAACATCCCTTTATGGACTTGGCGTTATGGCAGAAGTGGATAATCAAATGACATTGGAAGATTTCGCAGCTGATATTAAATCTAAATTAAATATCCCAAGTGTCCGTTTTGTTGGTGAGTCTAATCAGAAAATTAAACGTATTGCAATTATTGGTGGTTCAGGTATTGGATATGAATATCAAGCTGTCCAACAAGGCGCAGATGTCTTTGTTACAGGTGATATTAAACATCATGATGCCTTAGATGCTAAAATTCATGGTGTGAATTTAATTGATATTAATCATTACAGCGAATATGTGATGAAAGAAGGTTTAAAAACGTTACTAATGAATTGGTTCAATACAGAAAAAATAAATATAGATGTTGAAGCATCTACAATTAATACAGATCCATTTCAATATATTTAAACTAAAATCTCGGGATTTCTAAATTTTGAAATTTCGAGGTTTTAATATTTTTATTTAAAATAGCACATTTATACTTTATAATAGTAAAGATGAACATATAAGGAGGCCAAATCATGGCAAAACATCCATTCGAACAATTTAATCTAGAATCTAGTTTAATTGACGCTGTGAAAGACCTTAATTTTGAAAAACCAACTGAAATTCAGAATCGAATTATTCCAAGAATACTAAAGAGAACAAATTTAATTGGTCAATCTCAAACGGGTACAGGGAAATCTCATGCATTTTTATTACCATTAATGCAGTTAATTGATAGTGAAATAAAAGAACCACAAGCAATCGTAGTTGCACCAACAAGAGAACTTGCACAACAACTATACGATGCAGCGAACCATTTAAGCCAATTTAAAGCTGGTGTTTCAGTTAAAGTTTTTATTGGTGGTACAGATATAGAGAAAGATAGACAACGTTGTAATGCACAACCACAATTGATTATAGGCACCCCTACTAGAATTAATGACTTAGCTAAAACGGGACATTTACATGTGCACTTAGCATCATATTTAGTTATTGATGAAGCGGATCTTATGATTGACTTAGGATTAATTGAAGATGTAGATTACATTGCTGCAAGATTGGAAGATAATGCAAATATTGCGGTGTTTAGTGCTACAATTCCACAACAGTTACAACCATTTTTAAATAAATATTTAAGTCATCCAGAATATGTAGCTGTCGACAGTAAAAAACAAAATAAAAAGAACATCGAATTCTTTTTAATACCTACTAAAGGTGCAGCTAAAGTTGAAAAAACTTTAAATTTAATTGATATACTAAATCCATACTTATGTATTATTTTCTGCAATAGTAGAGATAATGCAAATGATTTAGCACGTTCACTAAATGAAGCTGGTATTAAAGTTGGTATGATTCATGGTGGTTTAACGCCACGTGAACGTAAACAACAAATGAAACGTATACGTAATTTAGAATTCCAATACGTTATTGCCAGCGATTTAGCATCTCGTGGTATTGATATTGAAGGTGTTAGTCATGTCATCAATTTTGATGTGCCAAATGATATTGACTTCTTTACGCATAGAGTCGGACGAACTGGTCGTGGGAATTATAAAGGTGTAGCAATTACGCTTTATAGTCCTGATGAAGAACACAATATTTCATTAATAGAAGATCGCGGTTTTGTATTCAATACTGTTGATATTAAAGATGGTGAGTTAAAAGAAGTTAAAGCGCACAATCAGCGTCAAGCAAGAATGCGCAAAGATGACCATTTAACTAATCAAGTGAAGAACAAAGTTCGAAGTAAAATTAAAAACAAAGTTAAACCAGGTTATAAGAAGAAATTTAAACAAGAAGTTGAAAAAATGAAACGTCAAGAGCGTAAGCAATTTAGTAAGCAGCAAAATAGACAAAAACGTAAGCAAAACAAAAAAGGTTAGGTGTGTTTTATGTTATTAGGATCACATGTTTCAATGAGTGGTAAAAAGATGTTAGAAGGTTCTGCTATAGAAGCGCATGAATATGGTGAAACAACATTTATGATTTATACTGGTGCACCTCAAAACACGCGCCGTAAAAGTATTGAAGATTTAAATATAACTAAAGGTCATGAAGTGATGGAAAAATATGGCTTATCTAATATTGTTGTTCATGCACCATACATCATTAATATTGCAAATACAACCAAACCAGAAACGTTTAATCTTGGTGTAGATTTCTTGCAACAAGAAATTGAAAGAACGCAAGCTATAGGCGCTAAAGATATTGTATTACATCCAGGTGCGCATGTTGGAGCTGGTGTTGATGCCGGAATTAATAAGATTATTGAAGGATTAAATGAAGTTTTAACGAATGACAATAATGTACGTATTGCGCTTGAAACGATGGCAGGTAAAGGTACAGAGATTGGTCGCTCGTTTGAAGAGTTAGCACGTATTATTGATGGAGTTCATAATAACGAACGTTTATCAGTATGTTTTGATACATGTCATACGCATGATGCTGGATATAATGTGAAAGAGGACTTTGATGGCGTATTAAATGAATTTGATAAAATTATTGGAGTCGACAGAATCAAAGTTGTTCATGTCAATGATTCTAAAAATGACCGTGGCGCTCAAAAAGACCGACATGAAAATATTGGCTTCGGTTACATTGGTTTTGATGCATTAAATTACATTGTGCATCATGATAGTTTTAAAGATATTCCGAAAATCTTAGAAACACCTTATGTTGGTGAAGATAAGAAAAATAAAAAACCGCCATATAAACTTGAAATTGAAATGTTAAAACAACAGCAATTTGACCCAGAATTAAAAAATAAGGTTATGCAACAATAAAATGATAATGCTCTCTTCAAGAAATGCGATAAATAAAACTTGAAGGGGGCATATCTCTTTATTTTGTCTAATTTTGAGTCGTAAACATTACTGTTTACATATGTTACTAGGAGTTGTATAGTTGAATGCGAGGTGAGAATACGATGACACCAGTCTTTGAATTGAAAAATGTCAATTACTACTATGATCATAAAAAAGTGTTAGAAAATATAAACATTAAAATAAATAAAGGTGAATTTTTAGCAATTGTTGGACCAAATGGTGCTGGTAAATCAACATTATTGAAGTTGATTCTAGGGTTATTACCTTTACAAAGTGGTGAGATTTTTGTTGAAGGTATTGATTTTAAAAATAAGAAAACATCAATTAAATTAAGCTATGTATCACAAAAAGCAAATGCCTTTAATTCAGGTTTCCCAGCAAGTGTTAAAGAAGTTGTTTTAAGCGGATTAACAAAGACAAAACGTCTTTTCCAAACATTTAATAGCAAAGATAATGAAAAAGTGATTAAAGTACTAGAAAGACTGAATATAAGTGATTTAATTCATAAAAATATAGCAGAATTATCAGGTGGTCAACAACAACGTGTAATGATTGCTCGAGCATTGATTTCAGAACCTGCAGTATTAGTACTTGATGAACCAACGAATGGTATTGATGCAAAACATGTAAGTGAATTTTATAATACTTTAGATCAATTAAAACAAGAAGGTATCACCATTATCTTAGTTACTCATGATATCGGTGTTGTAGCAGATACTGCAACTGAAGTAGCATGTTTAAATAAGCATTTGCATTTCCATGGTACAACTGATGAGTTTAAATCACTTGATGAAGTTGAAATTTCAAAAATTTATGGACATCCTGTACGTTTTGTCGATCATCAGCATAATCGAGAATGTTGTAATTAATAAAGATTTGAGTTTATTTAAAATGGAAAGGCGTGTCACAATTGATAGATGCATTATTGAATTTTGATTTTATGAGGTACTCTTTAATTAGTGGTATCTTGATAGGTTTTATTGCGCCTCTAATCGGTGCTTTTATCGTTGTTAGACGACTATCACTTATAGCTGATGCTCTAAGTCATGTAACTTTAGGTGGTATATCCTTCGGTATGTTTTTACTTACTATTATGCCAACACTAGTATTTATTAATCCAATGTGGTTTGGAATCTTATTCGCAATAGTAGGTGCGCTTCTAATTGAAAAATTAAGAACGTCATACACTGCTTACCAAGAAATTGCTATTCCAATTATAATGAGTGCTGGTATCGCCTTGAGTGCAATCTTCATTTCATTAGCTGATGGGTTCAATCAAGAAATTGTTGGATTGCTATTTGGCTCAATAAGCGCAGTGAATATAAGTGATTTAACAACGATTATTGTCATTGCCATCATAGTTGTTCTGTTTATTACATTGTTTTATAAAGAATTATTTATATTGTCATTTGATGAGGAATATAGTAAAGTCATTGGCATTCCTAAATGGATTCAATTTTTATTTATTGTTATTGTAGCGATGGTTATTTCTGCCTCAATGCGTGTTGTAGGGATACTGTTAGTAAGTGCGTTAATCACGTTACCAATTGCAATAAGTATGCGAATAACAAAAAGTTTTAAGCAATTGATATTACTAAGTGTATTTTTAGGTGAATTATCAGTAATATTAGGCTTAGTCCTAGCTTTCTATATGGACATTTCTCCGGGTGGTGTAATTGTAGTTCTACTTGTTATTTTACTTATGATTACAATGGCTTATCAGAAAATGCGAATGAAGTTTAAAAAGGGAGCTAATATCAATGAATACAAATGATGCTATTAAAATTTTAAAAGAGAACGGTTTAAAATATACAGATAAACGTAAAGATATGTTAGATATTTTTGTCGAAGAAGATAAGTATATAAACGCAAAGTATATACAACAAGTTATGGATGAAAATTATCCTGGAATTTCATTCGACACAATATATAGAAACCTGCACTTATTTAAAGATTTAGGGATTATTGAAAATACAGAACTTGATGGTGAAATGAAGTTTAGAATCGCTTGTACAAACCATCATCATCATCATTTTATCTGTGAAAAGTGTGGAGATACAAAGGTAATAGATTATTGTCCAATAGATCAGATAAAGTTATCACTACCTGGTGTTAATATTCACAAACACAAACTTGAAGTTTATGGTGTATGTGAGTCTTGCCAAGATTAATATAAAGAAATGAGATTTATGCACATTTGGTCAGATGTATGCATAAATCTCATTTTTTAAATTATAGAAGATAATGGTTCATTTCATACTCCGTTCGTATGATTTTATGGCAAATCTGTTAACTTTTTATATACAAAATGTTTAATTATTTTTGATTTGAGTTATATTAAATGAGTAGAGAAAATAATAAGTAGTAGAATTTAAGCAAATTCTTTGTTGAACCAGTCACTGCTTGTTATTATTTACTTACAGACATTTTAGGAGGATGATTATTTATGGCTTTTGAATTACCAAAATTACCATACGCATTTGATGCATTAGAACCACATTTTGACAAAGAAACTATGGAAATTCACCATGACAGACATCATAACACGTATGTTACGAAATTAAATGCTGCAGTAGAAGGTACAGATTTAGAATCTAAATCTATTGAAGAAATTGTTGCTAATTTAGACAGTGTACCAGCTAACATCCAAACTGCTGTACGTAATAATGGCGGTGGACATTTAAACCATTCATTATTCTGGGAGTTACTTTCACCAAACTCAGAAGAAAAAGGTACTGTAGTAGAAAAAATTAAAGAACAATGGGGTTCTTTAGAAGAATTTAAAAAAGAATTTGCTGACAAAGCAGCTGCACGCTTTGGTTCAGGTTGGGCTTGGTTAGTCGTAAACAATGGCCAGTTAGAAATTGTGACTACACCAAACCAAGATAATCCATTAACTGAGGGTAAAACACCTATTTTAGGTTTAGACGTATGGGAACACGCTTATTACCTAAAATATCAAAATAAACGCCCTGACTACATTGGCGCATTTTGGAATGTAGTTAACTGGGAAAAAGTTGACGAATTATATAATGCAACAAAATAAAGTATGATTACTTGTTCGGTCTCTTAAATGAGACCGTTATTTTTTTGTCAAAAAGATAGAAATAATTTCTAAATTCATATATGATTTAAAGTGAAAGACTTTGAATAGAGGTAGGTAGTTTTGTTAAAAAGACTAAAAGAAAAATCAAATGATGAAATCGTTCAAAATACAATTAACAAGAGAATTAACTTTATATTTGGTGTGATTGTATTTATTTTTGCAGTACTAGTACTACGTTTAGGTTATTTACAAATCGCACAAGGCTCACATTATAAACAAATTATAAAAAATGATGAAAACATTACAGTGAATGAGTCTGTGCCAAGAGGTCGTATTTTAGACAGAAATGGGAAAGTTTTAGTTGATAATGCTTCTAAAATGGCTATTACATATACTAGGGGTCGAAAAACAACACAATCGGAAATGTTGGATACGGCTGAAAAGTTATCAAAGCTAATCAAGATGGATACTAAGAAAATTACAGAACGTGATAAGAAAGATTTCTGGATTCAGTTGCATCCTAAAAAAGCAAAAGCAATGATGACAAAAGAACAAGCTATGTTAGCAGATGGAAGTATTAAACAAGATCAATATGATAAACAACTGTTATCGAAAATCGGAAAATCACAATTAGATGAATTGTCTTCTAAAGATTTACAAGTTTTAGCTATTTTTCGAGAGATGAATGCAGGAACAGTTTTAGATCCACAAATGATAAAAAATGAAGATGTCAGTGAAAAAGAGTATGCAGCAGTTTCTCAGCAACTTTCCAAATTACCAGGTGTTAACACGTCTATGGATTGGGATAGAAAATATCCATATGGCGATACTTTAAGAGGTATATTCGGAGATGTATCGACACCTGCTGAAGGTATTCCAAAAGAATTGACAGAACATTACTTATCCAAAGGATATTCACGCAATGATCGTGTTGGAAAATCTTACCTAGAATATCAATATGAAGATGTATTGCGTGGTAAGAAGAAAGAAATGAAATACACAACGGACAAATCTGGTAAAGTTACATCTTCAGAAGTGTTAAATCCTGGCGCTCGCGGTCAAGATTTGAAATTAACGATCGATATAGATCTTCAAAAAGAAGTAGAAGCATTATTAGATAAACAAATTAAGAAGCTTCGCAGCCAAGGTGCAAAAGATATGGATAATGCTATGATGGTTGTACAAAATCCTAAAAATGGAGACATTCTTGCGCTTGCCGGAAAGCAGATTAATAAGAGTGGTAAAATGACTGATTATGACATTGGTACGTTTACTTCTCAATTTGCGGTTGGATCTTCTGTAAAAGGTGGAACATTATTAGCTGGTTATCAGAATAAAGCTATCAAAGTTGGAGAAACAATGGTCGATGAACCATTACATTTCCAAGGTGGTTTGACAAAACGATCATACTTCAATAAAAACGGGCATGTATCTATTAATGATAAGCAAGCTTTGATGCATTCATCAAACGTATATATGTTTAAAACAGCATTAAAATTAGCGGGAGACCCTTATTATTCTGGTATGGCTTTACCTTCAGATATAAGTTCACCTGCCCAAAAGCTTAGAAGAGGATTAAATCAAGTAGGCTTAGGTGTGAAAACAGGGATAGATTTACCAAATGAAACAAGAGGTCAAATCGAACCATTAACAAATAATCCAGGTAATTATCTAGATTTATCAATTGGTCAATATGATACCTATACACCATTACAATTATCACAATATGTTTCAACTATAGCGAATGATGGTTATAGAATACAGCCACACATTGGATTAACGATTCATGAATCAACTAATAAAGATGAGGTTGGTCCACTCAAGAAGAAAATTAATGGCACTGTCTTGAACAAGGTTAATAATACTGAAAAGGAAATCAAACAAATTCAAGAAGGATTCAAAATGGCATTTAATGATAAAGATGGTACTGGATATGTTAGTTTTAAAGATACAGTAGTACCTACTGCTGGTAAAACGGGTACCGCTGAAGTGTTCCAAAACGGAGAGCCAAGAGTTAACTCTACTTATATAGGATACGCGCCAATTGATGATCCAAAATTAGCGTTTTCAATTGTATATACAAATCAGCCTGTACCACCACCATGGTTAACAGGTGGAGACTTAGGTAGAGATGTAATTAACTACTACTTTAAGCAGTTAGGTAAAGATGATAAAAATAAAGACAAAGACAAATAAAATTTAACCTGACGATTGTGTAGCGCATGGTTGTAAAATTTTAACTTTGCAAATATTATAGATGTTGGTATAATAATAAAGTCGTATTTAGAAATGATAAGGAGGAATAACCATGCGCGTAAACGTAACTTTAGCTTGTACGGAATGTGGTGACAGAAACTACATTACAACTAAGAACAAAAGAAATAATCCAGAACGTGTTGAAATGAAGAAATTCTGTTCACGTGAAAACAAACAAACTTTACACCGTGAAACAAAATAATCATTAAAATTAAATTTAAATTAACAATAAAAAAGGTGAAATCTCAAAATAAGAGGTTTCACCTTTTTAATTATGCACACGTATGAAATGATAAAAGATTTTCAATTGAAATAATAAATTTTAGAATTGTCGCATAATTCATCATGACAACATAATGACATGTATTGTTATTAACGATATAATAGAATTGAATAAAGTGGGTGATAATGTGACTAAAAATGAGATTAGAAAATACATTTTACATAAAATGAAGAATTTTAATAAAGCTGAAAAGCGAAAAGCAGACACATGGTTAAGAAATCAATTTTTTGCAACTGAAGAATACAAAGAAGCAAACGCAATTGCGCTAGTTCTTTCTTTTAATCATGAAGTAGATACTTTTTCTATTATTGAACAAGCCTTAATGGATCATAAACGTATTTTTGTACCGAAAATGGATTATTTAAATCATCAAATGACTTTTAAAGAAATATTTAATCTCAAAGATATTGATGTCGATAATAAGGGGATTTACTATCCAACTTCAAAAGGTGAAACAACGAATAACCTAGATTTAATTGTTGTTCCTGGTGTTGGATTTCAAGACGATGGATATAGAATTGGGTATGGTGGTGGCTATTACGACAGGTTTTTAGCTAATTATCAGACAAAGACAATAAGCTTATTATACGATTTTCAAATAACATCATTTGAACCGGAATCATTCGATCAACCAGTCGATAAATTGATTATATATCAATCAGCATAGTGGAGGACTAAATGAACATAGACAAACAATTTTGGAAAACAATATATTATTGGATTAGGTACTTGAATTTTGATATTGTCAGTAGGGAAAAAGATGACCAAGAAATTTGGTTAGCCCATAAAAGAAAAAAACAAGTAGTCATTTTTAAACAACATATCAAGTCTACCCAAGAAATACGTTTTGACAAAGCGAAAGTGCTTGAACACAAAGATGAAATAGCAAATTTTATTTCTTTCGAACCACAAAGTTTTGAATTTTATTATTTTACAGAATCGGAATTTTCAGAAGAACAATTAAATGAAGTTTCGCCAATTAGAATTAAATTCAATGTTATAAGACACACAAAAGATTTGATAAAGCATATGCCGAATATATTTTTGGCTAGACTTATTTCAGAAGATAATGATAAAAAGACATATATGTTCTATAAACGCAAAGTATTAACCGATAACTTTTTAGATAAATATATGCAGAAATTTTCACCGGCAACATACACAATAATATTTGTAAATGTCTTAATATGGTTATGTATGATTTTATATTTAAATAATTTTTCGGATGTAAAATTATTAGATGTTGGCGGGTTAGTGCATTTTAATGTCGTACATGGTGAATGGTATCGAATTGTTACATCGATGTTTTTACATTTTAGTTTTGAACATATACTTATGAATATGCTTTCATTATTTATTTTTGGTAAAATAGTCGAAGCAATTATTGGTTCATGGCGGATGTTAACTGTATACTTTATTGCAGGGTTGTTTGGAAACTTTGTATCACTATCATTTAATACGACTACAATTTCAGTTGGGGCTAGTGGTGCTATATTTGGTCTGATTGGATCAATTTTTGCGATGATGTATGTTTCAAAAACATTTAACAAAAAAATGTTGGGACAGTTATTAATTGCATTAGTGATATTAGTTGGTGTTTCTCTGTTTATGTCAAATATAAATATTGTGGCGCATATTGGAGGATTCATTGGTGGTTTATTAATAACTTTAATTGGCTATTACTATAAAGTGAATCGTAATATTTTTTGGATTTTACTAATTGGTATGCTTGTTATATTTATTGCACTTCAAATTAGAATTTTTACAATTAAAGAAGATAATATTTATAATAAATTGATCAAAGATGATATGACTAGTGGTAATTATGATAATGCTCAAAATATTGTGAAGCAGACAATAAATAAAAATTATGCCGATGATCAAACATATTATTTAAGTGGTATGATTATGGCTACTATCAATTCTAAGTCTGAAGGTATGACAGAATGGGAGCGAGGACTTAGAATGTTTCCTAAATCAGGTTTATTAAATTTTGAGTTAGCGATAGCAAATCGTTCATTAAATGATGATGAAAAAGCATTAAAATATGTGCGTAAAGCATTAAATGCAGACCCTAAAAATACAGATTATATTAACTTAGAAAAAGAGTTGACTAAATCAAATGAGTCGAAAAATAAATAACTTTTATGATGTACAACAGTTATTGAAAAGTTACGGATTTCTAATATATTTTAAAAATCCAGAAGATATGTACGAAATGATTCAACAGGAGATTTCATCATTGTATCAATATGAACTGTTATCTAAGGAAGAATATTTGAAATGTACGTTGATAATTAATCAGAGAAGGAATGAACAGAAATGACAAAAATTATTTTAGCAGCTGATGTAGGCGGGACGACTTGTAAATTAGGTATTTTCACACCTGAATTAGAACAATTACATAAATGGTCTATTCACACTGATACATCTGATAGTACAGGATATACACTTTTGAAAGGAATTTATGATTCGTTTGTTGAAAAAGTAAATGAAAATAATTATAATTTTTCAAATGTACTTGGCGTAGGTATTGGTGTACCAGGTCCTGTTGACTTTGAAAAAGGTACAGTAAATGGAGCAGTAAACTTATATTGGCCAGAAAAAGTTAATGTACGTGAGATTTTTGAACAATTCGTTGATTGTCCAGTGTATGTAGATAATGATGCTAACATAGCTGCTTTAGGGGAGAAACACAAAGGTGCTGGTGAAGGTGCCGATGATGTTGTTGCCATCACACTTGGTACAGGTCTAGGTGGAGGAATTATTTCAAATGGTGAAATCGTACATGGTCATAATGGCTCTGGCGCAGAAATAGGTCATTTTAGAGCAGACTTCGATCAACGATTTAAATGTAATTGTGGTCGTTCTGGATGTATTGAAACAGTTGCTTCAGCGACAGGCGTTGTTAACTTAGTTAACTTCTACTATCCGAAGTTGACGTTTAGATCTTCTATATTAGAATTGATTAAAGAAAATAAGGTTACAGCAAAAGCTGTTTTTGATGCGGCAAAAGCTGGTGACCAATTCTGTATTTTCATTACTGAAAAGGTTGCAAACTATATTGGATATTTATGTAGTATTATTAGTGTTACAAGTAATCCGAAATATATCGTTCTAGGTGGAGGAATGTCTACTGCAGGACCTATTTTAATTGAAAATATTAAAACAGAATATCATAATTTAACATTTGCACCTGCTCAATTTGAAACTGAAATTGTACAAGCGAAATTAGGTAATGATGCAGGTATTACAGGAGCAGCAGGATTAATCAAGACCTATGTATTAGATAAAGAGGGGGTAAAATAATGGCTATTGTTGATGTGGTTGTTATTCCAGTTGGAACGGAAGGTCCGAGTGTTAGTAAATATATTGCAGATATTCAGAAAAAACTTCAAGAATATAAAGCAATGGGTAAAATTGATTTTCAATTAACACCAATGAATACTCTAATTGAAGGTGAATTAAGCGATGTATTAGAAGTTGTGCAAGTGATACATGAATTACCTTTTGATAAAGGTTTAAGTAGAGTTTGTACAAATATCCGTATTGATGACCGACGAGACAAATCTAGAAAAATGAATGATAAACTAACATCAGTACAAAAACATTTAGAAAATAGTGGTGAAAACCTATGAGGATTTCAAGCTTAACTTTAGGCTTAGTTGATACTAATACGTATTTCATCGAAAATGACAAAGCTGTTATTCTGATTGACCCTTCAGGTGAAAGTGAAAAAATTATTAAAAAATTAAACCAAATAAATAAACCGTTAAAAGCTATTTTATTAACACATGCACACTTTGATCATATCGGAGCAGTCGATGATATAGTTGATCGATTCGATGTCCCGGTTTATATGCATGAAGCAGAGTTTGATTTTCTAAAAGATCCCGTTAAAAATGGGGCAGATAAATTTAAGCAATATGGATTACCAATTATTACAAGTAAGGTAACTCCTGAAAAGTTAAACGAAGGTAACACAGAAATAGAAGGATTTAAGTTTAATGTGTTACACACACCTGGACATTCACCAGGAAGTTTAACATATGTGTTCGATGAATTCGCAGTTGTTGGAGATACATTATTTAATAATGGAATCGGACGTACAGATTTATATAAAGGTGATTATGAAACGCTAGTTGATTCTATTCAAGATAAAATATTTGAATTAGAAGGCGATTTACCTTTATTCCCTGGACATGGTCCATATACGACGGTTGATGATGAACAATTAAATCCATTTTTACACGGTTAAATTGAAGTAATAAAAACACCTCCTACGTGATTATATGTAGGAGGTGTTTTTTTGAAGATTCTATTTCAAGAAATAATTAATAAAGCGATAGAAATGAAAGCGAGTGATGTACATTTTATTCCAGTTAAAAATGAAGTAAGTATTAAATTTAGAATTAATGATAACTTGGAGCAGTATGAACAAATTGGGAATAGCATTTATCAAAAGTTATTAGTTTATATGAAGTTTCAAGCTGGGCTTGATGTTTCTACACAGCAAGTCGCACAGAGCGGTCGATATAGTTACCATTTCAATAAAATATATTTTTTGAGAATATCAACTTTACCATTGTCACTTGGCCAAGAAAGTTGTGTTATCAGAATTGTACCTCAATTTTTTCAACAACAGAAATCAACTTATAAATTCAATGATTTTAAACACCTCATGAATAAGAAACAAGGATTACTATTGTTTAGTGGGCCAACTGGTTCAGGAAAGAGTACATTAATGTATCAAATGGTCTCATACGCGAATAAAGCCTTGAATTTAAATGTAATTTCTATAGAGGATCCTGTAGAGATGCAAATTCCTGGTATCGTCCAAATTAATGTGAATGATAAAGCTGGCATTAACTATGTAAATTCGTTTAAAGCTATTTTAAGATGTGATCCTGATGTTATTTTAATAGGTGAAATCAGAGATAAAGATGTTGCCAAGTGTGTTATACAGGCTAGTTTAAGTGGTCACCTTGTTCTGACTACATTGCATGCAACTGATTGTAAAGGTGCTATTTTAAGGCTATTAGAAATGGGCATTTCTGTACAAGAATTGATACAGGCAACTAACTTAATTATAAACCAACGACTTGTAACTACTATTAAGCAACAGCGACAATTAGTATGTGAAATTCTATCTCAGCAACAACTCCGATATTTCTTTTCCCATAATCATTCATTACCATCATCATTTAAGAACTTAGAAGATAAACTTGATGATATGACAAAAGCAGGTGTCATTTGTGAAACTACAATGGATAAATACATTTAAACTACATTCTAAGAAGCGACAATTAAGTAAGGCCCAACAAATCGACTTACTTTCAAATTTATGTAATTTGTTGAAATATGGTTTCACTCTGTATCAAAGTTTTCAATTTTTAAATCTTCAAATGACATATAAAAATAAGCAATTAGGTACCACCATTCTAAGTGAAATTTCAAATGGTGCACCATGCAATCAAATATTATCACTGATAGGTTATAGCGATACTATCGTCATGCAAGTATATTTGGCAGAAAGATTTGGCAATATTATAGACGTTCTAGAAGAAACCGTAAATTATATGAAAGTGAATAGAAAGTCAGAACAACGATTGTTAAAGACACTGCAATACCCCTTAATACTAGTTTCTATCTTTATTGCTATGATTATTATATTAAACCTCACAGTAATTCCACAGTTTCAACAATTATATACTTCTATGAATATTCAACTATCTTCTTTTCAAAAAACATTGTCTTTTTTCATTACCAGCTTACCTACTATAATTGTAGTAATGCTCATAATAGTATCTATGTTGGCTATTATTATGAAATTAATTTATAACAATTTAAATATGCTCAATAAGATAAACTTTGTGATGAAACTACCGCTAATATCAGGCTATTTCCAATTATTTAAAACTTATTTTGTAACTAATGAATTAGTGTTGTTTTATAAAAATGGTATTACACTTCAATCAATAGTAGACGTTTATATTAACCATAGTAGTGATCCATTTAGACAGTTTCTAGGTAAATACTTATTAACTTATTCAGAAATGGGATATGGTTTGCCTCAAATTTTAGAAAAACTAAAATGCTTTAAGCCTCAATTAATTAAGTTTGTGCTACAAGGTGAAAAGAGAGGGAAGCTAGAAGTAGAACTAAAGTTATATTCGCAAATATTAGTAAAACAAATAGAAGATAAAGCGATAAAACAGACTCAGTTTTTACAGCCTATTTTATTTTTGATTTTAGGTTTATTTATTGTCGCAATTTATTTAGTAATTATGTTACCAATGTTTCAAATGATGCAAAGTATAAAATAATGGAGGTTAATATATGTTTAAATTTCTTAAGAAAACTCAAGCGTTTACATTGATAGAGATGCTATTAGTGTTATTAATCATCAGTTTATTATTAATTTTAATCATTCCAAATATTGCTAAACAAACTGCTCACATACAATCAACAGGTTGTAATGCACAGGTAAAAATGGTTAATAGTCAAATTGAAGCGTATGCATTGAAACATAATAGAAATCCATCGTCTATTGAAGACTTAATTGCAGATGGTTTTATAAAAGAAGCACAAAAGACATGTAAATCAGGAGAGACAATAACAATTAGTAATGGAGAAGCAGTTGCAAATTAGAAAGCAGTCAGCATTTACTATGATTGAGATGCTTGTGGTAATGATGTTAATCAGTATATTTCTACTTTTGACAATGACATCTAAAGGATTAAGCAATCTTAGAGTAATAGATGATGAGGCAAATATCATTTCTTTTATTACTGAATTGAATTATATTAAGTCGCAAGCTATAGCAAATCAAGGATATATCAATGTTAGATTTTATGAAAACAGTGACACTATTAAAGTAATAGAGAATAATAAAATACGATTTCTAAAATTAAAAGTAGGCAAAATAATTAATGTTGCAAAAGTTGATATTATTGCCTTTGATAAAAAAGGGAATATCAATAAATTTGGTAGTATAACAATTGACAATAACAATTCAATTTATAGAATAATATTCCATATTGAAAAAGGAAGAATTCGTTATGAAAAGCTATAAGTGTAAAGGATCATTCTTAATAGATAGTATGGCTGGATTTTTGCTAATTGGATTGATTACATTACTATTGATACCAATGATGAATCAAATGCAAGCGAGTATAAACCATAAACTACAAACAATTGATGCTTCTAAAGTAATTTTGACGACTGTATCTAAAATTAATAAAGAAGAACTTAAGAAGGGGGTAACTATAGGGAAGTATGATATTAAGCAAAGTGACCAACAAATTTGTGCTATTTCAAAAAATACCACTTCTTATCAAAAGACATGTATACAGTATTAATGTCAAAGCTTTTTCGCTCATTGAAATGTTAGTAGCGATGATGGTTATAAGTATAACTTTACTAATTGTTCCAGACTTAATTAGACTTAGCAAAACTTTTCTAATTGAAAGTAGGGAATTAACAAATGTAGATTTCGAATTTTTCTCAAGAGATATTCTAGAGGATTTTAAAGGAGTAGATAGAAACGATATTGAAATTAGGCAACAGCGTATCATTTTACATAAAGGTGAAGAAATGATCGAATACAAATTAATAAATAATAAAATTATTAAAGTTGTAAATGACAGAGGAAATATAACAATGATTAATAATGTTACAGCATTTACTGCAAATATCTACTATAAATCCATTATTAAAATAACGATAACAGTTAAAGTCGGTACAAATGTGCAGACTAAAACTATTTATGTATAACTTACTAGTATTTAAATGAGTACTATTAAAAAGGATGTGAAATAATTTATTAATTTTGATTTATATAAAGAAAAAGGATATGTTACGCCGTTCTTATTGATGCTAACAGCAATTTATTTTTCCATTTTCACTTTTTATATCAGTCAATATAGTTTAAAATTAAAGACATTATATAATATAGAAACTGACTATAACTATAAGATTGTTTTGTTATTGAAAGAAGGGAAAACGCATGAATCATGATAAATCACCAATAATTTTAATTGGTTTCATGGGTACCGGTAAATCTACGATTGGTAAATACGTTGCAGATGAGCAAAATTTATCATTTATTGATATAGATTCATATATCGAAGAAAAGTATAAGTTAACAATACCAGAAATATTTAGTAAACATGGTGAACAACATTTCAGGAATTTAGAGTTCACATGTTTGCAAGAATGTATTAACACTGCAGATATAATTGCTACTGGTGGTGGTATTATTGAAAGTGAAGAGGCATTTAATTTTTTGAAAAATCAAAAAAACATTATTTGGTTAGATTGTAATATTGATATTATATATAGTCGAATCAATGATGACCCACATCGACCTAATGCAAATAATAAGACAATCACGCAGTTAAATGACTTGTATTGCTCACGGATTTTAAGATATAATGAAATCGCATTCAAGAAATTTGATAGTCATTTGCTATCAATTTCAGAAATATATTATGAATTGCTAAATTTAATAAAAGCGAGTGATCAGTATTAGAGAGAATAGAGCGTTAAGACTCTATCGCCGAAGGTGCAAGTAATTTATTACGAAACTCTCAGGCAAAAGGATAATACTGTAACGCGTTCCTGAATTGGTGATTTATAAACAGGGTAGCGATTGCTATCCTGTTTTTATAATTTTAAGGGGGTATTTCAATGTCAAGTGATTTAAAACAAACACCTTTATATCAAAATTATGTTGATAGAGGTGCAAAAATTGTGGAATTCGGAGGATGGGCGATGCCTGTTCAATTTTCAAGTATTAAAGAGGAGCATAATGCTGTTCGATACGAAATTGGCCTGTTTGATGTTAGTCATATGGGTGAAATTGAAGTAACAGGTAAAGATGCTAGTCAGTTTGTGCAATATTTATTATCAAATGATACTGATAATTTAACTACTTCAAAAGCATTATATACTGCTTTATGTAATGAAGAAGGCGGTATTATTGATGATTTAGTAATATATAAATTAGCTGACGACAATTATTTATTAGTTGTTAATGCTGCTAATACTGAAAAAGATTTTAATTGGATTTTAAAACACAAAGAGAAATTTGATGTTGAAGTACAAAATGTATCAAACCAATATGGTCAATTAGCAATACAAGGACCAAAAGCTAGAGATTTAATTAATCAATTAGTTGATGAAGATGTAACTGAAATGAAAATGTTTGAATTTAAACAGGGTGTCAAATTATTTGGAGCAAACGTCATTTTATCTCAGTCAGGTTACACAGGTGAAGATGGGTTTGAAATTTATTGTAATATCGATGATACTGAAAAAATTTGGGATGGTTTATTAGAGTATAATGTTATGCCATGTGGGTTAGGCGCTCGTGATACATTAAGATTAGAGGCTGGATTGCCATTACATGGACAAGATTTAACTGAATCAATTACACCATATGAAGGTGGTATCGCTTTTGCAAGTAAACCATTAATTGATGCTGATTTTATTGGTAAATCTGTATTAAAAGATCAAAAAGAAAATGGTGCACCAAGAAGAACAGTGGGATTAGAATTACTTGAAAAAGGAATTGCAAGAACTGGTTATGAAGTTATGGATTTAGATGGAAATATTATTGGAGAAGTAACTTCAGGAACACAGTCTCCATCATCAGGAAAATCAATTGCACTTGCAATGATAAAAAGAGATGAGTTTGAAATGGGTAGAGAGTTGCTTGTTCAAGTTCGTAAGCGTCAATTAAAAGCGAAAATTGTTAAGAAAAATCAAATTGATAAATAATTAAAAAGGGGTGTGCATTGTGAGTCATCGTTATATACCTTTAACTGAAAAAGACAAGCAAGAAATGTTACAAACAATTGGTGCAAAATCTATAGGAGAATTATTCGGTGATGTACCAAGTGACATTTTATTAAATAGAGATTTAAATATTGCTGAAGGCGAAGCGGAAACAACGTTACTTAGAAGATTAAATCGCATTGCAAGCAAGAATATCACTAAAGAAACGCATACATCATTTTTGGGTGCTGGTGTTTATGATCATTACGCGCCATCAGTTGTGGATGCTATGATTTCAAGATCAGAATTTTACACAGCATATACGCCATATCAACCGGAAATTTCTCAAGGTGAATTACAAGCCATTTTTGAGTTCCAAACTTTAATTTGTGAATTAACAGATATGGATGTAGCAAATTCTTCTATGTATGATGGGATGACTAGCTTTGCTGAAGCATGTATCTTAGCATTTAGTCAAACAAAGAAAAATAAAATTGTAGTCTCAAAAGGTTTACATTATCAAGCATTACAAGTACTTCATACTTATGCTAAGACGCGTAAGGAATTCGAAGTAGTGGAAATCGATTTAGATGGCACTGTTACAGATTTGAAAAAATTAGAAGCAGCAGTGGATGATGAAACAGCAGCTGTTGCAGTACAATATCCAAACTTCTACGGTTCAATTGAAGATCTTGAAAAGATTCATAGCTTTATTGAAGATAAAAAAGCATTATTTATCGTATATGCAAATCCATTAGCATTGGGATTACTTACACCTCCAGGTTCATTTGGTGCAGATATTGTTGTAGGTGATACTCAGCCATTCGGAATTCCTGCTCAATTCGGTGGGCCACATTGTGGATATTTTGCAACGACGAAAAAGTTAATGCGTAAAGTGCCAGGTAGATTAGTCGGTCAAACACAAGATGATGAAGGTAATCGTGGCTTTGTATTAACATTACAAGCACGTGAACAACATATTCGACGTGATAAAGCGACATCTAATATTTGTTCTAACCAAGCATTAAATGCTCTAGCGTCATCAATTGCAATGTCAGCACTTGGTAAACAAGGTATCTATGATATTGCAGTTCAAAATATAGAACATGCTAACTATGCTAAACAGCAATTTATTAAAAAAGGTTTTGAAGTATTAGATGGTACATCTTTCAATGAGTTTGTAGTCAAATTTGACAAACCAATTCAACAAGTTAACGAGGAATTAGTGAAGTACAATATTATCGGTGGTTTTGATTTAGGTGTTGTTTCAGACGACTTTAAAAATCACATGTTAATAGCTGTAACTGAATTAAGAACAAAAGATGAAATCGATACATTTGTAGAAAAGGCTGGTGAGTTAAATGACTAGTAAATCAAGTCCATTAATTTTTGAAAGATCTCGTGAAGGCAGATATGCATATTCATTACCAAAAAGTGATATTAAAACAAATTCTGTTGAGTCATTGTTAGATGATAAATTTATTCGTAAAAACAAAGCGGAGTTTCCTGAAGTTGCTGAACTAGACTTAGTACGTCATTATACTGAACTTTCAAATAAAAATTTCGGTGTAGACAACGGATTTTATCCATTAGGTTCATGTACGATGAAGTATAACCCTAAAATTAATGAAAAGGTTGCTAGAATACCAGGATTTAGTGAATCACATCCATTACAAGATGAAGACCAAGTTCAAGGTTCATTAGAAATTATTTATAGTTTGCAAGAAGAATTAAAAGAAATTACTGGTATGGATGAGGTGACATTACAACCAGCTGCTGGCGCACATGGTGAATGGACTGCATTGATGATATTTAAAGCTTATCATGAGAATAATGGTGAAGGTCATCGTGATGAAGTCATTGTGCCAGATTCTGCGCATGGTACGAATCCAGCCTCAGCTTCATTTGCAGGATTTAAATCAGTTACTGTAAAATCAAACGAACGTGGCGAAGTTGATATTGATGACTTGAAACGTGTTGTAAATGAAAATACAGCAGCTATTATGTTAACTAATCCAAACACTTTAGGTATTTTCGAAAAAAATATTATGGAAATCCGTGAAATCGTCCATAATGCTGGGGGTCTATTATATTATGATGGTGCGAATTTAAACGCTATTATGGACAAAGTTCGCCCAGGAGATATGGGATTTGATGCTGTTCATTTAAACTTGCATAAAACATTTACTGGTCCACATGGTGGTGGCGGTCCTGGTTCAGGTCCAGTCGGTGTAGTAAAAGAACTAGCAAGTTACTTACCAAAGCCAATGGTTATTAAAGATGGCGACAAATTTAAATATGATAATGACATTAAAAATTCTATCGGACGTGTAAAACCATTTTATGGTAACTTTGGTATTTACTTAAGAGCTTATACGTATATTCGAACTATGGGAGCAACTGGACTTAAAGAGGTTTCTGAAGCAGCGGTTCTTAATGCGAATTATATTAAAGCACGTTTATCTAAACACTTTGAGATACCTTATAAACAATATTGTAAACACGAGTTTGTGTTAAGTGGTGTGCGTCAAAAAGAATTTGGTGTACGTACTTTAGACATGGCTAAGCGATTATTAGATTTCGGTGTACATCCACCAACAATATACTTCCCATTAAATGTTGAAGAAGGTATGATGATTGAACCGACTGAGACAGAGTCTAAAGAAACACTTGATTATTTTATCGATACATTAATTAGTATTGCTGAAGAAGCTAAAAATGATCCTGATAAAGTGCTAGAAGCACCACATACAACTGTGATTGATCGATTAGACGAAGCTACAGCTGCTCGTAAACCAATATTAAAGTTTGAAAATCTTAAACAGGAAAAATAAAGTATTAAACACATATTCCGAGAATTATTATTCTAACTTTGTATGAAGATTTAAGGATAATGGTTTCAAAATCAATTGAAAAAGACAATTTCTATTTAAACAAGAAAACTAAACCGAAGTAATAACTCTTAGGGTTTGGTATTATTCTTTCATAGAAATTGTCTTTTCATTTTTTAGATTGCGGTAATTGAATCGTATTGAAAATGAGCTGAACTTTCTTTATTATGCTGAAACTAAGTTTAATGATCAGTGAAGCTAGAGAAATATAGTAACAGACTTTGTTAAAAAATTAAAATCTGAGTATTGTTATTGATGATCAATTAACACTCAGATTTTATTAAATCGTATATTAAATTTACAAAAACTATTTTTTAGACTTTATTTTTCCAGTCCATTTTTTATAGCCGCCTTTTAACATATAGATATCTGTATATCCATTCTTTTTCAAAATACGAGCGGCTCTATAGCTAGCAATCCCATTGGCATCACATAAGTATACCGGTTGGTCTTTTCTTAATCCTTGGAATCGTTGCCTGAACATTGTCATAGGAATATTGCGAGACCCATTAATGTGACCGTAGTCATAGTCAACTTTCTCTCTAACATCGATGACTTGAGCTTTTCTAATCCCATTATGGAATTCATTTTGATCTAATTCTTTAACAGCTCGCTTGTTAAGAATTTGTTGAACAATCATATAAGCAATAATTGCTATAACTAAAATTATTGCGATGTACAAACTAGCACTCATCTTGCATCCTCCCTAATTAAACGATAATATAATTATAAGACTGTTAGGTCAAATTATCAAAATATTTCACTAAAGAATTACAATTATTATTCATTTAGTTAAATTGATTAATTAGCGAATCAAATATTATACATTTTGCTGATAGGAGTTCTTGAATATGACTGAAACTTGGAATTTTATTAATACAGGAAGTAAAGACCCATATTATAATATGGCAATGGATGAAGCGTTATTAAATTTTGTCTCTAGAGGTGAAATTGATCCAGTTATACGTTTTTACACATGGAATCCTGCAACATTATCAATAGGGTATTTCCAAAGGCTACAAAAAGAAATTGATATTGATAAGGTTAAAGAGAAAGGTTTTGGTCTCGTAAGGCGTCAAACTGGTGGCCGTGGGGTGCTACATGATAAAGAGTTAACTTACAGTGTGATTGTGCCTGAATCGCATCCGAATATGCCTTCTACAGTTACAGAAGCGTACAGAGTGATTTCACAAGGATTATTAGAAGGATTTAAAAACTTAGGATTTAATACTTATTTTGCGGTACCTAAAACGCCTGAAGAGCGTCAAAAATTAAAACAACCTCGAAGTTCAGTGTGTTTTGATGCACCAAGTTGGTATGAGCTAGTTGTTGAAGGCCGTAAGATTGCTGGGAGTGCTCAAACGAGACAAAAGGGCGTAATCCTCCAACACGGTTCGATTTTACAAGATATTGATATTGATGAACTGTTTGATATGTTTATTTATAAAAATGAAAGATTAAAATTAAAAATGAAAGAGGCATTCGTTGAAAAAGCAGTTGCCATCAATGATATTTCAGATAAACACATTACTATTAGTCAAATGGAAGAAGCTTTCGAGAAAGGTTTTAAGAAAGGTTTAAATATAGAATTAAAGCCACTTGAATTAACAGAAGCTCAATTGGCAGAAGTGGAAGAATTAACTGAAAAATATCGTTCAGATGAATGGATGTTTAGAAAGTAGTTTTTAGAATAAAAAATGGAAGCACGTAGACTATTTTACCTACAAGTGCTTCCATTTTTTTATCTATTTTCTTCTTTGATTTCTTTTATACTTACGCATCGCTTTGCGATATTTGCGTTGGTCTTCAGTTAAGATGAAGAAATAATAAATCAGATAAATAATACCAGCTATTACAGCAAAGCTGACTAACATTCTGACGATTGAAAAAATAAAGGCATCTAGATTCATTACTAATCCAATCGCAGCAATAATAAGTACAAGATAAAATATTATATTACGCATTAAAAGACTCCTATCATGATTTTGCATTTAAGTTTAATTTTGACAACGCTTGTTGTCCTTTTGTAAGTTGTTTTTTATCTTTATTTTGATAGCCATTTTTAATATCATCAAATGCATGATTCAAATCAGAGTTTAATTTATCGATATTTTTAGACGTTTTTTTATCATCATCACTAAGTGATAAACCATCGATAGCATCTTTGTATGAAGTGTGAGCACTTTGAATATCATTAGAAATTTGATTTAATTTCGATTGAACATTCTTATCGCCTTTGTTTTTACTTACATCTTTCTCAATATCGTTATAGGATTTCAAAGCTTTAGCAACTTTGTCGTAGTATGTTGATGTAACATTCATCAATTTAATTTTCGTATTATTAGATGCAGTTTTTTTACTGTTTTCTTTATCCTTTTCAAGCCCTTTAATTTTAGATTTAGAATCACTAATTTGTTGATTAAGTTCTTGAATATCTAGTTTGAGTTGATGATTATCTTCTCTTAAATCTGTTGTTTTTTCTTCTAATGGTGCTAAATTTTGTGATCCACATCCAGCTAACAATAATGTTGCGCCAACAATTGAAACCAATTTTTTCATTACTATCTCCCTAAAATCAATATCTATTATTTTTTATCCTCATTATGATATTATTTTAATGTATAAAGTTGAAATGCACAAACGTTTCACTAGGAGGTAATAAGATGAGCAGAATAACACAAGTGCATCGTATTTTAGAACAAAAACATTTAGATGCGATTATCATTCTTTCGGATTACAATAGAAGATATTTATCAGGTTTTACTGGTACCAGTGGAGCACTTATCATATCTAAAGATAAACAATATTTGATAACAGACTTTAGATATATTGATCAAGCAACTAAGCAAGCGCCAAATTATGAAATTATTAATCGTAAATCTACTATTATTGGTGAGATTAAAGAATTGCTACACCAAGAAAATTTTGAAAATGTAGGTTTTGAGGGGCACCATGTAAGTTATGATACATACCTTGAATTAAATAAAAGCCGTATATCATTAATAAGCATTTCTAATACTGTAGATAAAATTAGAGACGTCAAAGATGCTGAGGAAATTGCTTTAATTCAAAAAGCAGCTAATATTGTTGATGAAACATATGAATATATTTTAACTGTTGTAAAAGCAGGTATGACTGAAAAAGAATTAAAGGCAATATTAGAAAGTAAAATGCTAGAATTAGGAGCAGATGGACCATCATTCGATACGATTGTAGCATCTGGTCATAGAGGTGCATTACCACATGGTGTTGCAAGTGACAAAATTATTGAAAAAGGCGACATGATTACATTAGATTTTGGCGCGTATTATAACGGCTATTGTTCAGATATTACTAGAACATTTGCTATTGGAGAACCAGATCCTAAACTGAAAGAAATATATCAAATAGTACTTGAATCTCAAATGAAAGCAATTAATGAGATTAGACCTGGCATGACTGGTGCAGAAGCTGATGCCATTTCAAGAAACTATTTAGAGTCAAAAGGGTATGGAAAAGAATTTGGACATTCACTAGGACATGGTATTGGTTTAGAAATCCATGAAGGGCCAATGCTGGCTCGTACGATACAAGATAAACTTCAAGTTAACAACTGTGTTACAGTAGAACCTGGTGTTTATATAGAAGGTTTGGGCGGTATAAGAATAGAAGATGATATTTTAATTACAGAAAATGGTTGTCAAGTCTTTACTAAATGCACAAAAGACCTTATAGTTTTAACATAAGCGTGTAAAATGAGGAGGAAACTGAATGATTTCGGTTAATGATTTTAAAACAGGTTTAACAATTTCTGTTGATAACGCTATTTGGAAAGTTATAGACTTCCAACATGTAAAGCCTGGTAAAGGTTCAGCATTCGTTCGTTCAAAATTACGTAATTTAAGAACTGGTGCAATTCAAGAGAAAACGTTTAGAGCTGGTGAAAAAGTTGAACCAGCAATGATTGAAAATCGTCGCATGCAATATTTATATGCTGACGGAGATAATCATGTATTTATGGATAATGAAAGCTTTGAACAAACAGAACTTTCAAGTGATTACTTAAAAGAAGAATTGAATTACTTAAAAGAAGGTATGGAAGTACAAATTCAAACATACGAAGGTGAAACTATCGGTGTTGAATTACCTAAAACTGTTGAATTAACAGTAACTGAAACAGAACCTGGTATTAAAGGTGATACTGCAACTGGTGCTACTAAATCGGCAACTGTTGAAACTGGTTATACATTAAATGTACCTTTATTTGTAAACGAAGGTGACGTTTTAATTATCAACACTGGTGATGGAAGCTACATTTCAAGAGGATAATCTCTAATTTGTTAACAAATAGCTTGTATTCACTATACTGATTTAACGTAAGATATTCTAAATAAGTCTCATAAAGCTATTGCCTAAAATGATTATAGGTTATATGCTGATATGAGGCTTTTTATTTTTAAAATAATTTTTAAAATATAAAACGAATCGTCTAATTGGTAGTGAAAAAACATAGACATGAGTAAAGGTATATATCTACATATCATATTGTTGAGGATTAAACATAATAGCTAATAAAAATAACATTGATATGTTTAACTGAATGCATAAAATTTTTAATCAAGAGTTAAGATGAGTCAATGTTAAGTAATAAATACACAAGTGTTTTTAATTTAAAATGTGTTTTTATTATATCTTTGGGATAGACTTATAATGTCGCCAGCAATATGAACATGCTTGAATTGAAGAGTTGTCTCAAGTAAAATAGACGGGTAGATGAAAACAAACTGAAGGAGTCAGTAATAATGAACTTTAAAGAAATCAAAGAATTAATTGAAATTCTGGATAAATCAACTTTAACGGAAATCAATATTGAAGATACTAAAGGCAAAGTGACGCTTAAGAAAGAAAAAGAAACTGAGATTATCACGCCACAAATCTCACAAATGCCAGTTGAAGCTGCGGCAATGCCTATGCCTCAAGTACAATCAACTGATAGCAATAAAACTGAAGCTCCAAAGCCAACTTCAGATAATCACAAAACAATTAATGCACCTATGGTAGGTACATTTTACAAATCGCCATCTCCAGACGAAGAAGCATATGTGCAAGTTGGGGACACTGTTTCAAATGAAACAACAGTGTGTATTTTAGAGGCAATGAAACTATTTAATGAAATTCAAGCAGAAATTTCAGGTGAAATTGTTGAAATCTTAGTAGAAGACGGACAAATGGTAGAGTATGGCCAACCGTTATTTAAGGTGAAATAATGAAAAAGGTTTTAATTGCAAACCGCGGTGAAATCGCAGTTAGGATTATTCGCGCTTGTCGTGATTTAGGCATCCAAACTGTTGCAATCTATTCTGAAGGGGATAAAGATGCGCTACATACTCAAATTGCTGATGAAGCATATTGCGTAGGTCCCACTTTGTCTAAAGATTCATATTTAAATATTCCGAACATCTTATCTATTGCAACTTCTACAGGTTGTGATGGCGTTCATCCGGGTTATGGCTTTTTAGCTGAAAATGCTGACTTTGCAGAATTATGCGAAGCATGCCAATTGAAGTTCATTGGACCAAGTTATCAATCTATCCAAAAAATGGGTATCAAAGATGTTGCTAAGGCAGAAATGATCAAAGCCAATGTTCCAGTTGTTCCTGGTAGTGATGGTTTAATGAAAGACGTCTCAGAAGCTAAGAAAATCGCTAAAAAAATTGGCTATCCGGTCATCATTAAAGCTACTGCTGGTGGTGGCGGAAAAGGTATTCGTGTTGCTCGTGATGAAAAAGAACTTGAAACTGGCTTCCGAATGACAGAACAAGAAGCTCAAACTGCATTTGGTAATGGTGGACTTTATATGGAGAAATTCATCGAAAACTTCCGCCATATTGAAATCCAAATTGTTGGGGACAGCTATGGTAATGTAATTCATTTAGGAGAACGTGATTGTACAATTCAAAGACGTATGCAGAAATTAGTGGAAGAAGCACCTTCCCCAATTTTAGATGATGAAACACGTCGTGAAATGGGAAATGCCGCAGTGCGTGCAGCGAAAGCTGTAAATTATGAAAATGCGGGAACAATTGAGTTTATATATGATTTAAATGATAATAAATTTTATTTTATGGAAATGAATACACGTATTCAAGTAGAACATCCTGTAACTGAAATGGTAACAGGAATTGATTTAGTTAAATTACAATTACAGGTTGCTATGGGTGACGTGTTACCGTATAAACAAGAAGATATTAAATTAACAGGACACGCAATTGAATTTAGAATTAATGCTGAAAATCCTTACAAGAACTTTATGCCATCACCAGGTAAAATTGAGCAATATCTTGCACCAGGTGGATATGGTGTTCGAATAGAGTCAGCATGTTATACTAATTATACGATACCGCCATATTATGATTCGATGGTAGCGAAATTAATCATACATGAACCGACACGAGATGAAGCGATTATGGCTGGCATTCGTGCATTAAGTGAATTTGTGGTTCTTGGTATTGATACAACTATTCCATTCCATATTAAATTATTGAATAACGATATATTTAGAAGCGGTAAATTTAATACAAACTTTTTAGAGCAAAATAGCATTATGAATGATGAAGGTTAATAGGAGGTCAATCCATGGTCAAAGTAACTGATTATTCAAATTCAAAATTAGGTAAAGTAGAAATAGCGCCAGAAGTGCTATCTGTTATTGCAAGTATAGCTACTTCGGAAGTCGAAGGCATCACTGGCCATTTTGCTGAATTAAAAGAAACAAATTTAGAAAAAGTTAGTCGTAAAAATTTAAGCCGTGATTTAAAAATCGAGAGTAAAGAAGATGGCATATATATAGATGTATATTGTGCATTAAAACATGGTGTTAATATTTCAAAAACTGCAAACAAAATTCAAACGTCAATTTTTAATTCAATTTCTAATATGACAGCGATAGAACCTAAGCAAATTAATATTCACATTACACAAATCGTTATTGAAAAGTAATGTCATACCTAATTCAGTAATTAAATAAAGAAAAATACAAACGTTTGAAGGAGTTAAAAATGAGTCGTAAAGAATCCCGAGTGCAAGCTTTTCAAACTTTATTTCAATTAGAAATGAAGGACAGTGATTTAACGATAAATGAAGCGATAAGCTTTATTAAAGACGATAATCCAGATTTAGACTTCGAATTTATTCATTGGCTAGTTTCTGGCGTTAAAGATCACGAACCTGTATTAGACGAGACAATTAGTCCTTATTTAAAAGATTGGACTATTGCACGTTTATTAAAAACGGATCGTATTATTTTAAGAATGGCAACATATGAAATATTACACAGTGATACACCTGCTAAAGTCGTAATGAATGAAGCAGTTGAATTAACAAAACAATTTAGTGATGATGATCATTATAAATTTATAAATGGTGTATTGAGTAATATAAAAAAATAAAATTGAGTGATGTTATATGTCAGATTATTTAAGTGTTTCAGCTTTAACGAAATATATTAAATATAAATTTGATCAAGATCCACATCTCCAATCTGTATTGATTAAAGGTGAGCTTTCAAATTTCAAAAAGCATTCAAGTGGTCATTTATACTTTAATGTGAAAGATAAAGAAAGCGTTATAAGTGCCATGATGTTCAAAGGTAGTGCTTCTAAATTAAACTTCGAACCTAAAGAAGGAGATGAAGTCTTATTAGAAGCACGTGTTTCTGTTTTTGAACGTCGTGGAAACTATCAAATTTATGTAAATAAAATGCAATTAGATGGTATAGGGAACTTATATCAAAAATTAGAAGCATTAAAGAAAAAATTAACTGAAGAAGGTTGTTTTGATAAAGCGAATAAGAAATCAATACCTAAGTTTCCTAAAAAAATTGCAGTTTTAACAGCGAGTACAGGTGCCGCAATTCGAGATATCCATTCAACGATAAATAGTCGTTTTCCATTAGCTGAACAAATACAAATTAGTACTTTGGTTCAAGGTGAAAAAGCAAAGGACGACATTATTGAAAAAATTGAATATGCAGATAGTTTAGGTGTAGATACCATTATTGTAGGTCGAGGCGGTGGATCCATAGAAGATTTATGGAATTTTAACGAAGAAGCTGTCGTCCGTGCAATATATAATTGTAAGACACCGATTATATCAGCAGTAGGTCATGAAACAGACTTTACATTAAGTGATTTTGCTGCAGACATCAGAGCTGCGACTCCAACTCAAGCTGCTGTTATTGCAACACCAGACCAATATGAATTGCTGCAACAAATACAGCAATATCAGTTTACATTGACTCGTTTCATCAAGAAACATTTAGAACAACAACGTAAACATGTTGAACATTTGTCATCGTATTACAAGTTTAAACAACCAACTTTATTGTATGATCAACAGATACAACGTCGAGATGATTTAGAAAAGAGACTGAAACAACAAATTCAGGCAACTTTTGAACAACAGAGACATCGATTAATGCTGTTGCAACAACGTTATAATTTAAAAGCATTACTAAGTAGTGTTAATCAAGAACAACAAAATAATCTTCAATTGACAAACCAACTTGTTAAATTATTGAATTCTAAGATATTAAGTTATAAAAATGATTTGAAAAATAAAGTAGAAAACTTAAACAATTTAAGTCCAACTAATACAATGTTGCGTGGATATGCAATTGTTAATAAAAAAGACGAAGTCATTACGAGTACTAAAGATTTAACAGAAAATGATCAATTGACGTTAACAATGAAAGATGGCTTAGTAGATGCAAAAGTTACGAAAGTAAGGTGTAATAATGACTAAAGAAACGCAAAGTTTTGAAGAAATGATGCAAGAATTAGAGCAAATTGTTCAAAAATTAGATAATGAAACAGTATCTTTAGAGGAATCATTAGATTTATATCAACGTGGTATGAAACTATCAGCAGCTTGTGACACAACTTTAAAAAATGCCGAAAAAAAGGTGAATGACTTAATAAAAGAAGAAGCTGAGGATGTAAAAAATGACGAATCTACCGATGAATAAATTAATAGATGAAGTCAATAATGAATTATCGGTTGCGATAAATAAATCAGTAATGGATACTCAGCTAGAAGAAAGTATGTTGTATTCATTAAATGCTGGAGGTAAACGCATCCGACCAGTTCTGTTATTACTCACTTTAGATTCACTAAATACCGAGTATGAGTTAGGTATGAAGAGCGCAATTGCACTAGAAATGATTCATACATATTCACTTATTCATGATGACCTACCAGCGATGGATAATGATGATTATCGACGAGGAAAATTAACAAATCATAAAGTATATGGTGAGTGGACTGCGATATTAGCAGGTGATGCTTTATTAACTAAAGCATTTGAACTTATTTCAAGTGATGATAGATTAACTGATGAAGTAAAAATAAAAGTTCTACAACGGCTGTCAATAGCAAGTGGTCATGTTGGAATGGTCGGCGGTCAAATGTTAGATATGCAAAGCGAAGGCCAACCAATTGATCTTGAAACTTTGGAAATGATACACAAAACAAAAACAGGAGCATTATTAACTTTTGCGGTTATGAGTGCAGCAGATATCGCTAATGTCGATGATGCAACTAAAGAACATTTAGAAAGTTATAGTTATCATTTAGGTATGATGTTCCAGATTAAAGATGATTTATTAGACTGCTATGGTGATGAAGCAAAGTTAGGTAAAAAAGTGGGCAGCGATCTTGAAAATAATAAAAGTACGTACGTGAGTTTATTAGGGAAAGATGGCGCAGAAGATAAATTGACTTATCATAGAGACGCAGCAGTGGATGAACTAACGCAAATTGATGAACAATTCAATACAAAACACTTATTAGAAATCGTTGATTTATTTTATAGCAGGGATCACTAAAAGCAAATATATCGATTAGCAACAATTGTAAAGTTTGAAATGTCTCAAAAGGCATATTCAACTGACGTTGTTTGTTAATCGATTTTTCTCATGTTGAAACTTAAAATTATGTTGAAGACTTTCATTTAAAAAATAGAATTTTCAATTTCTATACGACAATATTCGTATCTGTGATATCAATGTGATTTTAATTAAATATGTTCAAACAATTGACGCTTATTAAATCTAATAATTAGCAAGTTTATTACACATATATTCATTTTTATACATATTTTAAGCAATTGTTATGCGTAATATGAAAAATATTTATAAATAGATAACCAAGATAGATAAACCATGTTTACCCTTTTTACGTAAAGGTGTTTAGTAGTCGTAAATCAGTGCATGTGTTAAAATAAATGTATAAATATTCGTAATCAGAGGTGTTTACTGTGCCCAAAAAATCGGTTAGGCATATAAAAATTAGAGAAATTATTTCAAATGAACAGATAGAGACACAAGATGAATTAGTTAAACGATTAAACGATTATGATTTAAATGTCACTCAAGCAACTGTTTCTCGTGATATTAAAGAACTACAACTTATTAAAGTACCTATACCTTCAGGTCAATATGTTTATAGTTTACCAAATGATAGAAAATTCCATCCTTTAGAAAAATTGGGACGTTATTTAATGGATTCCTTTGTTAATATAGATGGTACTGATAATTTACTTGTTCTAAAAACATTACCTGGTAATGCACAATCTATTGGAGCTATATTAGACCAAATCAATTGGGAAGAAGTACTAGGCACAATTTGTGGTGATGATACTTGTTTAATTATTTGTCGAAGCAAAGAGGCAAGTGATGAAATCAAGTCAAGAATTTTCAATTTGTTATAAGGATGCGATGAGTTTATGTTACAAACCTTATCAATCAAGCAATTTGCTATTATTGAAGAGTTAGAAATTCAATTTTCTGATGGTTTAACTGTTTTAAGTGGTGAAACGGGTTCAGGTAAGTCAATTATTATAGATGCAATAGGACAATTAATTGGAATGAGAGCTTCATCTGATTTTGTAAGACATGGTGAAAAAAAGGCTGTCATCGAAGGTATATTTGATATTGACGAGAGTAAAGATGCTATACATATATTGAAAAATATGGATATTGATGTAGATGAAGATTTTTTATTAGTTAAACGGGAAATTTTCAGCTCTGGTAAAAGTCTTTGTAAAATTAATAATCAAACAGTTACTTTACAAGATTTACGAAAAGTTATGCAAGAATTATTAGATATTCATGGCCAACATGAAACGCAGTCTTTGTTGAAACAAAAATACCATTTAACATTATTGGATAATTACGCAGAATCACGTTATCAAGATTTGTTGGATAAATATCATCAAACTTTTCAAAATTATAAAGCCAAAAAGCAAGAGTTAGAAGATTTAGAATCAGCAGACCAAGCATTGCTGCAGCGTTTAGATTTAATGAAATTCCAATTAGAAGAATTGTCTGAAGCACATCTAAAAGAAGGCGAAATAGAGCAACTTGAAATAGATATTAAACGCATTCAAAACTCTGAAAAATTAAGCTTAGCGCTTAATAACGCACATATGACATTAACGGATGAAAATGCTATCACTGATCGTTTGTATGAACTAAGCAACCATTTGTTAACAATAAACGATATAGTTCCAAACAAATATGACAAATTAAAAGAAGATATTGATCAATTTTACTACATTTTAGAAGATGCAAAACATGAGTTATATGATGAAATGGCTAATACAGAATTCGACGAACAAGTGTTAAACGAGTATGAATCTCGTATGAATTTGCTGAATAATTTAAAACGTAAATATGGAAAAGATATTTCAGAATTAATCGCATATCAAGAAAAGCTTAATAATGAAATCAATAAAATTGAAAACTATGAACAAAGTACATCGCAGTTACGAGAAGAAATAAATGCATTGTATAATCAAGTTATAGAGGTTGGACAAGCGTTATCAAAGCAGCGTCGTATAGTCGCTAGGGAGTTAAGAGACCACATTGTATCGGAAATTCAAAACTTACAAATGAAAGACGCAAATCTTGAGATTTCATTTAAAAAATTAGAAGAACCGAATATTGATGGAATCGAATTTGTAGAATTTTTAATCAGTCCAAATAAAGGGGAACCATTAAAAAGTTTAAATAAAATTGCGTCAGGTGGAGAACTTTCTAGAATTATGTTAGCGTTAAAAAGTATTTTTGTTAAATCGAGAGGTCAAACTGCAATTTTATTCGATGAGGTTGACTCAGGTGTATCTGGACAAGCCGCACAAAAAATGGCAGAGAAAATGCGAGATATAGCAGAATATATACAAGTTATTTGTATTTCTCACTTGCCACAAGTTGCATCGATGAGCGACCATCATTTATTAATTTCGAAGTCATCAAAAGATGATCGTACAACAACACAAGTTCAAGAGTTAATTGGCGATGATAAAGTAGATGAAATTGCACGAATGATTTCAGGTGCAAGTGTTACTGATTTAACTCGAGAAAATGCAAGAGAAATGATACAACACAATCAAAGACGTAGATAATTTCCAAAGTGTGTTGAATACTCATTTATGGATTTATTTATGTGCATTCAAACTAAATAGACAATCATGTAAAATAGGTAATTAATGGACATGAAAACTATGTATTAATAAATTTTTAATGGATATATATCATTAGTTAGGAGTAAGAACATGTCAGAGAAACAATATGATTTAGTCGTTCTCGGTGGAGGTACTGCAGGATATGTTGCTGCGATACGTGCGTCTCAATTTGGTAAAAAAGTGGCAATAGTAGAACGACAACTATTAGGAGGTACTTGTCTCCATAAAGGTTGTATTCCTACTAAATCGCTGCTTAAATCTGCTGAAGTATTTCAAACAGTAAAACAGGCAGCAATGTTTGGCGTTGATGTCAAAGATGCTAATGTTAATTTTGAAAATATGTTGGCACGAAAAGAAGACATTATTAATCAAATGTATCAAGGTGTAAAGCATTTAATGCAACACAATCACATTGACATTTATAATGGCACGGGACGTATTCTAGGTACATCTATATTTTCACCTCAAAGTGGCACAATTTCTGTCGAATATGAAGATGGTGAATCAGACTTATTACCAAACCAATTTGTATTAATTGCAACTGGTTCTTCGCCTGCAGAGTTGCCATTCTTATCATTTGATCATGATAAAATTTTATCTAGCGATGATATATTATCATTAAAGACGTTACCATCAAGTATTGGTATTATTGGTGGTGGTGTTATCGGAATGGAATTTGCATCATTGATGATAGATTTAGGTGTTGACGTAACAGTTATAGAAGCAGGTGAAAGAATTTTACCAACTGAAAGTAAACAAGCTTCACAACTATTAAAAAAATCATTGTCAGCACGTGGTGTTAAATTCTATGAGGGAATAAAACTTTCTGAAAATGATATAAATGTTAACGAAGATGGTGTTACGTTTGAAATTTCCTCAGACATAATTAAAGTAGATAAAGTGTTGCTATCGATTGGTAGAAAACCTAACACATCAGATATAGGTTTAAACAACACTAAAATAAAACTTTCAACATCAGGACATATTTTAACGAACGAATTTCAACAAACTGAAGATAAACATATTTATGCAGCTGGTGATTGTATTGGAAAATTACAATTGGCACATGTTGGATCAAAAGAAGGTGTTGTGGCTGTCGATCATATGTTTGAAGGGAACCCAATCCCAGTAAACTATAACATGATGCCTAAGTGTATTTATTCACAACCTGAAATTGCTTCTATCGGTTTAAACATTGAGCAGGCAAAGGCAGAGGGAATGAAAGTTAAAAGTTTTAAAGTACCATTTAAAGCAATTGGTAAAGCAGTGATTGATAGCCATGACGCAAACGAAGGGTATAGCGAAATGGTGATTGATCAATCAACTGAAGAAATTGTGGGTATTAATATGATTGGTCCACATGTAACAGAATTGATTAATGAGGCATCACTGATACAGTTCATGAATGGCTCGGCATTAGAATTAGGACTAACAACACACGCACATCCTTCCATCTCTGAAGTGTTGATGGAATTAGGATTGAAAGCAGAAAGTAGAGCTATTCACGTATAAATAGGAGGATTTAACATGATTGATTATAAATCATTAGGCCTTAGCGAAGAAGACCTAAAAGTAATATATAAATGGATGGATTTAGGTAGAAAAATAGATGAAAGACTGTGGTTATTGAACCGTGCAGGTAAAATTCCATTTG
Source organism: Staphylococcus sp. HMSC36A10 (assembly GCF_001838845.1). Taxonomy (NCBI): domain Bacteria; kingdom Bacillati; phylum Bacillota; class Bacilli; order Caryophanales; family Staphylococcaceae; genus Staphylococcus; species Staphylococcus sp. HMSC36A10. The sequence continues at coordinate 155,448 of NZ_KV839130.1, forward strand.
TTGTAAGTGGTCAAGGACAAGAAGCAACTCAGATTGGGATGGCATACGCATTAGAAGAAGGTGATATTACAGCGCCTTATTATAGAGATCTAGCTTTCGTTACTTATATGGGTATCTCAGCGTATGATACGTTTTTATCAGCGTTTGGAAAGAAAGACGATGTTAACTCTGGTGGAAAACAAATGCCATCACACTTTAGTAGTAGAGCTAAGAATATTTTGTCTCAAAGTTCACCGGTAGCAACTCAAATACCCCATGCTGTTGGTGCTGCTTTAGCTTTAAAAATGGATGGTAAGAAGAAAATTGCAACAGCAACTGTTGGTGAAGGTAGCTCAAACCAAGGTGACTTCCATGAAGGTTTAAACTTCGCGGGTGTACACAAACTTCCTTTTGTATGTGTCATTATAAATAATAAATATGCAATTTCAGTACCTGATTCATTACAATACGCAGCTGAAAAATTATCGGATAGAGCACTTGGTTACGGTATACATGGTGAACAAGTAGATGGTAATGATCCATTAGCAATGTATAAAGCGATGAAAGAAGCAAGAGATCGAGCTATTTCTGGTCAAGGTTCAACTTTGATTGAAGCAGTAACAAGTCGTATGACAGCTCATTCATCAGATGATGACGACCAATATCGTACGAAAGAAGAGCGTGAAGCGCTTAAAAAAGCAGACTGCAATGAAAAGTTCAAAAAAGAGTTGCTTTCAGCTGGCATTATCGATGATGCTTGGTTGGCAGAAATAGAAGCGGAGCATAAAGACATCATCAATAAAGCGACAAAGGCTGCTGAAGACGCGCCATATCCAAGTGTCGAAGAAGCCTATGCATTTGTGTACGAAGAAGGGAGTCTTAACTAATGGCTAAATTATCTTATTTAGAGGCGATACGCCAGGCACAAGACTTAGCATTACAACAAAATAAAGATGTGTTTATTCTTGGTGAAGATGTTGGTAGAAAAGGTGGCGTATTTGGTACTACTCAAGGACTGCAACAAAAATATGGTGAAGACAGAGTTATCGATACGCCATTAGCTGAGTCAAATATTGTTGGAACTGCCATTGGTGCAGCTATGGTAGGTAAAAGACCAATTGCAGAAATTCAATTTGCAGATTTTATTTTACCTGCGACAAATCAAATTATTAGTGAAGCTGCGAAAATGCGTTATCGTTCAAATAATGATTGGCAATGCCCATTAACGATTCGTGCACCATTTGGTGGCGGTGTTCACGGAGGACTATATCATTCACAAAGTATTGAAAGTATATTTGCTTCATCGCCAGGTTTAACAATTGTTATTCCTTCCACACCGTATGATGCTAAAGGGCTTTTATTATCATCTATCGAATCAAATGATCCAGTATTGTACTTTGAGCATAAAAAAGCTTATCGTTTCTTAAAGGAAGAAGTGCCAGAAGAATATTACACTGTACCTTTAGGAAAAGCAGATGTGAAACGTGAAGGTGAAGATTTAACAGTATTTTGTTATGGATTAATGGTCAATTATTGTTTACAAGCAGCGGATATTTTAGCTGCAGACGGTATCAATGTTGAAGTCGTTGATTTACGAACTGTTTATCCATTAGATAAAGAAACAATTATTGATCGTGCTAAACATACAGGTAAAGTTTTACTTGTAACTGAAGATAATTTAGAAGGTAGTATTATGTCAGAAGTGTCAGCGATTATTGCAGAGCATTGCTTGTTCGATTTAGATGCACCAATCATGCGTTTAGCTGCTCCAGATGTACCATCTATGCCATTTTCTCCTGTATTAGAAAATGAAATTATGATGAATCCAGAAAAAATCTTAAATAAAATGCGTGAATTAGCAGAATTCTAGGGAGGGAAAGTCATGGAAATAACAATGCCTAAGTTAGGTGAGAGTGTTCATGAAGGCACCATTGAACAATGGTTAGTTTCTGTTGGTGATCATATTGATGAATATGAACCATTATGTGAAGTTATTACAGATAAAGTGACAGCTGAAGTCCCTTCCACGATATCAGGAACAATTACAGAAATTTTAGTTGAAGCGGGGCAGACAGTAGCTATTGATACAATTATCTGTAAAATTGAAACTGCTGATGAAAAGACAAATGAAACAACTGAAGAGATACAAGCAAAAGTGGATGAGCATACTCAGAAATCTACTAAAAAAGCTAGTGCAACAGTGGAACAGACATTTACTGCTAAACAAAATCAACCTCGTAATAATGGTCGCTTTTCACCTGTTGTATTTAAACTCGCTTCAGAGCATGACATTGATTTATCACAAGTTGTAGGTAGTGGATTTGAAGGTCGTGTAACTAAGAAGGATATAATGTCAGTTATTGAAAATGGTGGTACCACAGCTCAATCTGACAAACAAGTTCAAACAAAATCAACATCAGTAGATACATCAAGTAACCAATCATCTGAAGACAATAGTGAAAACAGCACAATACCAGTAAATGGTGTGCGTAAAGCAATTGCGCAAAATATGGTTAATAGTGTAACAGAGATTCCACATGCATGGATGATGATTGAAGTAGATGCTACAAATCTTGTGAATACGAGAAATCATTATAAAAACAGCTTTAAAAATAAAGAAGGATATAATCTAACGTTCTTTGCTTTCTTTGTAAAAGCTGTAGCAGATGCTTTAAAAGCATATCCTTTATTAAATAGTAGCTGGCAAGGAAATGAAATTGTCTTACATAAAGACATTAATATTTCAATTGCTGTTGCTGATGAAAATAAATTATACGTACCTGTGATTAAGCATGCAGACGAAAAGTCAATCAAAGGTATAGCTAGAGAAATTAATACTTTAGCAACGAAAGCGCGTAATAAGCAATTGACAGCTGAAGATATGCAGGGCGGTACATTTACGGTAAATAATACTGGTACATTTGGTTCAGTATCATCAATGGGTATTATAAATCATCCACAAGCAGCGATTTTACAAGTAGAATCAATCGTTAAAAAGCCAGTAGTAATTAATGATATGATTGCAATTCGTAACATGGTTAATTTATGTATTTCAATTGATCATCGTATTTTAGATGGTTTACAAACAGGTAAATTTATGAATCATATTAAACAGCGTATCGAACAGTATACTTTAGAAAATACAAATATATATTAGTGATAACATAGATGCATCTATCGACAACTTGTTTTATCTTGTTCTTGTCGATGGATGTATTATTTTTTGGCACTAAAATATGTGCAATATATTCAAAAAAGATAAAGAACAATAATCAACATGGTTGAATGCATTTTTGCAGTAAAGTCAAAATAAGACATCATACTTGAAACATATTAATGAAAACATGTGAACAAATTAGTTACCATGATTTTAAGCACAATAATGTTTGGTATATTGTTAAAATTGTGTCTAAATATAGGTGTGATTCAGATTAGTTTATTGAACAATATGTTATTAATTAGTAGAATGAGGATAGTTTAAATATAAAGGGATAGGTGATTGAACTTATGGACATGAATTTCGATTTATACATGAACGGTGTTGTAGAACAAGCAAGGAATGAAATTGAATCTGCGGGATATGAGCAATTAACTACTGCAGAAGATGTTGACAAAGTTCTTAAACAAGATGGTACAACACTAGTTATGATCAATTCTGTATGTGGTTGTGCAGGTGGTATCGCAAGACCAGCAGCATCACATGCTTTACATTATGACGTATTACCTGATCGTCTAGTGACAGTATTTGCTGGACAAGATAAAGAAGCGACACAAAGAGCGCGTGAATACTTCGAAGGTTATGCGCCTTCAAGTCCGTCATTTGCATTAGTAAAAGATGGAAAGATTACAGAAATGATTGAAAGACATCAAATCGAAGGTCATGATGTGATGAACGTAATTAATCAATTACAAACATTATTCAATAAATATTGTGAAGAAAGATAAGAGGCGCTAACCCATGTTAAAGTTAAATCCTTACAAGATTGGATTTAGAACAATAAAAACAGCAGTGGGTATGACTTTAGGTGTAATTATTAGTAAGCTGTTAGGTTTAGATAATTATGCTTCAAGCGCCATATTAGTCGTATTATGTATTAAACATACAAAAGTACATTCGCTACAAGCGATTATTTCAAGATTAGTATCATGTTTTTTAGTATTGTTTTTAGGTTCAGCAATATTTAGTTTATTAGGTCAGAGTCCAATTGTACTCGGTATTATCGTATTGTTATTTATACCATTAACTGTCGTATTAAAAGTACAAGAAGGTGTCATTACGAGTTGCGTTATATTACTTCATGTTTTTAATGCAAAATCAATTGATGCACATTTAATTGTTAATGAAACATTATTACTGTTAATTGGACTAAGCATTGCATTTACAATGAATTTAATGATGCCAAGTTTAGACAAACAACTAGACGAATACAAATGTAAAATTGAGCAACAAATTGCTGATATTTTTAGTAAATATAGTTATATTTGTGAAAAATATGAAGATACCATTGCGATTGAATTTGAAGCGTTACTTTTAAATATTAAAAAGGCGAAGTCTATCGCGTTCCGAGATGTTAAAAATCATTTTGTTAGAAACGAAAATTCATACTATCATTATTTTGATATGCGAGAAGAGCAAGTGGAATTGTTAATGAGAATGAAACCGCTCATCGAAAGTATCTGTCATAAAGATCCACTTTTAAATGATGTTGCGTCACTGCTGAAAGAAATTGGTCTAAATGTGAATAGTAATGACTATACAGCAATGCGTTTACACAATTTGTATGAGACGCGTTTGAAATTGGATGAACTGCCATTGCCAACAACACACAAAGCGCTTAACTCGAGAGCAAGTATTATTCAAATATTAAATGAATTAGAAGAATATTTACAAATCAAATCGCAATTTGGTTCATTGAAAATGCATAGTGAAGTAGCTTAAAAAATAATCCATCCGTATGACCCATGTTTGAAAGTAATCGTTGCAATACGATAACTTATTAATACATGCGTTTATAATGGATGGATTTTTAATTGTATGATTTTGTATAGGTAGTTGAGATATAGTTTATAAAATTGGAATGATACTCGTTAATAACAATGCTAATACAACTGATACAAGCATAACGATAATGATAATTCTTAAAACTTTATTTTGCATTTTGTGTGCCTCCAAATGAATAACCTTTGTATTAATAATTACGACATAAGATATAAAACTTTTAACTTGAGACGATATAACTAGCAATCATCATAAAGGAATATAATAAAAAACATGAGTAAGTTTGCTTATGTCATTTTCCTCATTATACGATATCTTTGAAAAATCAATCAATATATTTTTGACAAAGCTTAGTTTGAGTTACAATAATTATATATAATAAATTGAAAATAATATGACACAATTTACAAACCTGATAAATCTGTGTAACGTCAATTACTGTAACATTTTATTTCATCAATTTTTACCGTTTGGCGTACATGAAAATTTTGATAAAAGGGGTTCCATTATGATTAATGAGCAAAGATTACTTAATACGTTTTTTGAACTTGTACAAATCGATTCTGAGACAGGGAATGAATCAACAATCCAACCTATTTTAAAAGAAAAATTCATAGCATTAGGGTTAGATGTTAAAGAAGATGAAGCGGCTAAACATCCTAAATTAGGTGCCAATAATCTAGTGTGTACAATGAATAGTACTATCGAAGAAGGCGAAGTACCTAAATTATATTTGACGAGCCATATGGATACTGTTGTACCCGCAATTAATGTAAAGCCAATTGTAAAAGATGACGGCTACATATACTCTGATGGTACGACTATTCTAGGTGCAGATGATAAAGCAGGATTAGCAGCGATGCTTGAAGTTTTGCAAGTGATAAAGGAACAACAAATCCCACATGGACAAATTCAATTTGTGATTACTGTTGGAGAAGAATCAGGTTTAATTGGTGCTAAAGAATTAAATTCAGAGTTGTTGGACGCGGACTTTGGTTATGCTATTGATGCAAGTGCTGATGTCGGCACTACGGTTGTAGGTGCACCGACGCAAATGTTAATTTCAGCTAAAATTTTTGGCAAAACGGCTCATGCAAGTACGCCAAAAGAGGGTGTTAGTGCTATTAATATTGCGGCGAAAGCAATTAGTCGAATGAAATTAGGACAAGTTGATGAAATAACTACTGCCAATATTGGTAAGTTTCATGGCGGTTCAGCTACGAATATTGTTGCAGATGAAGTCATTTTAGAAGCAGAGGCACGTTCTCACGATCCAGAAAGAATAAAAACACAAGTCAAACATATGACTGATGTGTTTGAAACTACTGCATCAGAATTAGGTGGGAAAGCAGTAGTAACAGTGGAGCAAAGTTATCCAGGATTTAAAATTAATGATAATGAAACGGTTGTTAAAATTGCACAAGAAAGTGCTCGTAATTTAGGGTTATCTGCAAATACAATTATTTCTGGTGGCGGTTCAGACGGCAGTATTATTAATACATTTGGTATTCCTTCAGTCATTTTAGGAGTGGGTTATGAAAAAATCCATACAACAAATGAGAGAATGCCGATTAAATCATTGAACTTGCTTGCAAGTCAAGTGTTAGAAATAATCAAAATAGTTGCGCGACAATCGAAATGATTTAGTGTAGTGTATGTCTATTTTGTGATACAATACTAATGAAAAATCAACAAGTGAGGTAAGTAATATGACACAACAAATTGGAGTTATTGGTTTAGCCGTTATGGGTAAAAACCTAGCTTGGAATATTGAATCACGCGGATATAGTGTATCTGTATTTAACCGCTCAAGTGAAAAAACTGATTTAATGGTTGAAGAATCAAAAGGGAAAAATATTCATCCAACGTACTCATTGGAAGAATTTGTTAATTCTTTAGAAAAACCACGTAAAATTTTATTAATGGTTCAAGCAGGTAAAGCTACGGATGCAACGATTGATAGTTTGTTACCTTTATTAGATGATGGAGATATTTTAATTGATGGTGGTAATACAAACTATCAAGATACTATCAGACGTAATAAAGCATTAGCACAAAGTGCAATCAACTTTATTGGTATGGGCGTTTCTGGTGGTGAAATTGGAGCGTTAACTGGTCCGTCATTAATGCCGGGTGGACAAGAAGAAGCTTATAACAAAGTTGCAGATATTCTTGATGCAATTGCTGCAAAGGCAAAAGACGGTGCTTCATGTGTTACTTATATTGGACCAAATGGTGCTGGACACTATGTGAAAATGGTACATAATGGTATTGAATATGCTGACATGCAATTAATTGCAGAAAGTTATGCTATGATGAAAGAATTATTAGGCATGTCTCATGAAGACATTGCTCAAACGTTCAAAGACTGGAATGCTGGTGAATTAGAAAGTTATTTAATTGAAATCACTGGTGATATTTTCATGAAGTTAGATGAAAATAAAGAAGCATTAGTTGAAAAAATTCTTGATACAGCAGGTCAAAAAGGTACAGGAAAATGGACTTCAATTAACGCATTAGAATTAGGTATTCCATTAACAATCATCACTGAATCTGTATTTGCACGTTTTATCTCTTCAATCAAAGAAGAGCGCGTAAATGCTTCTAAAGAATTAAATGGTCCAAAAGCATCATTTGATGGTGACAAGAAAGACTTTTTAGAAAAAATTCGTAAAGCATTATATATGAGTAAAATTTGTTCTTATGCACAAGGTTTCGCGCAAATGCGTAAAGCTAGTGAAGATAATGAATGGAATTTAAAACTTGGTGATTTAGCTATGATTTGGAGAGAAGGTTGCATTATCCGTGCACAATTCTTACAAAAGATCAAAGATGCTTACGATAATAATCCAGGATTACAAAACTTATTGCTAGATCCTTACTTTAAAAACATCGTTACTGAATATCAAGATGCGTTACGTGATGTTGTCGCAACTGGTGTTCAAAATGGTGTACCAACACCTGGTTTCTCATCAAGTATTAATTACTATGATAGTTACCGTGCTGCTGATTTACCTGCAAACTTAATTCAAGCACAACGTGACTACTTCGGTGCTCACACGTACGAAAGAAAAGATAAAGAAGGCGTATTCCATACACAATGGATTGAAGAATAATATTGACCATTGAGCCTGAGACCTTATGAATTTAGGTAATGTTAAAGAGACAATTTCTATTATTTATTTGATAGAAATTGTCTCTTTCCTTATGTATTTATCGAAATTTTCTACGCATGATATATTCAATGATTTTCTTTCTCTTGTCAAATTAAAATTTTCAACTTTTATAAATTAACGATATCTATCCTCATAGAATTTGTCCGTTTAAGTGTAGACGTTTTACTTACATACTATTAAGATAGCATTAGTAAATAATTTTAATATTTCGATAAATAGATTACGTTTTATTATTTGATGAATAAGAGGGATAGAATGTCATATACTTCTGTATTGTTTAATAAGAACTTTACTTTTTATTTAATAGGGATAGCTTTTTCTAACATGGGCAGTGCTTTTACTACGTTTGTTTTTCCATTAATGATTTTAAAGCTTACTGGATCTGCATTTCAAGTTGGCATAGTTTCTGCACTAAGTTTTATACCTTATGCAATTTTAGGATTGCCAGCTGGTGCTTTAATTGACAGATTGAATAAGAAGACCATAATGAAATGTGCTGATATAATTAGGTTCGTTTCATATTTAAGTATACCAGTATTAAGTTTTTTCAATATGTTAAGCATCTTTCAAATTTATGTAGTTGCAATCATTTCAGGTATTGGATTAGTATTTCACAGTATTTCTGAGGTTTCGATAATCCCAAGTATTGTAAAAGAAGAAGATTTGGCGAGCGCAAACAGTTATATATACGCTACTCAAAATGTTTCGGAATTTTTGGGCCCTATAATTGGAGGTTTACTTTATACATATATGGGATATTCAATATTGATTTTTATAGATTCTATGACTTTTTTACTCTCATTTTTCAGTTTGATATTAATTAAAATTGAAACAAAGAGTATATTCAATCAAGAAAAGTTGAGTGGAAAAAATTTTTTGAGCGATGTTAAAGTTGGATTTGATTATCTATTATCTAATTCAACTATTAGAGTAATGGCTGTTGTTGTAAGTTTATCCAATCTAATTATCTCACCTTATTATATTTATATAGTAATGTTTGTAAAGGAAGACATGAATCAATCATCTCAAGCATTGGGGTTAGTTTTAGGTATCTCATCATTAGGTGCGCTAATCGGTTCATTATCTGCAAGTTTTCTCTTGAAATTATTTAATTTCGGAAAACTAATTGTAATTATATTATTTTTAGATACAATTTTTAGATTAATGTTACCATTTAGTACTTATATTTTTATACTCATCCCACTTTTAGGGTTGACATATATGACACAATCCATTTTAAATATAGCGATAATCACACTGAGGCAAAAGAAATGTTCAGAAAATATGTTAGGACGTGTTAATAGTGTTTTTAAAACAATGGTTTTTGCATTCAGACCTATAGGCCTTTTTTTAGGCGGTATATTACTTGAAAATAAAGGTGGATTTTATGCACTTACGATCAGTGCTGTGTTATTTATACCATTAGTGTTATATATACTGAAAAATAGATTTTATCAAGTTGAAGAATATTAAGAAGAAAATTAATAAAAATGGCTGCTATGTCAAATTGGACTGATGAATTCAATATAGGAAGTTAGGCAACTAAACATTGTATAACTTTCTTTTTAGTTATTGGAGCTTAAAGTTTTGAACATAATAATATTCGATTGCGCAAATGATTGTAACTTCCATAATCAAATGATGTACGTTTAATTAATTTTATTATGTTAGTTATACATTCTAATGGACAATGTGAGCTACACCCAGTTAAGTTGACATAGAAAATACGAAAACTTTGAACGAAGTATTTCATTGATATATGTCCCAGACGACATGTTTGATTAATGAAGTTCTATGTGGCTACAAAATTTTAAAAATTACACAAGCAATATCTATTACCTTAAAAGCATCCCGCCATATTTTTAAGCATTTTGTGAAGTAATAAAATATTTACTGTGTTATGATAGCATGTACTATAGAGAAATAGAGGTACTATTTTATGGAAAAGTTAAATCAAGTTATGTTATATGTTGATGATGTTGAAAAAGCGAAAGCATTTTGGACAGAAACTTTAGAATTTGTTGTTGTAAGTGAAACACCGTTAGCTGAGGACTATGTTGCAGTTGAAGTATCACCTACCAAAGATGCTGAAACGTCATTGACGATTATGGCAAAAGAATTTATTGAAAAGCATAGTCCAGAGGTGAACCTAGGAACACCATCTTTAATGTTTAAAGAGAAAAACTTTGATGCATTATACTCAAAATTAAATGATTTAGGTTTAACTGGGCATGATATAGTAGAAATGGATGGTCAACGTGTATTTAATTTCCAAGATGGACAAGGTAATTATTTTGCAGTTAGTGACTAAACAATCGATTTTAATATTTATACAAACCTTTATATTGATTTTCGGATTGAATTTCAGTATGAAGGTTTTATTTTTATCGTTTTATGCAATCGTTTGCACAAATCTTTTGACTTTTTTAGAAAGAGTGACTAAACTGTTATTATATAGAGGTTGGAAGCGTTTTCCAATGCAGAAATTAACAGGAGGTGATTAAATGGTTACGATTAAAGATGTTGCACTAAAAGCCGGTGTTTCTCCTTCGACAGTTTCAAGAGTTATAAAAGGAAATAAACGTATTAGCGAAGCGACAATTTCAAAAGTGAAGAAAGTTATGGAAGAATTGAATTATTTTCCTAATACCGCTGCTAGAACTTTAATTACAAACCAAACATATAAAATTGGTTTAGTGTTAAAAGGGTCTGAGGAGCCTATTCGACTGAATCCATTCTACATCAATGTATTGCTAGGAATTTCTGAAACGTGTAACCAGCATGGCTATGGTACACAAACGACAGTCTCAAATAATATGAATGATTTAATGGATGAAGTTTATAAAATGATTAAACAACGAATGGTTGATGCGTTTATACTGCTTTATTCAAAAGAAAATGATCCAATTAAACAAATGTTAATTGATGAAAGCATGCCATTTATTGTGATTGGTAAGCCTACATCGGATATAGATCATCAATTTACACACATAGATAATGATAATATATTAGCTTCTGAAAATTTGACACGACATGTTATTGAACAAGGTGTAGATGAATTAATATTTATTACAGAAAAAGGAAATTTTGAAGTTTCAAAAGATAGAATTCAAGGATTTGAAACGGTTGCATCACAATTTAATCTGGATTATCAAATTATTGAGACTAGTAATGAAAGAAAAGTTATTTTTAATTACATGCAAAATCTACATACGCGCTTGAAGGACCCAAATATTAAACAGGCAATCATTTCGTTAGATGCTATGTTACATTTAGCGATTTTAAGTGTGCTATATGAACTTAATATTGAAATTCCAAAAGATGTAATGACAGCAACATTCAATGATTCTTATTTAACCGAAATTGCGTCACCACCTCAAACCAGTATTGACATCAAGCCTCGAATGTTAGGTCAACAGGCTGGTTCAGCAATTTTAAATATATTGAAAAACAAAGCACAGGATGTTATTGAACTCGTCATTATAGATACAGAATTAAAAATAAGAAAATCAACACAGCGATAGCAAAGGAGTTTTAAAATGAATAAGCAATGGTGGAAAGAAGCAGTAGCATATCAAGTATATCCAAGAAGTTTTAATGATAGTAATCACGATGGTATTGGGGATTTACCTGGAATGATTGATAAATTGGACTACTTAAAAGATTTAGGTATCGATGTCATTTGGCTCAGTCCAATGTTTAAATCACCTAATGATGACAATGGTTATGATATTAGTGACTACCAAGAGATTATGGATGAATTTGGAACGATGGAAGACTTTGATCGTTTATTAAAAGGTGTTCATGATAGAGGCATGAAGCTTATTTTAGATTTAGTTGTAAATCATACATCTGATGAACATCCTTGGTTTATAGAATCCAAATCTAGTAAAGACAATCCCAAACGTGATTGGTACATTTGGCAAGATCCAAAGCCAGATGGCTCTGAACCTAACAACTGGGAAAGTATCTTTAATGGATCTACATGGGAATATGATGCTAATACTGAGCAATATTATTTCCATTTATTCAGTAAAAAACAACCTGATTTGAATTGGGGTAATCCGGAAGTTAGAGATGCTGTATTTGAAATGATGAACTGGTGGTTTGATAAAGGCATTGATGGATTTAGAGTAGATGCAATTACGCATATTAAAAAGACGTTTGAAGCGGGTGACTTACCTGTACCTGAGGATAAAACATATGCCCCAGCATTTGATGTAGATATGAATCAGCCAGGTATACAAACTTGGTTACAAGAGATGAAAGATCGCTCATTAAGTAAGTATGAAATTATGACTGTTGGTGAAGCGAATGGTGTAAGCCCTGATGATGCTGATGACTGGGTCGGGGAAGAAAATGGTAAATTTAATATGATATTCCAATTTGAACATTTGGGACTGTGGAATAGTGGTGATTCTCACTTTGATGTAAATTCGTATAAATCTGTATTAAATAGATGGCAAAAACAACTTGAAAATAAAGGTTGGAATGCGTTGTTTATTGAAAATCATGACCAACCACGACGTGTATCGACGTGGGGTGACGATGACAAGTATTGGTATGAATCAGCAACAAGTCATGCAGCTGTTTATTTCTTGCAACAAGGTACGCCATTCATTTATCAAGGTCAAGAAATTGGTATGACGAATTATCCATTTGAAAGTATTGAAACGTTTAACGATGTTGCTGTTAAAAATGACTATCAAATAGTGAAAGCTCAAGGTGGAGATGTAGACGCTTTACTTGCGAAATATAAAGATGAGAACCGAGATAATTCTCGCACACCAATGCAATGGGATGATACGTTAAATGGAGGATTTACAAATGGTGAACCGTGGTTCCCAGTGAATCCGAATTATAAAACTATCAATGTTGCACAACAATTAGAAGATGAGCATTCAGTATTACAATTTTATAAAGATTTAATTCAATTAAGAAAGTCTAATGATGTATACGTATATGGTCAATTTGATTTAGTAGATGCTGAAAATTCACAAGTTTTTGCGTACACGAGAACATTAAATGAAAAGCAAGTTCTTATTGTAGGTAATCTTACTAACCACGAAGCAGAATTAACTGTACCATTTGATTTAAGCCATGGAGAAGTAAAGCTATTTAATTATGATGCCAAAGTTAATTTAAAACAGTTACGTCCATATGAAGCATGTGTTATCGAACTAAATTAACATATTAATATGCCCCCTAATAGAATCTAAGGCCATTTGTAGACCTATAGATATATTAGGGGGCTTCTTTGTTTTTAATTTTTAATCTTCGTCATAAGGACTCTGTTTAACAGGAATCCAAAGCTGAATTTTAGTGAATGGGTCATTAAATGAAATATCGAGAGGGTACACTTCAACATATAAATCATTTCGTTCATATGGCAATGTTAACTGCAAACTTGATTCAATATAGTACCAAGCTTCATTAGTTGCATAATCAATTTCACCTTGTAAATTGAATTTCGCACAATGTTTGCCAGGTAAAAATCGGCTTTCTAAGTGTGCAGGATAACGTTCACTTGGTACACCTACAAATATTTCTAAACCATTTTCAAGAGGACAACTAATAACAAATAGTTCAAATGGACTAACGTCATTATATCGTCGTAACTCTTTAATTTTACCATCAATGAGCAAGTCTTCTAAAAAATCCGGAACATTAAAAGGATGTGACAAATACTTAGTGTCTATAAATCGTGCATATCCAACCAATGAAATATCATCTGTCTCTTCTAATCTGTATGGATAGGGTGTTCTCTCAGTAGTTGATAATTTGATATATAATCGCTCTTGAATTTGTAATTCATCTTTTTTAGTAGAAGCTTGAATAGGTGATACGCCGTGAAAATCACTAAAATCATTTGCAAAATCATTTGAATTTGCATAGTGATATTTTTTAGCGATATCTACAAGTCGTGTAGCACCATTAATCACATCATTTGCAGCGAGTGTCATTTTACGCGCGCGTGCATAAGCTTCTGGAGATAAGCCGACAATCATTTTAAATGATTGATCAAGATGGTATGGCGAAAGACCAACGTAATCACTTAATTCTTGCAAATTGAAAGGCTCTAATAAACGATCTTCAATATAAACAATTGCCTGTTGTATTTGCTTGATAACGTCCAAAACTTTCACTCCAATTAATTCAATCATTTATTTTTATTCTACATTATTTCTATAAATTATACACCCATTTGTTCAATGATTATTAAAATAGTTTTGGGCATTGTAAAATATAATTTCATAATATAGTCTAGAAAAAAAGCGAATGATAGAACAATTGATTTACTTGATTCGTAATCAATCCTTGTCATTCGCTCATTTATTTTTGTTTAACATGTGCGTTTTAATTCAATTATTGAATATCGTCCCACCAATGGTTACCATCACGAGCAAGTAGTAAATCACTTTCTAATGGACCATTAGTACCTGATTCATAGTTAGGGAATTCTGGATCAACCATATTCCATTCATCTTGAATTGCATCAACAAATTTCCATGTTGATTTTAATTCTTCCCAGTGCGTGAAGTTAGTGGCATCACCTTTAAGACAATCGAATAATAGATTTTCATATGCATCTACAGTATTCATTTTATCTTGAGCGCTCATTGAATAAGACAATTGAACAGGTTCAGTTTCGATACCTTGTGTATTTTTCTTAGCATTTAGATGTAAAGATACACCTTCATTAGGTTGGATATTGATTACTAATAGGTTTGAATCTAATAGTTTATCAGTTTCATAGTATAAGTTCATTGGTACTTCTTTAAATTCAACGACAACTTGAATTGTTTTAGATTTCATACGTTTACCAGTACGAATATAGAATGGTACACCAGCCCATCTAAAGTTATCAATTGTTAATTTACCTGAAACAAAGGTAGGTGTGTTAGAGTCATCTGCAACGCGATCTTCATCACGGTATGCTTTAACTTGTTTACCATCGATATAGCCTTCGCCATATTGACCACGAACAAAGTTCTTTTTAACATCTTCAGATTGGAAATGACGCAGTGATTTAAGTACTTTTACTTTCTCAGCACGGATATCTTCACTATTTAAACTAATAGGTGCTTCCATAGCTAATAATGCAACCATTTGTAACATGTGGTTTTGCACCATATCTTTTAGCGCGCCACTTGATTCATAATAACCACCACGATCTTCAACACCTAGTATTTCAGATGATGTAACTTGGATGTTTGAAATATATTTGTTATTCCATAATGGTTCAAACATCGCATTCGCAAAACGTAATACCTCGATATTTTGAACCATGTCTTTTCCTAAATAGTGGTCAATACGATAAATTTCTTCTTCTTTAAATGATTTACGAATTTGATTGTTTAATGCTTCGGCTGATTTTAAATCACTACCGAATGGTTTTTCGATAACAAGGCGTTTAAATCCTCTTGTATCAGTAAGACCAGAAGATTTTAGATAATCAGAAATAACGCCAAAGAATTGTGGTGCCATTGCTAAATAGAATAGTCGATTACCTTTTAATTCAAATTGGCTATCTAATTCATTACTAAAATCTAGTAATTCTTGATAGCTTTCTTCATTACTAACATCATGTCTATGATAGAAGACATGTTCCATAAACGCGTCAATTTTGTTTGTATCTTTTACGTGCTTTTGAATTGATGATTTTACTTGATTACGGAAATCATCATTAGTAATGTCACGACGTCCAATACCGATGATGGCAATATGTTCATCTAAATTGTCTTGTTGGTAGAGATGGAATATTGATGGAAACAACTTACGATGGCTTAAGTCACCAGTTGCACCAAAGATTGTGATTAAACAAGGGATGTGTTTGTTTTTAGTACTCAAGATTAAAACCTCAATTCTTAATTAGATATATGATTTATTATTATAAGATAATCCATTCAGCAGGTCATTCAATATGCTCGACAGTATGCAGTGTCTTAAATGAAATATCGATTCATGTATCATGTTTAATGTGATACTTATTAATGATAAGTATAACGTAATTATCAAAATTTATATAGTTATGTCTACGTTAAAGTTAGAAAAATTAACTAGCAAAGACGAATTTTTAACAGATTTTGATTCAAGTATAAATTAAAACTAAATTGATACAAATTTTATGATAAAATGAATTGAAGAAAAGGAGGGGCATATATGGAAGTTACATTTTTTGGAACGAGTGCAGGTTTGCCTACAAAAGAGAGAAATACACAAGCAATCGCCTTAAATTTAGAACCATATTCCAATTCCATATGGCTTTTCGACGTTGGTGAAGGTACACAGCACCAAATTTTACATCATGCAATCAAATTAGGAAAAGTGACACATATATTTATTACTCATATGCATGGCGATCATATTTTTGGTTTGCCAGGATTACTTTCTAGTCGTTCTTTTCAGGGCGGTGAACAAAAGCCGCTTACATTAGTTGGACCAAAAGGAATTAAAGCATATGTGGAAATGTCTATGAATTTATCAGAGTCACATTTAAACTATCCAATTACATATATTGAAATTGATGATCATCTGACATATCATCATGATGGTTTTACTGTAGAGGCGCATTTACTTAATCATGGTATTCCATCATATGGATATAGAGTAATGGCACCTGAAACTACAGGTACAATCAATGTTGAAGCGTTAAAAAACATTGGTCTTGAACCAGGTCCTAAATATCAAGAAGTAAAATCTCATGATACATTTGAACATAATGGTCAAGTTTATCAATCAAAAGATTTTAGAGGTGAGTCCAAACAGGGTCCAGTTGTAGCAATTTTTGGTGATACAAAACCATGTTCTAATGAACGTGTGATTTCTAGAGATGCTGATGTGATGGTACATGAAGCGACCTATATAGATGGTGAAAAGCATTTAGCCAACAATTATCATCATAGCCATATTGAAGACGTATTTGCATTGATAAAAGAAGCCAATGTTAAACGTACGTTGATTACACATTTGAGCAATCGCTATAATACAGAAGATATAAATGAAATTTATCAAACATTGATACAAAATGAAGATACACCTAATTTTAATTTTGTAAAAGATTTTGATAGTTTTAAAATCTAATGACAAAGTAATAAACAATGCTTGCCAAATAACAATAAATTATAAAAATAACCCGTCAAACACAGTGCTTGCGATGATGCATACATGTGTTGGCGGGTTTGTTTTTATTGGTCTTCTATATTAGAAAGTTCAATACTACGGTCGACGGCAGCGTTTAGACAATCTTCGAAAATAGATACTAAATCATATTGTGACAATGTATCAAGGCCAGCTTGTGTCGTACCACCTTTAGAGGTAATATTTTTTCTTAATTGAGCCATGCTCAAATCTGAACGTTCAATCATCTTACTTGTACCTATAATAAGGTTGCGTATAGATTCTTCAACTTGTTCTTTTTCTAGACCAAGTTTCGTACCAGCTTTAACATATTGCTCGAATACATGATATAAAAATGCTGGGCCGCTTCCGGTGATAGCTGTTACTTGATGTAAATGATCTTCTGATACTTCAATTACAGAACCAAATGCTTTAACTAAATCGTTAATTTCATCTTTAGATTTAGGGTCAAAGTTGTTTGAAAAACTAATGCCAGTAACAGAGTGTCCAACTTGCGCATTTGTGTTTGGCATAATTCTAGCAACTGGATTTTGGCATTCTAATTGTTGTTTAATATAATCAATCGGAATACCTGCCATAATTGAAATGAAGCAATTGTCTTTTGTAATATGTGGTTTGATGCGTGTTGCTAGAGCATCAAAGTCATGTGGTTTGGTACCTAAAAATACATAATCTGCATCTTTTAATAATGTCGCATCATCATAACTATAGTTAACACCTAGTTTTTCAGCGAATGCTTTTAAAGCTTGTTCATTAGATTTATTTGTTAAATATATATCATTGGCATCTAAGTTGCTTGAGTTAATAATTCCTGTAAATATAGCTTGTGCCATATTACCAGCTCCATAAAATACGAGTTTCATTAACGTCACATCCCTTTAGTTTTTGATTTGTATGTTATATTTTCTTATTATTGTATATATATTAGGAAAGATAATCAACTTGTCTCAATTATGTAAAGTTGATAAATTGCATTCTATATAATTGAAAAGGAAGGTTAATTGATGAAAGGACAACATTTTATAGTGACTGGTGGTACGAGTGGTTTAGGTTTATCGATTGTCCGAAAGTTACTAGAAAATAAAGTGCATGTAACGTTGTTGGTGCGTGATGTTGATAAAGCAACTAGAATCTTTGAACAGGAATTGGGGAAAACTATAAATGTTATTCCTTGTGACTTAAATGATTTGAAGTCGATACAGGCACTGCAATTTGAAGACAATACATCATTCGATGGATTCATTTATAGTGCAGGTTTAGGTTATTTCAAATCTATTTCAGACCATAGTTTTTCAGAAATGATTGAAACGTATCAGCTTAATTTAATTAGTTTTAATGATTTATATACTGTGTTGAGACCATATTTAACATCTAACGCACATATTGTAGGTATTTCAAGTCAAGCTGCATTTTCCACACAAGCAAATGCTGCACATTATGGGGCATCGAAAGCAGGGTTTTATGCATTAATGAATGCTTTAAGACTAGAGTCACCAAACTTACATATCATGACAGTTAATGTTGGCCCGATTGATACACCTTTTCATCAAAAAGCCGACCCATCAATGAAGTATGCTAAAAGGATGGGGAAAATTATGCTTGATGCTAATCAGCTTGCAGAAGATATCATTTATGGCATTAAAACAAAACAATTGGAAATTAATCGGCCTAAATGGATGCATCATGCGTTGAAAATGTATCAAATTGCGCCTAGATTTTTTGAACGATGTTTCCCTAAATTATTTAAAAATAAAGCATAAATAGGTGGGATGGCAATGAACTGTCAATCGGAGAGTGTGGTAAGATTTTGTGTACGATATGCGGAACAACTATCAGTGTTTGAAGAATTTACAGTGCTGGATATTTTAGGCGATATTTCTGTAGACCAAATTTCAGACAGTACATTATATTATACTTGTGAAAAATTCAAACTACTTGTGTTGCAAGGAAATGTGCTGGGTGTACAAATAATAACTAATAATGATGAATCAACATGCGAAGTGAAATATAGAAAGATGTTTTAATAAAATTATTAAGAGATGAAGTGGCAGAAGTTTGCTTAAGGCAATGCCGCAAGGCGAAATTACTAAATACTGATGCGTGAGGACAACGCTTTAATTTCTATCATAAGTGAGTAATCATAATCATAAATTATAGCGAATTGTACATAAACAACAGCAGTAAGGCATTTTTATAATGAAACGCCTCATGCTGCTGTTTTTATTACTGAAAATGACTTCTACACTAAATGATTGGTATATTCCAAATCCTTTACACGAGCTCTTGCTGTTTTAATCTGATCTAAACTAACTTTAGTATGATAGTTTTCAATATTTTCTTTTAATTGGTCGACGCTACTTGCACCTACAATGATGGAACCAAGCACGTCATGTGATGTTAAATAACTAAATGTCAATGCAGATAAATTACTTTCAATTTCTTTAATAGAGGCTATTGTTTCACCCAATTCATCATGAGAATAATCAAAAATACCATCTTTAAATTTATTGTCGAGCACATTAACACTGTTTGAAGTTAATAATCCTTTAGACACAGGTCCTCTTGCCAATACTTTAACATCATTGTTGTGAATTGCATCTAATAATGATTCTGGACGATTATCAATCAAATTGAATTGAGACATTATCGTTTCGATTTGACTATGTTTTAAATAATAATCAATTACATTTGGGCGAATAGAAGAAATACCGTAAGCACGTATAATTCCTTCTTGTTTCAATTCATCAAATGCGCTTATTGTTTCGTCTAATGGGTCATCAATGGTTCCGCCATGAAGTTGATATAAATCGATATGATCGATACCTAAACGCTTTAGTGAACCTTTAACTGCCTCTTTAATATAGGATTTACTCGGATCCCATTTTGTACTGCCATCTTTTGTTAAACGATTGCCTACTTTTGTACCAATGACAATATCATCGCGTTGTTGATATTTAAGAAGTGCCTTACCAACAACTGATTCATTTATACCTTTATCGTACATATCTGCTGTATCAAAATAAGTGATACCATTTTCAACAGCACAATCTATAATTTGTTCGGCTTTTTTTAAATCTGTACCTAAACTCATGCAACCTAGACCTAATTCAGATAATGAAATACCACTTTTTAATATATTTTTTTGCATGTCTGTTCTCCTTTCGATACACTTTAGCTAACAAGCATAGTGTATCAATATATAATATGAATTTAAAGGAACGTGATTATAATGGATTTAAATGAAAAAACAATTGATCGAACAGTTATTTATAATGGCAAAATTGTAGATGTAGAAATTCATACAGTGACATTACCAAACGGTGAAACGTCAACAAGAGAATTAGTTTATCATAATGGTGCAGTTGCTGTTTGTGCAGTGACACCTAAAAAAGAAGTCGTATTAGTGAAACAGTATCGTAAACCAGTAGAAAAACCATTGCTAGAAATTCCAGCTGGTAAATTAGAAGATGATGAAGATAGAGTCGAAGCGGCAAAGCGTGAATTAGAAGAAGGTACAGTTCACTTAGATGAAGATGAATTTGTCGAAGTCATTAAAGTTCCGATTGAGAATGTTAAATCGATGCTAATGAATAAAGAAATAGAAGATGCGAAGACTATCATTGCATTGCAACACCTATTATTAAATTATAATCATTCTAAATAACAAATGAGAAAAGCTTGCATTTTATTGAGAAAACTGTTAGTTTTAATTGTGAAGTTTGAAATAATTTGTAATGATTTTAATTATTAGTAGGGGAGTGGACATCGTTGGAAGAACGATTAAATCGCGTTAAGCAACAATTACAACAATCATCATATAAGCTAACGCCACAACGCGAAGCTACTGTTAGAGTTCTAATTGAAAATGAAAAAGATCATCTAAGTGCTGAAGACGTATATCTGAAAGTAAAAGATAAAGCGCCTGAAATTGGCTTGGCGACAGTATACAGAACGTTAGAGTTGTTAGCTGAACTAAAAGTTGTCGACAAAATTAACTTTGGTGATGGCGTCGCTCGTTTTGATTTAAGAAAAGAAGGCGCAAAACATTTCCACCATCATTTAGTATGTATGGAATGTGGTCGTGTAGATGAAATCGATGAAGATTTGTTACCAGAAGTTGAAAATCGAGTTGAAAATGAGTTCAATTTTAAAATTTTAGATCATCGTTTAACTTTCCATGGTGTGTGTGAAACGTGCCAAGCTAAAGGTAAAGGATAGTAAATTGCGTAGGTTAAATTAACCTTCGCTTTTTTTAGAGGTGTGGTTATGGAAACAATTATTGAAGAATATTTGCGTTTTATACAAATTGAAAAAGGACTAAGTTCTAACACAATTGGTGCTTATAGACGTGATTTGAAAAAGTATCAAGATTATATGACTGAACATCATATCTCGCATATTGATTTTATAGATCGACAATTAATTCAAGAGTGTTTGGGGCATTTAATAGACCAAGGGCAATCTGCTAAATCTATTGCGCGATTTATTTCAACAATCCGTAGTTTTCATCAATTTGCTATAAGAGAAAAATATGCGGCGAAAGATCCAACGGTATTATTAGATTCACCAAAATATGACAAAAAATTGCCTGACGTTTTAAATGTTGACGAAGTGTTGGCTTTATTAGAAACGCCGGATCTAAATAAAATTAATGGTTATCGTGATCGTACGATGTTAGAACTTCTGTACGCAACGGGAATGCGTGTATCTGAATTGATACATTTAGAGTTAGAGAACGTGAACTTAATAATGGGATTTGTACGCGTATTTGGTAAAGGCGATAAAGAAAGAATTGTACCATTAGGCGACGCAGTCATTGAGTACTTAACTACTTATATTGAAACGATTAGACCGCAACTTTTAAAAAAGACTATTACCGAAGTCTTATTTTTAAATATGCATGGTAAACCTTTATCGCGACAAGCAATATGGAAAATGATTAAACAAAATGGTGTAAAGGCAAACATTAAAAAGACGTTAACGCCACATACGTTACGCCACTCTTTTGCGACACATTTATTGGAAAATGGCGCAGATTTAAGAGCAGTGCAAGAGATGTTAGGTCACTCTGACATATCTACTACCCAACTCTATACACATGTTTCGAAATCTCAAATTAGAAAAATGTATAACCAATTTCATCCTAGAGCATAAAGTGAACCATAACTCAAAAGTCACAATACACATGACTAAAAATGTCTGTGCTATTGTGGCTTTTTTAAATTGGTTGATTAATTACTTCTATGTTTTCTTAATTGAATCGCTTCTTCTTTTGCTGCAATCACTTCTGAACGATCACGGCGCATGTGATGGTCTACAATAAAAGGATCTGTTGCTGTTTCCTGATTATAATCATAGTCTGGATAGTTGGCCTTGATGATGCGTTCAAAGACTGGAGTTATTGGTAATATAACAGATGAAAAAGGCTTTGCTGCATTCAATTTTGCAATCTGTTGCTCAATTAACAACTGATAATCATTTAAATTAAGGTATAACGTATCTCTGTCTTTAGCATTTTGTATTATTTCTTTAGATTTATTAAAAGACTTATAGGCGCCTTTTAAATTATTGCGGCGATAATGGTAACAAGCAGTTGCAAACAAGATTAAACTAACAACTGCATCTTGCTTACTGTAGTTATTTTCAGCTTTCCATGCATCTTCTAAAATGTCATGACATAGGAAATAATGTTGCTTAGTATGAAATTGATAATAGAAATTTATCAGTGCCTGTTGCATTTTGTTATCACCCCAATTTAAAAGTAAGTTATTTTCATGCTATAATATTTTAGAGAATTATGCACATATGACGCAATACGAGGTAGATATTATGTATGAAGTTAAATTAGATGCTTTCAATGGACCATTAGATTTATTGTTGCATCTTATCCAAAAATTTGAAATAGATATTTATGATATTCCTATGCAAGCATTAACAGAGCAGTATATGCAGTACGTTCATGCAATGAAACAGCTTGAAATTAATATTGCAAGTGAATACCTAGTATTAGCGTCAGAACTCTTAATGATTAAAAGTAAGATGCTATTACCACAATCAACATCAGATATGGATGTTGATGATGACCCACGGGAAGATTTAGTTGGGCGTTTAATAGAATATCAAAATTATAAAGAATATACTGCTATTTTAAATGACATGAAAGAAGAAAGAGATTTTTATTTTACAAAAAGACCGACAGATTTATCTCATTTGGAAACAGATGAATCTTGGGATCCAAATCATACGATTGATTTAACTGAATTAATTGTAGCTTATCAAAGAGTTAAAAATAGAGTTGAGTTAAATACACCTAAATCTGTTGAAATCCGAAAAGAGACATTTACCATTCAACAAGCTACAGAACAAGTGACATCGAGATTGAAAGATAAAGATCATTTTAACTTCTTTAGTCTGTTTACGTTTTCTGAGCCAATTGAACAAGTAGTCACTCACTTTTTAGCTATTTTAGAGATGTCAAAAGCAGGAATAATTAATATTGAGCAACAACGTAATTTTGAAGATATTAACATTATTAGAGGAGTGAACTACCATTTTGGATAATCATGGTATATTAGAGTCGCTTTTATTTACAGCTGGCGATGAAGGTTTAGATGAAAAACAACTATTAGAAATATTAGATATGTCGAAAGACCAACTCGTTGAATTAATTGAAAATTATTCATCACATGGATTAATGATACAACGATTTGGAACGACGTATGTTTTAACGACTAAAAAAGAAGCGGCAACGTATATTGAACAATTAATTGAACAAAAGTCACAAATGAAATTATCACAAGCAGCAATGGAAGTACTATCAATTATTGCTTATAACCAGCCATTATCAAGAAGTGATATTGAATTAATTCGTAGTATCAATTCAGATGGTGCAGTTAAGACATTGATTGCCAAAGGACTAGTTGAGGCTAAAGTGGTTAATGAACAGCGTAGCCAACAGTTAATTACTACTGATTTATTTTTAAATGTATTTGGTATTTCCAATATAGAAGATTTGCCGACAACTGAAGAAGACGATGAAGAAATGGATGCTTTTTTCAGTAATCTAGTCAATCAAAAAGGAGAAAATAATGACTAAAGAATTAGAACGATTACAAAAACGTATAGCTAATAGCGGTTATACTTCAAGACGTAAGGCAGAAACTTTAATTTCTGAAGGAAAAGTGAAAGTGAATGGTACGACTGTCACTGAATTAGGAACAAAAGTGAAGCCATCAGATACGATTGAAGTTGAAGGTATTAAAATAGAACTAGAAGACAAAATTTACATTTTATTCCATAAACCAACTCAAGTGATAACAAGTGTATCTGATGATAGAGGACGTACAGTGGTTACAGATTACTTTAAAGATATAGAAGCACGTATTTATCCTGTTGGTCGTTTAGACTATGATACTTCTGGATTGTTATTACTCACAAATGATGGTGAATTTACTAATTTAATGACACATCCAAGATATCAAATTAAGAAAAAATATGTTGCGAAATTAAAAGGTTATTTAATGAGAGAAGAAGTGAAAGCGCTAGAAAAAGGTATTGAATTAGAAGATGGTATGACGCAACCGGCTGAAGTGAAAGTTAAGAAACAAGATAAAGATAAAAACACAACATTGGTTGAAATTACAATTACAGAAGGTCGTAATCGCCAAGTCAGAAGAATGTTCGAACATTTTGGTCATCAAGTGACGAAACTGTCTCGTATTGAATATGGGCCTTTAAATGTTGTCGGTTTGAATGCTGGTGAAGGACGTGTATTGACGCCTCATGAAGTAAAAGTGATGCGTCATTTAGCAGAACATGGGAAATAATTAAATAAAATATGTATTTATCACAAAGTTTGAGAATTTTTTCACAAAATTTTAGGTTTTTAATAACTGTATGCGCTTTCCTGTGATATAATACTTTTGTAAAGAAAAGCATGTGTGGGAGGTATGACCTGTATGTCGAACGAAATACTTATCGTAGATGATGAGGATAGAATCAGAAGATTACTTAAAATGTATTTAGAAAGAGAATCTTTTGAAATCCATGAAGCAAGTAATGGCCAAGAGGCTTATGAACTTGCAATGGAGAATAATTATGCTTGCATACTACTAGATTTAATGTTGCCTGAAATGGATGGTATCCAGGTGGCAACTAAATTGCGTGAACATAAACAAACACCGATTATTATGTTGACTGCTAAAGGTGAAGAAACAAACCGTGTTGAAGGTTTTGAATCTGGTGCAGATGATTATATCGTCAAACCATTTTCACCAAGAGAAGTAGTCTTAAGAGTTAAAGCACTTCTAAGAAGAACGCAATCTACAACTGTAGAACAAAGCGAACCTCACGCACGTGATGTGATTGAATTTAAACATTTAGAAATAGATAATGATGCACATCGCGTACTTGCTGATAATCAAGAAGTTAATTTGACTCCTAAAGAGTACGAATTATTAATATATTTAGCTAAAACACCAAATAAAGTATTTGACCGTGAACAATTATTAAAAGAAGTTTGGCATTATGAATTCTATGGTGATTTAAGAACAGTTGATACTCATGTTAAACGACTTAGAGAAAAGTTAAATCGTGTGTCTAGTGAAGCTGCGCATATGATTCAAACAGTCTGGGGCGTTGGGTATAAATTTGAGGTTAAATCTAATGATGAGCCGGCTAAATAGTGTCGTAATTAAACTGTGGTTAACTATTATTTTAATAGTGACGACAGTTTTAATTTTATTAAGTATTGCTTTAATTACCTTTATGCAATACTATTTCACACAAGAAACCGAAAATGCCATAAGAGAAGATGCTAGACGTATAAGTTCACTGGTCGAACAATCACATAATAAAGAAGAAGCAATAAAATATAGTCAAACATTAATTGAAAATCCTGGTGGGTTGATGATTATAAATAATAAACATCGTCAATCAACGGCTTCACTTTCTAATATTAAAAAGCAAATGTTGAATGAAGTAGTCAACAACGACCATTTTGACGATGTGTTTGATAAAGGTAAATCTGTTACTCGAAATGTAACGATTAAAGAAAAGGGCTCATCTCAAACATATATTTTGTTAGGCTATCCAACAAAAGCACAGAAGAATAGTCATAGCAAATATAGTGGAGTCTTTATATATAAAGACTTGAAATCAATCGAAGATACAAATAATGCTATTACGATTATCACTATAATTACGGCTGTTATTTTCTTAACAATTACAACAGTCTTTGCGTTTTTCTTATCATCAAGAATTACAAAACCTTTAAGACGTTTAAGAGACCAAGCTACACGTGTATCTGAAGGGGATTACTCTTATAAACCTTCTGTCACAACGAAAGATGAAATTGGTCAATTATCGCAGGCATTTAATCAGATGAGTACAGAAATCGAAGAGCATGTCGACGCATTATCCACATCTAAAAATATTAGAGACAGCTTAATTAACTCTATGGTAGAAGGTGTCCTAGGTATTAATGAGAGTCGACAAATTATCTTATCTAATAAGATGGCGAATGATATTATGGACAATATTGATGAAGATGCTAAAGCTTTCTTATTAAGACAAATTGAAGATACTTTTAAATCAAAACAAACGGAAATGCGTGATTTAGAAATGAATGCACGATTCTTTGTTGTGACCACAAGCTATATCGACAAGATTGAACAGGGAGGTAAAAGTGGTGTTGTTGTGACAGTTCGTGATATGACTAATGAGCACAATCTAGATCAAATGAAGAAAGATTTCATTGCTAATGTATCACATGAATTACGTACACCGATATCATTACTTCAAGGTTATACTGAATCAATTGTAGATGGTATTGTTACAGAACCGGATGAAATAAAAGAATCGCTTGCCATTGTCCTTGATGAATCGAAACGTTTAAATCGTTTAGTTAATGAATTGTTAAATGTCGCACGCATGGATGCTGAAGGGTTATCCGTAAATAAAGAAGTTCAGCCTATTGCAGCGTTACTAGATAAGATGAAAATTAAGTATCGCCAACAAGCTGATGATTTAGGTCTAAATATGACTTTTAATTATTGTAAGAAGCGTGTTTGGAGTTATGATATGGATCGCATGGACCAAGTACTAACGAACTTGATTGATAATGCATCACGTTATACGAAACCTGGAGATGAAATTGCAATTACTTGTGATGAAAATGAAAGCGAAGATATTTTATACATTAAAGATACAGGCACAGGCATTGCACCAGAACATTTACAACAAGTATTTGATCGTTTTTATAAAGTTGATGCAGCGAGAACGCGAGGTAAACAAGGTACCGGTTTAGGTTTGTTCATTTGTAAAATGATTATCGAAGAGCATGGTGGTTCCATAGATGTTAAAAGCGAATTAGGAAAAGGCACAACATTTATTATTAAACTACCAAAACCAGAATAAAACTGAATATAGTTATTTAAGAACGCATGTTATTGATTAGAGACTCTAATTTATAGCATGCGTTTTTTGATTGATGTGGGGAATTTTGTATGTGGATTACGATTTAGGATTTTTGTGAATAACAACTATTAAATATATTACTAATTTATACAAAAATATAAAGTTTGATAAAGTTATTTATTTGATTATAAAAATAGGGTAAAATATAGATATATTGTAATAATTAAATTATTCGAGGTGTCATATGAAAAAATTCATTGGATCAGTTTTAGCTACGACATTAATTTTAGGGGGATGTTCCACGATGGAAAATGAATCAAAAAAAGACACAAAAACAGAAACAAAATCTGTACCAGAAGAAATGGAAGCTTCAAAATATGTAGGACAAGGCTTCCAACCACCTGCAGAAAAAGATGCGATTGAATTTGCGAAGAAGCATAAAGATAAAATTGCTAAACGTGGCGAACAATTTTTTATGGATAACTTCGGTCTAAAAGTTAAAGCTACCAATGTTGTAGGTAGTGGGAAGGGCGTAGAAGTATTCGTGCATTGTGATGACCACGATATCGTATTTAAT
>NZ_KV839130.1:183835-186738 GCF_001838845.1 Staphylococcus sp. HMSC36A10
TTGACAGTGATAGCTCATTAAGAAGTGAGGATAAGGGCGATGATATGAGTACTTTAGTTGGTACAGTACTCAGTGGATTTGAATATCGAGCGCAAAAAGAAAAGTATGATAAATTATATAAATTTTTTAAAGATAATGAAGAGAAATACCAATATACAGGATTTACAAAAGAGGCAATTAATAAGACACAAAATAGTGGATATGAAAATGAATATTTTTATATTTCGACTATACCATATAATTTAACAGAGTATAGAAACTATTTTGAGCCATTGTTAAACAAAAGTAACAGTGAATTTTCAAAAGAAATGTCAAATGTTAAGAAGCAATTAAAGGATAAGTCGAAAGTATCGGTAACTACTACTCTATTTAGTAAAAATAAGAACTATACTAAAAAAAGTAACAGTGAAAATGTAATAAAAATGGCAGAAGAAATAAAAAAAGAAAAAGATTTACCAACTGATATAGATTTTAGTATACAATTTTCAGACAATAAAATAAATACGATTAAACCAAATTATAGCAGTAAAGATAATTCGGAATATGGGGTATTTGATAATGAATAAAATAAATGATAGAGATTTAACAGAGCTTAGTGGATATTGGGTATATCAAGATTTAAAAGATAATTCTACTATTAAAGTGAATGGAAATAAGTATAAGGTTTTAAGCACAATTTCAAATAATAAAAATAAAAATATAAATGGAAGTGCAGATATAAAAATTTTTGAACTATTAGATTCTAATAATTCACCAAGTGGACAGCAAATTATTTCTTTTGAAGGAACAAATAATAATGAATCTATAAATCCGAAAAATCCACTTAAAGGAAAAGTTGGAGATGATTGGTTAGAAAACATCAAATTAATGGATAACGAAAAGACAACTACACCTTTATTAGAACAAAACAATAAATTTTTAGAATTATATAAGAAAAAATTAGATGATGCTAATAAATTAAGCAATAGTAACTTTTATAGAAAATATGGTGAAAAAGTTGCCAAATACAAAAATAAAGAAGTAGTTTCTGAAGATGGAAATTCACAAGGTGGGGCAAGTGCAATTCATCAAGGTGTTGAACATCCTGAAAAACATATAGTTTCAACAAATCCTGCTATGTTGCCTGAAGCGATATGGAGAAATTTAAAACAGTCAAATTTTGAAAATATTATAAATTTTCATAGTACAAATGACGTACTATCATGGTTACAAGATCCATTTGCGAAAGAAATGCCAGGTAAACGAATTAATATAAGAGATGGTGTTCCAACTTTAAATGGATTAATTGATAGTCATCTTGGTTTTAAAAGGGAATTCAATTCGAAAACTAATGAATATAAGGATATACCTGTTCATAAAATAGAATCGGTCAAGGATACAGAGATTAAAAACGGAAAAGAAGTGAAAAAGGTTATAAATATAAATCTAGACATGGATGGTAGAATTCCAATAAATGTTTGGACAGGGGATTCAATAGCGAGGTCAGGTAAAGGGAAAAATATTAAGTTAGATATTGAGAAATTAGGTGATTTATACCAACTTGTTACAGGGGAAACAAGCACTATGTTACAAGAATGTGTGACATTTTTAAATGAAAGTTTTAATATATCTCAGTCGGAAAATTCTTATTTTGGAGATAGAAAGCATAAATTAAAACAAAAATTTAAGAATGTAATTGAAATTGATGTTTTAGAAAATATGAGTAGAAACATTACATCTAAAAAGAATGAGTTATTTGAAAGTATAGATTCTTTTATGGATAAAATTGGACCTATTGCAATTTTAGTTCCAGCTTTGAACTTGAAACCTTTAAAGTGGGGTATCAATAAGGTCGATAGTCAATTCCAGAGAGGAATAGAAAGAATTCACGACTCAATCGATAAAATATTAGTAAAAATGTTTAAAAATTTAGACCATGATTTACAAGATGGTGTGACTGAAGAAATGATGAAACATTTAAAAATCGTTAGAGAAAATATCATTCTAATTAAAAATCAAAATGACATTTATGGTAATCAAATTGCTGATATAAAAAGTATTATGTCCTATCAAGATGCTACTATTATGGATGGAAACCTAAATATCAATTATAATGGTCAACATATGGTTTCGGGTAAAGTTAACCTTTCAAAATATTTATCAAGAAAAATGACTATTTTAAAAAATCATATTGATAATGCTGTTGAAGAATTATCTGATTATATTCAAAAAGTTTATAATGAAAATTTCAAAGAGTTAGTAAGAAATATAAATAACACAACAGAAATTATAAAAGGAATTATAGATGGTCTTAATTTATTAATTACAATGTTATACGAAAAAAGAATCATTGATGGTTTAAAAGAATCCTCTATTGATCGAAAACAATTTGAAAATTCAATAGAAGAATTAAAAATAAACCTAACAAAATGGACAGATTTTTTACATGATTTAAAGGCAGCATCGCCGATTTTAGAAAATCACTTAGATGATATTGTTAAGAACATGAAGCCTTTGATAGTACAAATGATATTTGAACCATCGCATTATGACGATATGTTTATTTTGAACACACAAGCTCATGCGCGTCTTGATCAAATGGCAAAACAGTTTGAAGTTGTTTGTAATGGTTTGAACGAAAATGAAGGACAAGCTATTCAAACAATGGATCAATCTGCCTCGTTAATTCGTTCAAACTTAATTCAAGTTAAAGAACAATTAGAAAAACTAGCAGTATACTAATTAATTTATTAAAAGCTACTTGTTTTCATTGAGAATAAGTAGTTTTTTCAAACATAAAAGTTTTACAAACACATAAATGGGTGATGAGATATGCTTAAAAAAGCAAAATTAATCTTAATAGCAACACTATTGCTATCAGGATGTTCCGCGATTGAAAATGAATCAAAAAAAGACAGAAATAC
>NZ_KV839130.1:186838-187697 GCF_001838845.1 Staphylococcus sp. HMSC36A10
GGACTAAAAGTTAAAGCTACAAATGTTGTAGGTAGTGGCGACGGTGTAGAAGTATTCGTGCATTGTGATGACCACGACATCGTATTTAATGCAAGTATTCCATTTGACAAATCAATAATTGAGAGTGATAGCTCATTAAGAAGTGAGGATAAAGGCGATGATATGAGTACTTTAGTTGGTACAGTGTTGAGTGGCTTTGAATATCGAGCGCAAAAAGAAAAGTATGATAATTTATATAAATTTTTAAAAGAAAATGAAAAGAAATACCAATATACAGGATTTACTAAAGAGGCAATTAACAAAACACAAAATAGTGGATATGAAAATGAATATTTTTATATAGTTGCTAATATACCGACGCTCCAAGAATATAGGAAATATTACGAACCCCTAATAAAGAAAAATAATCTGAATTTTAAAAAAGGTATGAAACAAGCAAGGAAAGGAGTAGGCTATAAAGCTGCAATAGAAGTACATACAACATTGTTTTCGAGAAGTAGTAACTTTTCAAAGGACAAAAAATTAGATGATGTTTTAGATTTGTCTGAAAGTACGAAAAAGTTACACCTTAATTTTGAAAATACGAAAATATTTTTACAACTAGCAAAATCTACTATTAGCACTAATCGAGTTAATTACAGTGATAATGAGTCTATAAGGATTGAGGTCGAATGACTTGAAATCAGCTAATTTCTCTATATTCTAAACAAACACATAAATGGGAGATGGGCTATGTTTAAAAGAATTAAACTAATCTTAATAGCAACGATAATACTATCAGGATGTTCAACTACCAATAACGAATCCAACAATGAAACAAAATCAGTACCAGAAGAAATGGAAGCTTCAAAATATGTAG
>NZ_KV839130.1:187797-188100 GCF_001838845.1 Staphylococcus sp. HMSC36A10
AGAAAAAGATGCGATTGAATTTGCGAAGAAGCATCGTAAAGAATTTGAAAAAGTAGGTGAACAATTCTTTAAAGATAACTTTGGACTAAAAGTTAAAGCTACAAATGTTGTAGGTAAAGATGATGGTGTAGAAGTTTATGTGCATTGCGAAGATCATGGCATTGTATTTAATGCAAGTCTACCTTTGTACAAAGATGCCATCCATCAAAAAGGATCAATGCGTAGTAATGACAACGGTGATGATATGAGTATGATGGTGGGTACAGTGCTGAGTGGCTTTGAATATCGAGCGCAAAAAGAAAA
>NZ_KV839130.1:188200-189449 GCF_001838845.1 Staphylococcus sp. HMSC36A10
TATATAAATTTTTAAAAGAAAATGAAAAGAAATATCAATATACAGGTTTTACTAAAGAAGCAATTAACAAGACGCAAAACGTCGGGTATCAAAATGAATATTTTTATATTACATATTTATCAAGAAATTTAAAAGAATATCGTAAATATTACGAACCATTGATTCATAAAAAGGATAAAGAATTTAAAGAAGGTATGCAACGAGCTAGAAAAGAGCTAAACTATACTGCTAATACTGATGTTGTTTCTACACTTTTTTCTACTAAGAAAAACTTTACTAAAGACAATACAGTAGATGATGTGATTGAATTGAGTAATAAATTAAAGGATAAGCCCAATATGCCTCAAAAATCTCAAGTTACTATTCAATTAGGAAAACCAAGTATAAATACTAAAAAGCCGTTTTATGACGATATAAATCCAATTGAAGGATGAGTGAATATAAAGTGATTAAAATAAATGATAGAGACATAGCAGAATTGAGCAGATATTGAGTTTATCAAGATATAAATGAAAAAAGATTTTAAAGTAAATGGAAAACGGTTCAAACAAATAGATTATTTTAATGATAAAAATAACGATAATATGAAAGATGCAGTTGATATAAAAACCTACGAGCTACTTAATGATCAGGGAGATCCAACTGGTCAAAAGACAATAATATATCAAGGAACATCTAAAGAGGCAATTAATCCAAATAATCCATTAAAATCATCGGGTTTTGGAGATGATTGGCTTCAAAATGCTAAATTAATGAATAATTAAATTAAAATAATAGATTTTTTAACGCAAGTATATGTACTTGAAGATTTATATATAGGTGAACTAAAAGATGCAAATAAATTAAGTGAGTATAACTATATGCAAAATGAAACTTATAAAAGCGCATAAATGGGTGATGAGATATGCTTAAAAAAGCAAAATTAATCTTAATAGCAGCACTAGTACTGTCAGGGTGCTCCACGATTGAAAATGAATCAAAAAAAGA
This sequence comes from Staphylococcus sp. HMSC36A10, assembly GCF_001838845.1. NCBI lineage: Bacteria > Bacillati > Bacillota > Bacilli > Caryophanales > Staphylococcaceae > Staphylococcus > Staphylococcus sp. HMSC36A10. The sequence continues at coordinate 189,188 of NZ_KV839130.1, forward strand.
CAGAAATACAGAAACAAATACAGAAACGAAATCTGTACCAGAAGAAATGGAAGCTTCAAAATATGTAGGACAAGGCTTCCAACCACCTGCAGAAAAAGATGCGATTGAATTTGCGAAGAAGCATAAAGATAAAATTGCTAAACGTGGCGAACAATTTTTTATGGATAACTTCGGTCTAAAAGTTAAAGCTACGAATGTTGTAGGTAGTGGCGACGGCGTAGAAGTATACGTGCATTGTGATGACCACGATATCGTATTTAAT
>NZ_KV839130.1:189549-272146 GCF_001838845.1 Staphylococcus sp. HMSC36A10
TTGGTACAGTGTTGAGTGGCTTTGAATATCGAGCACATAAGGAAGAGTTGGATAATTTAACAGAAGTTTTAAAAGAATATAAAAGTAAATATAAATATACTGGTTATACTGAAAATGCAATTATGAAAACGCAGAATAGTGGTTTTAGAAATGAGTATTATTATTTGACTGCAATTCCATATACTTTAGATGAATATAAAAAGTATTTTCAACCCTTAATCAAAGAGGATGATAAGTCTTTTAGGGACGGTATGAGAAACTCAAAAAAACAACTTAAAGATAAATCACGTCCATATGTTGTTACAACTTTATTTAGTACTAAAGATAATTTTACTAAAGATAATACAATAGACGAGATGATTGATTTTTCTGAAGTGCTAAAAAAGAAAAAGAATATTCCTCATGATTTGAATGTTTCTCTTCAAATTTCTAATAAATATATAAATACAACAAGACCTAATTATAGTAAGAAGGATGTAATAGAAGTAGGTGTATTTAATCATGAATAAGCTAACACGAATGATTAAACTAAAAACAATAAAAAGATAGGTTCAAAAAAGCCATCTCAAAAATTAATCAAACAAACAACATTCCAACCAATGCTCGCAAATCGCAAATTCATTATACATCACCAACTTAATTAATTTTCATTTTAAGCATAGTTATTGAGGTTTTGTGATATATAGTATAAAATTAATGAGAATTAAATTTAATAATGTAAAATTCATCTTCGGGGTCGGGTGTAATTCCCAACCGGCAGTAAATAAAGCCTGCGACCTGCTAGTATGTATCATATTAGTGGCTGATCTAGTGAGATTCTAGAGCCGACAGTATAGTCTGGATGGGAGAAGATGGAGGTTTTTTGTTGTGCAATAATCCTCCTATTCTTACGAGATGAATGGAAGGAGAAAATTGAATATGCAACAAAATAAACGTCTTATCACAATAAGTATGTTGAGCGCGATTGCGTTTGTGTTAACTTTTATCAAGTTTCCTATACCATTTTTGCCACCATACTTAACTTTAGATTTTAGTGATGTACCGTCACTACTAGCTACATTTACGTTTGGACCAGTTGCCGGTATCGTAGTTGCACTGGTTAAAAATTTATTGAACTACTTATTTAGTATGGGCGATCCAGTTGGACCATTTGCTAACTTTTTAGCAGGCGCAAGTTTCTTATTAACTGCTTACGCCATCTATAAAAATAAACGTTCAACAAAATCTTTGATTACTGGATTAATCATTGCAACAATCGTTATGACTATCGTGTTGAGTATTTTGAACTATTTCGTTCTATTACCTTTGTACGGTATGATATTTAACTTAGCTGATATCGCAAATAATCTTAAAGTAATCATTGTTTCAGGAATTATACCATTCAATATTATTAAAGGTATCGTTATTTCTATTGTATTTATTTTACTATATAGAAGGCTTGCGAATTTCTTGAAAAGAATTTAATCAAATTAAAGCAAAATAATATACACATAATAATAAAAAGCAGGTGACTATCAATAAACGATAGCTTGCCTGCTTTTTCTATGGAACATTTGTCTAAAAAATCAATTATTCAAATTTTAAAGCGTCCCCATCAAATGATTCGTCTGCAATTTTAATAGAATCTGTAGGGCATCCATCAATTGCATCTTCCATATCTTCATATAATTCCTCAGGTACTTCTGCAGTACCTTGGTTATCGTCAAGGATTACGAAAGCAATACCTTCGTCGTCGTAATCATATATATCTGGCGCTGCTGCACCGCATGCACCACATGCAATACAAGTATCCATATCAACGATTGTATATTTTGCCAATGTCTTCGCCTCCTTTGATAAAAATGCTAAAATAGTAATGTGACTAAAATTTTAGACAGCATCATTTTTATTTTCAAATTATCCGTTTTACAGAGTGAGGGTTAAATTTGCAACACATTATAAAAACAGCATTACAACAAACATTTAACTATAAAACAAATAAAAGTATTTACAATATCTTAGTTGGTAAGAAATCTCACCAAACCTTTTTTGACGCTTGTAGTCAACAACAGTTGTCATTATATCACAGTTTACCACTATTAAAATATCCGTCTTTTGAGCTATTTTTAGAAAAAATCAATGAATTTAATGCTGAAATGGAAATCATGTTGCATCCTAGATATACATTTGAAAGCATGGGGCAAACATTTCAAGCAATTCAACTATTAGTGCAAACCATTTCTAATACTATGCAGCAAGATTATCGTTTCGTACCAATCTCTCAAAATAATAAGATACAAGAAACTGTAAAAATTGTCTATAACTATATTAAAGAAAACCAATTACAAATTGATTTTGAAAATGAACTACATAACTTGTTTAAAGCAATAACTTTAAAAGGGCCATGTTACTTACATTATTATTTGCAAGGCTATGATGAACCAATGTATACGAGACAGCAAGTTAGTTTAATAGAAAAGCTATCTCAACAGCAATTGTTTGAATACGAAATGAATAATTTAGTGACAATGATGTTTGAATTAGAAAGTGGAGAATATACTATTTTATCAAAAATAATAATGAAACCTACATTATTAAACCAAACTTATATTACTTATACAAGATTGCTTGAACAATTCACGATGGAAGATATAGCGGCTCAACAACAAGTTAAAATCAATACTATCGAAGATCATGTACTTGAAATCTTAATCAAAGGTTACATGTCTAATTACGATGATTATGTTGAACAAGAAGATCAACTGCAATTTTTGAATTTTTATCAACAACATCGTGGCGAACGATTAAAATTTTACAAAGAACAATTTGACACGTTATCATATTTTCAATTAAAAGTATTAATCGTTGGATTTGAAAGAGGTGATCTGAATGTTGCATGATATTTTACGAAACAAATTTGGCTTCGAGAGTTTTAAACCGGGACAACAGGAAATTATAGAAAGTATAATGTCTCAACAGCACACTCTAGGTATTCTTCCGACTGGAAGTGGAAAGAGTTTGTGTTATCAAATACCTACGTATTTATCAGGTAAGCCGACATTAATTATCTCACCGTTAATATCTTTAATGGATGACCAAGTTATGCAGTTGAAAATAAATGGAGAAAAACGTGTAACATGTATTCACTCTGGTATGGATGAAATTGAGAAAAAGCATAATATTAAATGTTTACGACATAGCCGTTTCATCTTTCTAAGTCCAGAATTTCTCTTGCAACCGTCAAATTTTAAATTAATATCTATGATAGACTTTGGCATGATTGTTCTTGATGAAGCACATTGCCTATCTGAATGGGGATATGATTTCAGACCACATTATGCTCTAATAGGAAAAGTAACAAAGCATTTTAAAGAAGCGGTTGTCTTAGCATTGACAGCAACTGCACCACCGCATTTACAAGATGATTTGACGGAAATGTTAGCGATTCAATTCAATGTTATTAAAACTACAATGAATCGCCCAAACATAAGCTTTAAGCATCTTAATTTTCATGATGATGAAGATAAAATTGAATGGTTGCTGCCGTTTCTACAACAGTCGGGACCAACGATTGTTTATGTCTCATCGAAAAAGATGTGTCTGAATTTAGCGCAACTTATTTATGATTCAGGTTTTCTTACAGGCATATATCATGGTGATATGAATTATCAAGAGCGACACACAGTTCAACAACAATTTTTAAATAATGATATTCCGATTATAGTCGCAACGAGTGCTTTTGGTATGGGAATTAATAAAAAAGATATTCGCACAATCATTCACTTTCATCTTTCAACAAGTCCTTCTAACTACATTCAAGAAATTGGCCGTGCGGGTCGCGATGGTGAACTAAGTCAGGCAATTAGTTTATTCCAACCGGACGATAAATATATTTTAGAAACGTTATTATTTGCAGATATGATAACAGAAGAAGATGTACAAAATTTCGAAATAGGAGAATTTTTAGCTCCCGATAAACAAGACGTTTTGACAACGTTGCATTCATTCTATAGTATCGGCGCCTTGAAACAGATATTTAAGCAATCATTTAAACGAAAGCAATTAGGATTCTTTCGCATGATTGGCTATTGCAAATTGGATCAATGTAGACGGAAGTATTTATTAGAATTTTTCGGTGAATATCCACCGGCACAAGATCGATGTTGTGACAATGATTCTAATATAACTGATATCGCAATTTTAAATAAGAAGAAGGTAATTAGAAGTATTGGATTTGATGAAAAGTTGCAAAATTTATTTCTCAGATAGTATTACTTTACTAAAAGAAAATTGACAAGCTATAATTAGTGTATACACAATTGAAAAATGATTGAAATAATTTTGAAAAATATACATAAACATATGTCATGTGGGTATATTTTATGTAAAATCATTGTAATAGAATAGAAAGGAAGATGGCTATGTCTAATAATTTTAAAGATGACTTTGAAAAAAATCGTCAATCGATAGACACAAATTCACATCAAGACCATACGGAAGATGTTGAAAAAAACCAATCAGAATTAGAACATCAGGATACAATAGAGAATACGGAGCAACAGTTTCCGCCAAGAAATGCCCAAAGAAGAAAAAGACGCCGTGATTTAGCAACGAATCATAATAAACAAGTTCACAATGAATCACAAACATCTGAAGACAATGTTCAAAATGAGGCTGGCACAATAGATGATCGTCAAGTCGAATCATCACACAGTACTGAAAGTCAAGAACCTAGCCATCAAGACAGTACACCTCAACATGAAGAGGAATATTATAATAAGAATGCTTTTGCAATGGATAAATCACATCCAGAACCAATCGAAGACAATGATAAACACGAGACTATTAAAGATGCAGAAAATAACACTGAGCATTCAACAGTTTCTGATAAGAGTGAAGCTGAACAATCTCAGCAACCTAAACCATATTTTACAACAGGTGCTAACCAATCAGAAACATCAAAAAATGAACATGATAATGATTCTGTAAAACAAGATCAAGATGAACCTAAAGAACATCATAATGGTAAAAAAGCAGCAGCTATTGGTGCTGGAACAGCAGGTGTTGCAGGTGCAGCTGGTGCAATGGCTGCTTCTAAAGCTAAGAAACATTCAAATGACGCTCAAAACAAAAGTAATTCTGGCAAGGCGAATAACTCGACTGAGGATAAAGCGTCTCAAGATAAGTCTAAAGATCATCATAATGGCAAAAAAGGTGCAGCGATCGGTGCTGGAACAGCAGGTTTGGCTGGAGGCGCAGCAAGTAAAAGTGCTTCTGCCGCTTCAAAACCACATGCCTCTAATAATGCAAGCCAAAACCATGATGAACATGACAATCATGACAGAGATAAAGAACGTAAAAAAGGTGGCATGGCCAAAGTATTGTTACCATTAATTGCAGCTGTACTAATTATCGGTGCATTAGCGATATTTGGAGGCATGGCATTAAACAATCATAATAATGGTACAAAAGAAAATAAAATCGCGAATACAAATAAAAATAATGCTGATGAAAGTAAAGACAAAGACACATCTAAAGACGCTTCTAAAGATAAATCAAAATCTACAGACAGTGATAAATCAAAAGAGGATCAAGACAAAGCGACTAAAGATGAATCTGATAATGATCAAAACAACGCTAATCAAGCGAACAATCAAGCACAAAATAATCAAAATCAACAACAAGCTAATCAAAATCAACAACAGCAACAACAACGTCAAGGTGGTGGCCAAAGACATACAGTGAATGGTCAAGAAAACTTATACCGTATCGCAATTCAATACTACGGTTCAGGTTCACCGGAAAATGTTGAAAAAATTAGACGTGCCAATGGTTTAAGTGGTAACAATATTAGAAACGGTCAACAAATCGTTATTCCATAATATAACTATATAAATTGTAACTGAACTGCTATATACAAACGTGCATATTATAAGTATCTCTAAATATTTTGGAGAACTTAAATTGCGCTTATAAGTATGTAGCGGTTTTTTCATTTTTCAAAGTTTGTTATTTAACAAGGTCTTGTCTCGAATATTGGCATATCAATTAAACTTTTTAAATAGTCATCAAAAAGATAAAACACCACAATCAACAAATTTAACGAGGAAGAATAAAAAATAAATCAACATATTAAATTGTAGTGTTATTCAACTCCGTAGCTAACAATTCTCTATGCACATTAAACAAATTGTCAAAAATATATCATAAATCTTCAAGCACAGACTTAGCGCATCAATCACTGAACTGTTATAATAGTTTGGGATTAAAGGAGGCCGAAACAATGCAAAAAGTTGAAAGTATCATAATTGGTGGAGGGCCATGCGGATTAAGTGCGGCTATTGAACAAAAAAGAAAAGGTATTGATACCTTAATTATTGAAAAGGGTAATGTCGTTGAATCAATCTACAATTATCCTACTCACCAAACATTTTTCTCATCAAGTGATAAATTAAGTATTGGGGACGTACCGTTTATCGTTGAAGAAAGTAAACCAAGACGTAATCAAGCGCTAGTTTATTACCGAGAAGTTGTAAAACATCATCAATTAAAAGTAAATGCATTTGAAGAAGTATTAACTGTTAAAAAAATGAATAATAAATTTACTATTACTACGACGAAAGATGTTTATGAATGTCGATTTTTAACAATCGCGACAGGCTATTATGGTCAGCATAATACATTAGAAGTTGAAGGTGCGGATTTACCTAAAGTGTTCCATTATTTTAAAGAGGCACATCCGTATTTTGATCAAGATGTTGTAATTATCGGTGGTAAGAATTCGGCTATCGATGCTGCTTTGGAGTTGGAAAAAGCTGGTGCTAACGTGACGGTTCTATATCGTGGTGGAGATTATTCGCCTTCAATTAAACCGTGGATACTTCCAAATTTCACAGCATTAGTAAATCATGAAAAAATTGACATGGAATTTAATGCTAATGTTACCCAAATAACTGAAGATACTGTGACTTATGAAGTAAATGGTGAAAGTAAAACGATACACAATGATTATGTATTTGCGATGATTGGTTATCATCCCGATTATGAATTTTTAAAATCTGTAGGCATTCAAATTAATACAAATGAATTTGGAACAGCGCCTATGTATAATAAAGAAACATACGAAACAAATATCGAAAATTGCTATATTGCAGGTGTAATTGCTGCAGGGAACGATGCGAATACCATTTTTATTGAAAATGGTAAATTCCACGGGGGCATTATTGCTCAAAGCATGCTAGCTAAGAAACAAACGCCCTTAGAATCATAAAAATAAAGGTCTATGTACTAAATAACTTAGTTTTACAACGACTGACATTCATGATATGTCAAATGAGGTTGATGACTAATGATTGTACATAGACCTTTTTATGTTACGTATTCATTATAATTCAAAATATGATTTGATTTCAGCTTTATCTAAATTATTGCTTAACGCGACTAATAATTTTAATCTTGCTTTTGGACCATTCAAGCCGTTAGAAAAAATAAAACCTTGTTGTGCGAGTTGGTAACCACCACCATCGTATGCGTAAGTTGGACTCACAATACCATTAAAGGAACGTGAAACTAGCACAATAGGTATATTTAAAGATACTAATTGTTGAATGCCTTCTAATGCGCTTGGAGGTATGTTGCCTTGTCCTAACGCTTCAATAACCATACCATCGATACCTTCTCGACTATAAAAACTAAAAATGTCACCTGGCATACCCATATATGCTTTTACTAATGGTACATTTAGTTTGTCATTGACATTTTCCAATGCTTGTTGGCGATATGGCATATGATGGAATTGCACACGATCCTTTGTCAATACACCTAGCGGACCATGATTTGGACTTTGAAATGTGTTTGTATTAGACGTATGTGTTTTGGTAACATTACGCGCCGTATGAATTTCATCATTAAATACAACCATCACGCCTTTATGACGGGCCTTTTCATCAGAGGCAACGCGAATAGCGGAAATATAATTATATAATCCGTCAGAACCAATTTCATTAGACGAGCGCATTGCGCCAGTAATAACAACAGGTTGCTCGATACCTAATATTAAATCAAGTAAAAAGGCAGTTTCTTCTAACGTATCGGTACCATGCGTGATAACGAAACCATCATAATATTTATTTGTTACTGCTTCTAAAATAATATCCTTTAATTGTTTAACATGTTGGATTGTCATATGAGGTGATGGTACATTAAAAGGATTTAATTCATCTATTTGTGCATATTGATTTATGACATCTTGATGCATTGAAATAGGGTTGATATCATTTGTTACTACTTTATTAGATTGGTCTTGTGACATACTAATGGTGCCACCAGTATGAATAACAAGTAGATGTTTCATATATTTCCTCCTATATTTAATTTACCTAATTATGATAAAATATTATTCATAAAACGACAAGGAAGGGAAATGACGCATGAAAGCCATTAATATTGCATTAGATGGTCCAGCTGCTGCCGGAAAAAGTACAATTGCGAAACGTGTAGCCAGCGAACTATCAATGATTTATGTCGATACAGGAGCAATGTATCGTGCATTAACATACAAATATTTAAAATTAAACAAAACTGAGGACTTTGCAAAACTAGTTGACCAAACAACATTAGATTTAACTTATAAAGCAGATAAAGGTCAATGTGTCATTTTAGATAACGAAGATGTAACAGACTTTTTAAGAAATAATGATGTGACGCAACATGTTTCATACGTTGCATCTAAAGAGCCAGTACGTTCATTCGCCGTTAAAAAACAAAAAGAGTTAGCTGCAGAAAAAGGTATCGTAATGGATGGTCGCGATATCGGAACTGTAGTGCTACCAGATGCAGATTTAAAAGTATATATGATTGCATCAGTTGAAGAGCGAGCAGAAAGAAGATATAAAGATAATCAATTAAGAGGTATCGAATCAAATTTTGAAGATTTAAAACGTGATATTGAAGCTCGTGATCAATATGACATGAACCGTGAAATATCACCATTAAGAAAAGCAGATGATGCAGTGACATTAGATACGACAGGCAAGTCGATTGAAGAAGTTACTGACGAAATTTTAGCGATGGTGAGTCAAATTAAATAATCTAATAAGTCATAACTATCTATTTGTAATGTGCAACGCTTAACGCATATACAAAATGAATGTGCTGATAATGATTTACTCAAATTAAAAGGTGATTTTTATTCAATGATGAATGAAAGTTGCCTTTTTATTTTTGGTAAAAGTTAATGCGTCAGTGAATTGTGTAAGTTTTTCAAAAAGTAAAAAGAAATAATAAAGGTGAATTATTAGAATTCCAAAAATAATTCATTACATTCATAAAGCATTTTACAAATGGTAAGAAAATGAGTGTTACAAATCTAAATATTGCAAAAGAAGCTGATTTAGTCACAAAAAATGTCCTATGTAATAATTCGAGAAAGATGCACTATATACGGTCTTCTTACTATTCAAATGTAAAAGTTGCTTATTTGCGTGGCTTTTTGTTTTATAAAAGTATAAAATTTTACTATAATATATCTTGTAGAGAACAATGAAATGACAGACTTATAAAACAAAATAGTAAGCTATGCTAATTTTTATACAAAAAATATGTATAAACATAGCAAACTGTATTACTTTGATACAAAAATGGTTGTAATAAATATTTATCGATATGACGACTTGAATATGATAAAGTGACATATTTATGTATATGACTATTTCGCAAAATGTAATCGAGGTAGAATTTCTTGACAATTCTGTCAGTTTATAAGATGTTATAAATATGTAGTGTATAAGGAGGCAAACAAGATGACTGAAGAATTCAATGAATCAATGATTAACGATATTAAAGAAGGTGACAAAGTCACTGGCGAGGTACAACAAGTTGAAGACAAGCAAGTTGTTGTTCATATCAACGGTGGTAAATTTAATGGGATTATTCCTATTAGTCAACTATCTACGCATCATATTGATAGCCCAAGTGAAGTTGTAAAAGAGGGCGACGAAGTTGAAGCATATGTCACTAAAGTTGAGTTTGATGAAGAAAATGAAACTGGAGCTTACATCTTATCTAGAAGACAACTTGAAACTGAGAAGTCTTATAGTTATTTACAAGAAAAATTAGATAATAATGAAATCATCGAAGCGAAAGTAACAGAAGTAGTTAAAGGTGGTTTGGTTGTTGATGTAGGACAAAGAGGTTTTGTTCCGGCTTCACTAATTTCAACAGACTTCATTGAGGATTTCTCTGTGTTTGATGGACAAACAATTCGTATTAAAGTTGAAGAATTGGATCCTGAAAATAATAGAGTCATTTTAAGCCGTAAAGCAGTTGAACAAGAAGAAAACGATGCTAAAAAAGATCAATTATTACAATCTTTAAATGAAGGCGATGTTATTGATGGTAAAGTAGCGCGTTTAACTCAATTTGGTGCATTTATAGACATTGGCGGTGTTGATGGTTTAGTGCATGTATCTGAACTTTCTCACGAACATGTTCAAACACCAGAAGAAGTAGTTTCAATTGGTCAAGATGTTAAAGTTAAAATTAAATCTATTGATAGAGATACAGAACGTATTTCATTATCAATCAAAGATACGTTACCAACACCTTTCGAAAATATTAAAGGTCAATTCCACGAAAATGATGTCATTGAAGGTGTCGTAGTAAGATTGGCAAACTTTGGTGCATTTGTTGAAATTGCACCAGGTGTACAAGGACTTGTACATATTTCTGAAATTGCACACAAACACATTGGTACGCCAGGTGAAGTGTTAGAACCTGGTCAACAAGTAAATGTTAAAATATTAGGTATTGATGAAGAGAATGAAAGAGTATCACTATCTATTAAAGCAACATTACCAAACGAAGATGTTGTTGAAAGTGATCCTTCTACGACTAAGGCGTACTTAGAAAACGAAGAAGAAGATAATCCAACAATTGGCGATATGATTGGTGATAAACTTAAAAATCTTAAACTATAATTTAATATTTAATAGTCAACTCCACATGTTTATGATTGCATGTGGAGTATTTTTATGTAACAAAATATACTCGGAATGATAACGTGGACAAATTTAACTAAGTGTTTAAAAAGATAAAGTTTTAAGTGCTGATTTTTATCATTACAGTAATAAACTCATTTTGAATACACAGTCTCATGTGATATTATTAAAAAGATATAAGAAAGAGAGGAAGTTAGCTTATGACTAAACCTATAGTAGCTATTGTAGGTAGGCCTAATGTAGGTAAATCTACAATTTTTAATAGAATAGTTGGAGAACGTGTTTCGATTGTGGAAGACACGCCAGGTGTAACACGAGATCGTATTTATTCTTCAGGTGAATGGTTAACACATGATTTCAATATTATTGATACAGGTGGTATTGAAATTGGTGATGCACCATTCCAAACACAAATTAGAGCGCAGGCAGAAATCGCCATAGATGAAGCGGATGTTATTATTTTTATGGTTAACGTGCGTGAAGGATTGACACAAAGCGATGAAATGGTCGCTCAAATTTTATACAAATCTAAAAAACCGGTCGTATTAGCGGTTAACAAAGTAGATAATATGGAAATGCGTACAGACGTGTATGATTTCTATTCATTAGGATTTGGTGAACCGTATCCGATATCAGGGTCACATGGTTTAGGTCTTGGTGACTTGTTAGATGCAGTTGTTTCTCATTTTGGTGAAGAGGAAGAAGATCCTTATGATGAAGATACAATTCGACTATCCATTATTGGACGACCAAACGTAGGTAAATCAAGTTTAGTAAATGCTATTTTAGGTGAAGATCGCGTTATCGTTTCTAATGTTGCAGGGACAACGAGAGACGCTATTGATACAGAGTATAGTTATGATGGACAAGATTATGTTTTAATCGATACTGCTGGTATGCGTAAAAAAGGAAAAGTATATGAATCAACTGAGAAATATTCAGTATTAAGAGCTTTAAAAGCGATTGAACGTTCAAATGTTGTTTTAGTGGTCATTGATGCAGAACAAGGCATTATTGAACAAGATAAACGCGTTGCAGGATATGCACATGAACAAGGTAAAGCAGTCGTGATTGTCGTAAATAAATGGGATACTGTGGAAAAAGATAGTAAAACGATGAAGAAATTTGAAGATGAAGTACGTAAAGAATTCCAATTTTTAGATTATGCACAAATTGCTTTTGTGTCTGCTAAAGAACGCACAAGATTACGTACATTATTCCCTTACATTAATGAAGCAAGTGAAAACCATAAAAAACGTGTTCAAAGTTCAACTTTAAATGAAGTCGTTACTGATGCAATTTCCATGAACCCTACACCAACAGACAAAGGTAGACGTTTGAATGTCTTTTATGCAACACAAGTTGCTATAGAACCACCGACATTTGTTGTATTTGTTAATGATGTAGAATTAATGCATTTTTCTTATAAACGCTATTTAGAGAATCAAATCCGTGCCGCTTTTGGTTTTGAAGGTACACCAATTCATATTATAGCTCGAAAGAGAAATTAACGATTGGGGGATAACAATGACTAAAATTACCGTTTTTGGTATGGGAAGTTTTGGGACAGCCCTTGCCAATGTTCTTGCAGAAAATGGACATGATGTTTTGATGTGGGGTAAAAATCAAGATGCTGTTGATGAATTAAATACATGTCATACAAATAAAAAGTATTTAAAATACGCGAAATTAGATGTTAACATCATCGCTACTTCAGATATGACCAAAGCAATTCAATTTGCAGATATTTACTTAATGGCTTTACCTACTAAAGCAATGCGAGAAGTTGCTTCTCAAATTAATGATAAGCTGACCTCTAAAAAGACTTTTATACATGTTGCTAAAGGTATTGAAAATGGGACGTTTAAACGTGTGTCAGAAATGATTGAAGATTCTATTTCACCTGAATATAATGCAGGTATTGGCGTGTTGTCAGGGCCAAGTCATGCGGAAGAAGTTGTAGTCAAGCAACCAACTACAGTTGCTGCTTCATCAAAAGATAAAAGTGTAAGTAAATTAACGCAAGATTTATTTATGAATGATTATTTGCGTGTGTACACGAATGATGACTTGATTGGTGTTGAACTTGGTGGTGCATTGAAAAATATCATCGCAGTAGCAAGTGGTATCGTAGCTGGAATTGGCTACGGTGATAATGCAAAAGCTGCATTAATGACTCGTGGCTTAGCGGAAATTAGTAGATTAGGTGAAAAGTTAGGTGCCGATCCTATGACATTTCTAGGTTTAGGTGGTATCGGTGACTTAATCGTTACTTGCACATCAACACATTCTCGGAATTTCACATTAGGATATAAACTTGGACAAGGTGAATCAATGGATCAAGCATTATCTGAAATGAATATGGTTGTTGAAGGTATTTATACAACTAAATCAGTTTATCATTTAGCTAAAGAAAAAAATGTGGATATGCCAATTACAAATGCATTATATAGAGTATTATTTGAAAATATCTCAGTAAAAGAATGCGTAAAAGATTTAATGGAGCGCGATAAAAAATCTGAATAAAATGTGTATTATTACACATATACGGCTAATAATTACGTAAAATGAATAGAAATGGCTTAAATTCAACGTTTTTGCCACATAAATGATTGCGATTTATGTAATGCTTGTGTTAAAGTTTTACCATAATGATATAAACATATCATTATCAAACCTCAGGAGGTGAATGTCTAATGAACAAAACAGATTTAATCAATGCAGTTGCAGAGCAAGCTGATTTAACTAAAAAAGAAGCTGGTTCAGCAGTAGATGCTGTATTCGAATCAATCCAAAACTCACTTGCTAAAGGTGAAAAAGTACAATTAATTGGTTTCGGTAACTTTGAGGTACGTGAACGTGCTGCACGTAAAGGTCGTAACCCTCAAACTGGTAAAGAAATTGATATCCCAGCAAGTAAAGTTCCAGCATTCAAAGCTGGTAAAGCATTAAAAGATGCTGTAAAATAATTTTACTTAAAAAGCCCTGAATAAGGGCTTTTTATTTTGCTTTTAATACTTACAACCTGTACATAAATTGTAATGTTCTTCTAAGTTTTTAATCTTTGGAACATTCATTGTTTAAGCGTTCAAAATATTACATGACATAATAGTTTTGATAAAAATAGCAACTACAAAATATACATATGAATAATGAGATTAATTGTTAGCGTTGAATTTACTTAAAAGGTAACCATGTCTACTATAGTATTTTACGTTATTTAAAAAGATGAATAATGTAAATGAAGTAAAGGTTATTATGAGAATTACAAAAGCTACATAAATTACTGTTAGTTTAAATTGAAATTTAAAAATGATAAGTAATCTTAATGCTTCAAAAGATTTTAATTTCTTACATATAATGTTAATATGAATAGTGATAATATCGTGAGGTGTAGACATGGAAACAACTGTTAGCAAATTGGAAAGACAAATAGAAGAAAGATTAAAGGGTGTATCAGAATATGAATCCATTAATATTAATCATCGGTTAGGTAAGTTACTTGATTCATATGATATTCCAGATGTTGCCAAAGTAGCATGCCTCACAATTGACACATCAATGAGACACCTTGATGACATTACATATAATCATTTGTCTAAACATTCCATTTTGATTGGAGATTTAATTAGTGCACATTTTTATACGCTACTAGCAGAAATCAATGATTTATCATTTCAAAATGAAATTAGTAAAGCAATTGTTGAAATTAATGAATTGAAATCTTCATTACATCATCAAGCTTTAAATGATTATGAAATTTCTCAAGCAATAGTAAAAATTGAAACACTTTTCCCATATATTACGTTATCTCATTTCGGTATCAATATTGATGAGTCGGAAATATATAATTATTTATTTGAAGATATGTCTGATTACTATCCATCATACTTCAAGAAATATAATCAAAGTGAAGTAAAGCATTACTTACACGATATCCAAAAAAGTTATTTAAAAAGTAGAGGTAATTAAGCATGGCTGACAATAAAGCAAATAAAGAGCAAGTACATCGCGTTTTTCAAAATATTTCAAAAAAATATGATAGATTAAATAATATTATTAGTTTTGAGCAGCATAAAGTATGGAGAAAACGCGTCATGAAAGACATGGGCGTTAGAAAAGGGACGAAAGCATTAGATGTTTGTTGTGGTACTGGTGATTGGACAATCGCATTAAGCAAAGCTGTAGGACCAACAGGTGAAGTTACTGGTATTGACTTTAGTGAGAATATGTTAGAAGTAGGAAAAGAAAAAACTGCTTCAATGGAAAATGTTAAACTTGTTCATGGTGATGCAATGGAATTGCCGTTTGAAGACAATTCTTTTGATTATGTAACAATTGGGTTTGGATTAAGAAATGTGCCAGACTATTTAGTCGCGTTAAAAGAAATGAATAGAGTACTTAAACCAGGTGGTATGGTGGTATGTCTTGAAACGAGCCAACCAACTTTGCCAGTCTTTAAACAAATGTATGCATTATACTTTAAATTTGTTATGCCTATTTTTGGAAAATTATTTGCAAAATCAAAAGAAGAATATGAATGGTTACAGCAATCTACGTTTAATTTTCCTGGAAAAGAAGAGTTGAAGCGCATGTTTGAAGAAGCAGGTTTCATAAATGTAAGAGTACGTAGTTTTACAGGGGGCGTTGCTGCAATGCACCTTGGCTATAAAGAAAAAGATAATACCAAAGGTGATTAACGTGGCAAAGTTAAACATGAACAATGAAATTAAGAAAGTGGAACAACGACTTGAAAAGGCAATAAAAAGTAAAGATTCTGTATTAGAACAGGCATCATTACACTTATTGTCTTCTGGTGGTAAAAGAGTACGCCCAGCATTTGTTATTCTGAGTAGCCAATTTGGCAAAGATGAACAAACGTCTGAACAAACGTATCAAGTTGCAGTCGCATTAGAGTTAATTCATATGGCAACACTTGTTCATGATGACGTTATTGATAAAAGCGACAAGCGTCGAGGCAAGTTAACCATATCAAAGAAATGGGATCAGACAACTGCTATTTTAACTGGGAATTTTTTATTGGCATTAGGACTTGAACACTTAATGGCAGTTAAAGATAATCGTGTACATCAATTAATATCTGAATCTATCGTTGATGTTTGTAGAGGGGAACTTTTCCAATTTCAAGACCAATTTAACAGTCAACAGACAATTATCAATTATTTACGACGTATCAATCGCAAAACAGCACTGTTAATTCAATTATCAACTGAAGTTGGTGCAATTACATCTCAATCTGATAAAGAGACTGTACGAAAATTGAAAATGATTGGTCATTATATAGGTATGAGCTTCCAAATCATTGATGATGTATTAGACTTCACAAGTACCGAAAAGAAATTAGGTAAGCCGGTCGGAAGTGATTTGCTTAATGGTCATATTACGTTACCGATTTTATTAGAAATGCGTAAAAACCCAGACTTCAAATTGAAAATTGAACAATTACGTCGTGATAGTGAACGTAAAGAATTTGAAGAATGTATCCAAATCATTAGAAAATCTGACAGCATCGATGAGGCTAAGTCAGTAAGTTCGAAGTATTTAAGTAAAGCTTTGGATTTGATTTCTGAGTTACCAGATGGACATCCGAAATCACTACTTTTAAGTTTGACGAAAAAAATGGGTTCAAGAAACACGTAGTATTTATGAAAAGTATTGAAAGCGCTTTACCAACCTGTTAATATATAATAGTAATATACATAAACCTATTAAACACAGGGGGATACATAAAGTGGAACGTACATTTTTAATGATTAAACCAGATGCAGTACAAAGAAATCTAATTGGTGAAGTAATTTCAAGAATTGAACGAAAAGGACTTAAACTTGTCGGTGGTAAATTAATGCAAGTACCAATGGAACTTGCTGAAACACATTATGGTGAACACCAAGGTAAACCATTTTATAATGATTTAATTTCATTTATTACATCAGCACCAGTGTTCGCAATGGTAGTTGAAGGTGAAGATGCAGTTAATGTATCTAGACATATTATTGGCAGCACAAATCCTTCAGAAGCTTCACCAGGATCAATTAGAGGTGACTTAGGTTTAACTGTTGGTAGAAATATCATTCACGGTTCAGATTCATTAGAGTCTGCTGAACGTGAAATTAATCTATGGTTTAATGAAAATGAAATTACTAGCTATGCTTCACCACGTGATGCATGGTTATATGAATAAAATTTAAACTGTAAACCTTTACGATTTATTTATAAAGGTAGAAAGGGTTTTGTTATGTGGTTAGTCATTATGATTATACATAACAAGGCCCGTTTTTTATGTTGTAGTAAATTACTTGAAAAATTTTATAGTTTTTTTGGTAACACGTATTAAAAAGAGAGGAATATTCTTTATCAAATGAAACTTAACAGAGAGAAGGGGTTGTTAAAATGAAGAATATTATTTCGATTATTTTGGGGATTTTAATGTTCTTAAAATTAATGGAATTACTATATGGTGCTATATTTTTAGATAAACCACTTAATCCTATAACAAAAATTATTTTTATACTGACTCTCATTTATATTTTTTATGTATTAGTAAAAGAATTGATTATATTTTTGAAGTCAAAGTATAACAAAAGCGCTTAACATATGTATATTTTTAATATCATAATTTTTTTAAACGGACTGATTAACTTTATTAATAATTAACAGTTCGTTCTTTTGTATTAAGAAATGTAGTCAGTATATTATTTGCTAAAGTTGCGATACGATTATATTAAAACGGCTAATCATTTTTAATTAATGATTATATGATGCAACTGTTTAGAAATTCATGATACTTTTCTACAGACGAATATATTATAATTAATTTTAGTTCGTTTAATATTAAGATAATTCTGACATTTAAAATGAGATGTCATCCATTTTCTTAATTGAGCTTGAAAACAAACATTTATGAATGCACAATGAATATGATAAGATTAACAACATATTATAATGTTATTGCGGAAGTATGAAAGGAGCGAGTGTGTATGAGATATCTAACTTCAGGAGAATCACATGGACCTCAATTAACAGTTATTGTCGAAGGTATACCAGCAAATTTAGAAATTAAAGTTGAAGATATTAATAAAGAAATGTTCAAGCGTCAAGGGGGTTATGGTCGTGGCCGACGCATGCAAATTGAGAAAGATACAGTAGAAATAGTATCAGGCGTTAGAAATGGTTATA
This sequence comes from Staphylococcus sp. HMSC36A10, assembly GCF_001838845.1. NCBI lineage: Bacteria > Bacillati > Bacillota > Bacilli > Caryophanales > Staphylococcaceae > Staphylococcus > Staphylococcus sp. HMSC36A10. Next base: position 207,723 of record NZ_KV839130.1, read on the forward strand.
CATTAGGTAGTCCAATTACTATGGTTGTAACCAATGATGACTTTACGCATTGGAGAAAAATTATGGGAGCAGCTCCAATAAGTGAAGAAGAACGTGAAAATATGAAACGTACTATTACAAAACCAAGACCTGGTCATGCAGATTTGGTTGGAGGTATGAAATATAATCATCGTGATTTACGAAATGTGCTAGAGCGATCATCTGCTAGAGAAACAGCAGCTCGAGTTGCAGTCGGTGCCTTATGTAAAGTGTTATTACAACAGTTAGATATCGATATATACAGTCGTGTTGTTGAAATAGGTGGCATTAAAGATAAAGATTTTTATGATTCAGAAACATTTAAAGCAAATCTTGATCGTAATGATGTTCGTGTAATTGATGACAGTATCGCACAAGCAATGCGAGATAAAATTGACGAAGCTAAAAATGAAGGAGATTCAATTGGCGGTGTCGTTCAAGTTGTAGTTGAAAATATGCCTGTTGGTGTAGGTAGTTATGTACATTATGATCGTAAATTAGATGGAAGAATAGCACAGGGTGTCGTTAGTATTAATGCATTTAAAGGTGTAAGCTTTGGTGAAGGATTTAAAGCAGCTGAAAAGCCAGGTAGTGAGATTCAAGATGAAATTCTATATAATAGTGAAATTGGTTATTATCGTGGATCTAATCATTTAGGTGGTTTAGAGGGTGGTATGTCAAATGGTATGCCAATTATTGTAAATGGTGTAATGAAACCTATTCCTACGTTATATAAACCATTAAATTCAGTTGATATAAATACTAAAGAAGACTTTAAGGCAACAATTGAACGTTCTGATAGTTGTGCTGTACCTGCAGCAAGTATAGTGTGTGAACACGTTGTTGCATTTGAAATAGCGAAAGCATTACTTGAAGAGTTTCAATCAAACCATATTGAACAACTTCAACAACAAATTGCTGACCGCAGACAATTAAATGTTGAGTTTTAACAACGAGAACAATTGAGGTGTGATCATGAAATTACAAACAACCTATCCTTCAAACAATTATTCAATATTTGTTGAACATGGTGCAATTGACCATATTAGCACGTATATTGATCAGTTTGATCAAAGTTTTATATTAATTGACGAGCATGTAAATCAATATTTTGCTGATAAATTTGATGATATTTTATCATATGAAAATGTGCATAAAGTCATTATTCCAGCTGGTGAAAAGACGAAAACATTTGAGCAATATCAAGAAACATTAGAATACATTTTGTCACATCATGTAACGCGTAATACAGCGATTATAGCTGTTGGTGGTGGTGCGACAGGAGATTTTGCAGGATTTGTAGCAGCAACACTATTAAGAGGTGTCCATTTTATACAAGTTCCTACAACGATTTTGGCGCATGATTCTAGTGTTGGCGGTAAAGTGGGTATTAACTCAAAACAAGGTAAAAACCTTATCGGTGCATTTTATCGTCCAACTGCTGTGATTTATGATTTAGACTTTTTAAAGACGTTACCATTTGAGCAAATATTAAGTGGCTATGCAGAAGTTTATAAGCATGCCTTATTAAATGGTAAATCTGCTACACATGACATCGAGCAACATTTTAAAGATCGAGCGTCATTACAATCATTAAATGGTATGGATAAATATATTGCTAAAGGTATTGAAACGAAGTTGGATATTGTTGTTGCAGATGAAAAAGAACAAGGTGTACGTAAATTTTTAAATTTAGGTCATACATTTGGGCATGCTGTTGAATACTATCATAAAATACCTCATGGTCATGCAGTGATGGTTGGCATTATCTATCAATTTATAGTTGCGAATGCTTTGTTTGATTCTAAGCATGATATTAATCATTATATTCAATATTTAATACAACTCGGTTATCCTTTAGACATGATAACTGACTTGGATTTTGAAACGTTATACGAATATATGCTAAGTGATAAAAAGAATGATAAGCAAGGTGTACAAATGGTCTTGATTAGACAATTTGGTGATATCGTTGTACAACATGTTGATCAACTAACATTACAACATGCATGTGAACAATTAAAAACATATTTTAAGTAGGTGAATGAAATGGTAAATGAACAAATCATTGATATTTCAGGTCCGTTAAAGGGCGAAATAGAAGTGCCGGGCGATAAGTCAATGACACACCGTGCAATCATGTTGGCGTCGCTAGCTGAAGGTGTATCTACTATATATAAGCCACTACTTGGCGAAGATTGTCGTCGTACGATGGACATTTTCCGACTGTTAGGTGTAGAAATCAAAGAAGATGATGAAAAATTAGTTGTGACTTCCCCAGGATATCAATCTTTTAACACGCCACATCAAGTATTGTATACAGGTAATTCTGGTACGACAACACGATTATTGGCAGGTTTGTTAAGTGGTTTAGGTATTGAAAGTGTTTTGTCTGGCGATGTTTCAATTGGTAAAAGGCCAATGGATCGTGTCTTGAGACCATTGAAACTTATGGATGCGAATATTGAAGGTATTGAAGATAATTATACACCATTAATTATTAAGCCATCTGTCATAAAAGGTATAAATTATCAAATGGAAGTTGCAAGTGCACAAGTAAAAAGTGCCATTTTATTTGCAAGTTTGTTTTCTAAGGAACCGACCATCATTAAAGAATTAGATGTAAGTCGAAATCATACTGAGACGATGTTCAAACATTTTAATATTCCAATTGAAGCAGAAGGGTTATCAATAACTACAACCCCTGATGCCATTCAACATATTAAACCTGCAGATTTTCATGTTCCTGGCGATATTTCATCTGCAGCGTTCTTTATTGTTGCAGCACTTATCACACCAGGAAGTGATGTAACGATTCATAATATTGGAATCAATCCAACACGTTCAGGTATTATTGATATTGTTGAAAAAATGGGCGGTAATATCCAACTTTTCAATCAAACAACTGGTGCTGAACCTACTGCTTCTATTCGTATTCAATACACACCAATGCTTCAACCAATAACAATCGAAGGAGAATTAGTGCCAAAAGCAATTGATGAACTGCCTGTAATAGCATTACTTTGTACACAAGCAGTTGGCACGAGTACAATTAAAGATGCCGAGGAATTAAAAGTAAAAGAAACAAATAGAATTGATACAACGGCTGATATGTTAAACTTGTTAGGGTTTGAATTACAACCAACTAATGATGGATTGATTATTCATCCGTCAGAATTTAAAACAAATGCAACAGTTGATAGTTTAACTGATCATCGAATAGGAATGATGCTTGCAGTTGCTTCTCTACTTTCAAGCGAGCCTGTCAAAATCAAACAATTTGATGCTGTAAATGTATCATTTCCAGGATTTTTACCAAAACTAAAGCTTTTAGAAAATGAGGGATAATATAAAATGGAAGATATCTATAAATTAATAGACGATATCAATCTACAAAAACTAGAAAATTTAGACTCTCGTGTTAATGAAGCAATAACTACTGACAACGATGACGCATTATTTATTCTAGGAGAGACACTTTACAATTTTGGATTAATGCCACAAGGTTTGGAAGTATTCCGCGTGTTATATCAAAAATATCCAGACGAAAGTGAATTGCTGATTTATTTTATTGAAGGTTTAATGTCTGAAAATCAAACTGACGAAGCGTTAGAATATTTAAGTTATGTTGAACCATCACCTGAAAAGTTGATGTTAGAAGCAGATTTATATCAACAAATTAATATGATGGAAGTTGCTATTGATAAATTACAAGAAGCACTTGAACTAGAGCCAAATGATCCAATAATCCATTTTGCATTGGCTGAAATGTTATATTATGATGGTCAATATTTACGTGCTACCTCTGAATACGAAACCGTTTTAGAAACTGGTGAATATCAAGTTAATGGTGTAAACTTATTCTCTCGTATGGCAGATTGTAGTTTACAAAGTGGTAACTATAGTGATGCGATTCGCTTATACGATGAAATTAATGAAGATGAAATGACTTCAGAAGATTATCTCAAAAAAGCCATTTCTTACGATAAAAATGACATCACTCAAGAAGCAATTAAAATAATGACTACATTACTTTCTAAAGATCCTGATTATATTCAAGGCTACTTGTATTTACAATCATTATATGAAAATGAAAAAAATTATCCAGATGCCATTGAGACGGGTAAAGAAGGATTACGACTAAGTCAATTTTATAAAGAGTTAATGTATACAACTGGATGTTTGGAAATAGAACACGGCGATGCTAATGAAGGTGTATTATTGTTAAAACAAGCATTAGAGGTTGATAATGCTTACCAAGAACCTTTATTGATTTTAAGCGATTTATATCGTAATGAAGAAGATTATGAAGCAATCATTGAATTATTAACATATGTAGATGAAGAAGATTTGGATCCTACATTCATGTGGCATTTAGCGTTCGCCTATGGTCAAGAAGAGCGAGATAAAGAAGCTCAACATTTCTTTGAATTAGCATATCCAACGATGAAAACAAATATTGATTTTATGAGTGATTATTATTTCTATTTAATTGAAATTGGTCAAAAGGAACAAGCAATTACTATTTTAAATCAATTGTTGGAACTAGAGCCAAGTAACGAAAATTGGCATGACGAATTATCAAGATTGCAATCTTAAAATGGGGTATTTGATGTCAGAGACACTCAATCAAATTAAAGAAAGTTTTATTGAATATTTACTTTTTCAATATCGATTTAAGTCGCGTATTGCAGTTTGGGTGCTTAACTATATAAAAGTGAATGAGGCGAAATTGGCAAACATTCATTTTGTAGATACAAAAATTAATCATCATGAAACATTAGAAATTGCAGAAGTGGGAAGTCACGCTTCTGCAATTCAATTTACTAAGCGTAATATAAAGTTAATGAATACAAATGAAATATTTGATTATATCGCTAATCATAACTGTGCTTTTGATATTCAAATTCACTTCGCAAACGTGTCAAAGCGTGAGCAAAGGCTAGATGATTTAATAGTTGCTCAACTAACGGAATCGCCCAGTTATCAAACTTATCTTCATGACTTAAATAGTATGGCTATAGATCGGCATAAACATGCGTTATTAATAGATTACTTGTTACACAATATTGATTTAAGTTTACAGATGAATGAAAAGCAACGTTTTTATCAACTAACGCAAATTTTAAATACACTCAAGCTAGTAAATAAACATAATCAATTTGAGGACTTAGCAGATGACGATTAATACATTTTGGCAATATACACTTTATCAACGTTCTTGGTTAATGATGCTACTCATTTGTAATATATTAGGGATGATTTATGGTTATATATGGTATGGTGAACAATTAAGTCATACGCCGTGGCATTTTAAGATTTTTGTTCCAGATAGCCCAACTGCAATATTATTCTTAGTTATTTCTATCTCAATGATATTAATCCAAAAACAAAATAGTATTATCGATGCACTGGCATTTGTAACATTATTCAAATATGGGATTTGGGCAGTTATTATGAATATATTATTTATTATTGAACAAGGTGATATTACAGTAAATGGCCTGATATTAATGTTTTCCCACAGTATAATGGCCGTTCAGGCAATTTACTTCTATCCTAGGTTTAAACGTTCTATGATTGGAATCAGTGTAGCGATGACTTGGGTATTTTTGAATGATTATATTGACTATTTTCACCTTCAATTTCCATATTATGATTTTATAACTACACATGTGTGGCAAATTGGTGTATTATCATGTTGTCTGAGTGTTTTTGGACTTTTGCTTTATATTGAATTAAACAAATTATTAAAGTGTAAATGATTTGATAAAAACGGCAAATGACAGTAAAATATTTATAAAGGAGAGTGAGTTTATTGTCTTCAATTTTTACTATGATAATTTATTTCGTAATATTAATGGTGCTTCCTTTATGGGCACAACACAAAGTTAAATCTAACTATGAGAAATATTCACAAGTTAGATCAACTAGTGGTAAAACGGGTCGTGAAGTTGCATTAGAAATTTTACATGCAAACGGTATTTATGATGTCGAAGTTGTTAAAGGTGAAGGATTCTTAACAGATCATTACGATCCTAAAAAGAAAGTTGTTTCACTATCTCCTGCAAACTATGACAGACCATCAGTTGCTGGAACTGCAATTGCAGCCCACGAAGTTGGTCATGCCATTCAAGATCACCAAGGATATTGGTTCTTAAGATTCAGAGCAGCATTAGTACCTGTTGCAAACCTAGGGAGTTCATTAAGTTATATGATCATCATGTTAGGTATTATCTTAACAGCGATAGGTAGTGCATTTGGTTCAACTGCTTTATGGATTGGTGCTGGTTTAATGTCATTAGCGGTATTATTCTCAATTGTTACGTTACCAGTTGAGTTTGATGCGAGTTCAAGAGCGATGAAACAAATTACGGCATTGAACATTGTAAATGAAAAAGAATACAAGCATGCGCGTAAAGTATTATCTGCAGCAGCAATGACTTATGTTGCAGCAACTGCTGTCGCTGTAGCAGAGCTTGTACGTATCATTTTGCTTGCGCGTTCAAGTGATTAATCTTATAGATTAACAATTAACTTAAATTAGACACTTATTAACTAGCTAATCACATTTTGTGTGGTTGCTAGTTTTTTTGTGCTTATTTTTCTAATGGTAGATTATTCACTATATTATTTTATTGTAGTAGTACGTATCATAAAGTTATAATCCCATTTTCAATTGATTTAATTTAGTTAGGAATGCATTACATTTATATAAACTGAATTATTAAACTACTAAAATAAACAACTTGTCATCTAGTTTAGCTAGAGTCAGTAGATTGCACTAAACATGCATGAGACTTCAAATTGATATATACTATATTAGAAATGCAATATAAGGAGAACGTAGAAATGAAATCAATGGTAGAAATGCAACGTGAAGTTGATAAATATATTGGACAATTTAAAACAGGATATTTTTCACCATTAGCTAACTTAGCTAGATTGACTGAAGAAGTGGGCGAACTTGCACGTGAAATAAATCATACCTATGGTGAAAAAAAGAAGAAAGATTCAGAGGAAGCAAATACGATTAAAGCAGAATTAGGTGATAATTTATTTGTGTTGTTATGTTTAGCGAATTCAATGGGAATAGATATGACAGAGAGCTTTAATGAAACAATGGAAAAGTTTAATACAAGAGATAAAAATCGATTCGAAAGAAAGTGAATATAAAAATATATGCTTTATTTGGATTTGATTAAGATTAAAAACATAGACCAATGAATTGCATCGCATGAAATTATATTATTTTTAAAGTAAATATAACTAGATAAATGATTATATATACGACACCTGTTTTTTAGATATTTGAAATTATAAACTCAACATTACTATAAACTTAAATTTAAACAATTATCTACGCATCGAGAATAATAGAAAGAGAAATAGAAAGAAAGGATGGGCAAGCGAATGAAGATAGGTATAACATGTTACCCGTCCATGGGTGGTTCTGGAATTATTGCCACAGAATTAGGAATTAAATTAGCAGAGCGAGGTCACGAAGTACATTTTATCACTTCAAATATCCCGTTTAGAATAAGAAAACCATTACCGAATATGATTTTTCATCAAGTTGAAGTGAATCAATATGCAGTATTTCAGTATCCACCGTATGATATTACGTTAAGTACTAAAATCGCTGAAGTTATTAAAGAATATGATCTTGATTTGTTGCATATGCACTATGCTGTACCTCATGCAATTTGTGGGATTTTAGCTCGTGAGATGTCAGGTAAAGATATAAAAATTATGACAACGCTACACGGTACTGATATTACTGTTTTGGGCTATGATCATTCACTCCAAGGTGCAATTAAATTTGGCATTGAAAAAAGTGATATTGTGACAAGTGTGAGTAAATCTTTAGCACAAGAAACACATGAAATTATTGAAACTAACAAAGAAATTATACCGATTTATAATTTTGTACGTGAAAATGAGTTTCCAACTAAACATAACACAGCATTAAAATCACAATTTGGTATAGCACCAGATGAAAAAGTGTTAATACATGTATCGAATTTTAGACAAGTAAAACGCATAGATACTATTATAGAAACATTTGCAAAAGTACGTGAAAAGATACCTAGTAAATTAATTTTACTTGGAGATGGTCCTGAATTAGTGCCAATGCGTCAATTGACGAAAGAGTTAAACGTAGAAGAGGATGTTTTATTTTTAGGGAAACAAGATTGCGTAAGTGAATTTTACCAATTATCTGACTTAGTATTATTATTAAGTGAAAAAGAAAGCTTTGGACTAACTTTACTTGAGGCTATGAAAACAGGCGTCGTTCCAATTGGTTCAAATGCCGGTGGAATTAAAGAGGTTATTAAACATGGTGAAACTGGATTTGTCGTAGATGTGGGTGATTGTGATTCAGCGAGTGACTATGCTATCCGATTACTTGAAGATAAGGTGTTATACAACAAACTTCAGAAAAACATGCTAGCAGATATTGCTGAACGTTTTGGATCAGAACTCATTACAGATCAATATGAGTATTATTATCAAAAAATGCTAAATGAGCATAACAAAAGTAAAGGCGAGTAATAATATGGATAAATCATTATTTGAACAGGCAAGGCCTATATTAGAACAAATTCAAGACACTGGTTTTGAAGCATATTATGTAGGTGGCTCTGTCAGAGATTATATCATGGGAAGAAATATTCATGATATAGATATCACAACAAGTGCAACGCCAGATGAAATAGAATCTATCTTTAGTCATACGATACCTGTAGGTAAAGAACATGGCACTATAAATGTAGTTTTTAATGATGAAAATTATGAAGTGACAACATTCCGGGCTGAAGAAGATTATGTCGATCACCGTAGACCAAGTGGTGTTACATTTGTTCGTGATTTATACGAAGATTTGCAACGAAGAGATTTCACTATGAATGCGATAGCAATGGATACAGCATACAAATTGTATGATTATTTTGATGGTCAACAAGATATTAATAATCGAATAATAAGAACTGTAGGTATAGCTGAGGAACGATTCCAAGAAGACGCTTTACGTATGATTCGATGTTTAAGATTCCAGTCACAATTATCATTTGATATTGCAACGGAAACATTCGAAGCGATGCGTACACAAATGGCAGATATTAAATTTTTATCAATTGAGCGTATAGTGATTGAACTAACTAAATTAATGCGAGGTATTAATGTTGAAAAGAGTTTTAATCATTTAAAATCGCTGAAAGCATTTAATTATATGCCATATTTCGAACATCTTGATATGAATCAAATTAATGTAACTGAAGCAATTGATTTAGAATTGTTGATTGCTATAGTATCAGTTAAATTTGATATTAATTACTCATTGAAGCCTTTAAAGCTAAGTAACCGACAAGTAAAAGATATCAATCAATATATTCAAATTATGAATGCATTACCAAGTATTATTACAAAAGAACAATTAAAAATGTTTGTTTATGATTATGATACGAATCTCATTAAAAATGTAATGGTTGCAGCAGACGTGTTAAAGGCAAATGATATTCAAGGACATGAACCATTAATCGTTAACCTTCAAACGATTAATGAAACATTACATCGTTTACCTATGCATAATAGAAAAGACATGATGGTTAATGGTGGTGTACTTATGGCACATTTAAATGCCAAAAGTGGTCCGTGGTTAAAAGATGTGCTAAGACAAATTGAGATAGCGATTGTAACAGGTAAAGTAAGCAACGAAGAAACTGAAATTTTGAAATGGGTGGATAATCATGTCAAAATATAGTCAAGATGTACTTCAATTACTCTATAAAAATAAACCGAATTATATATCTGGACAAAGCATTGCGGAATCACTTAATATTTCACGCACTGCAGTAAAAAAGGTGATTGACCAATTAAAGTTAGAGGGATGTAAAATTGATTCAGTAAATCATAAAGGGCATTTATTACAACAACTCCCAGATATTTGGTATCAGGGTATAATAGACCAATATACAAAAAGTTCTGCTTTGTTTGATTTTAGTGAAGTATACGATTCAATAGATTCTACACAACTTGCTGCGAAAAAGTCACTTGTTGGAAATCAATCTTCATTTTTTATCTTGAGTGATGAACAAACGAAAGGTCGTGGGCGATTTAATAGACATTGGAGTTCTTCAAAAGGGCAAGGACTTTGGATGTCTGTCGTGTTAAGACCTAACGTTGCATTCTCAATGATATCTAAATTTAATTTATTTATTGCATTAGGGATAAGAGATGCGATTCAACATTTTAGTCAAGATGAAGTCAAAGTGAAATGGCCGAATGATATATATATTGATAATGGTAAAGTGTGTGGTTTCTTAACTGAAATGGTTGCTAATAATGATGGTATAGAAGCAATAATATGTGGTATAGGTATTAATTTGACGCAACAACTAGAAAACTTTGATGAAAGTATTAGACATAGAGCAACAAGTATACAATTACATGATAAAAATAAATTAGATAGATATCAATTTTTAGAGATATTACTTCAAGAAATTGAAAAAAGATATAATCAATTTTTAACGTTACCTTTTTCTGAAATTCGTGAAGAATATATTGCAGCTTCTAATATTTGGAATAGAACGTTGCTATTTACAGAAAATGATAAACAGTTTAAAGGACAAGCAATTGATTTAGATTACGATGGCTATCTAATTGTTAGAGATGAAGCGGGTGAATCACACCGTTTAATTAGTGCAGATATAGATTTTTAACACTAAAGCAAGGAGAGATAGCTATGGGTATGGCAACCTATGCCGTTGTGGATTTGGAAACAACAGGCAACCAATTAGATTTTGACGATATCATTCAAATTGGTATAACGTTTGTGCGCAATAACCAAATTATTGATACATATCATTCTATGATTAGAACAAATTTAGAGATTCCGCCGTTCATTCAAGCGTTAACATCCATTGAAGAAAATATGCTACAACAAGCGCCATATTTTAATCAAGTTGCACAAGAAATCTACGATAAGATAAAAGATTGCATTTTTGTCGCTCATAATGTAGATTTTGATTTGAATTTTATTAAAAAGGCATTTAAAGATTGTAATATTCAATATCGTCCCAAAAAAGTTATAGATACACTAGAAATCTTTAAAATAGCTTTTCCTACAGATAAAAGCTATCAATTAAGTGAATTAGCAGAGGCACATGGTATTACCTTAGCAAATGCCCATCGAGCTGACGAAGATGCCGCTACTACTGCTAAATTGATGATATTAGCATTTGAAAAATTTGAAAAGTTACCGTTAGATACTTTAAAGCAATTATATTATTTAAGTAAACAGTTAAAATACGATTTATATGATATTTTCTTTGAGATGGTTAGGCAATATGATGCAAAGCCATTGGATAAATCGTACGAAAAGTTCGAACAGATTATCTATCGTAAGCAAGTTGATTTTAAAAAGCCGACAACAAATTATAATGGCAGCTTGAAGTCTTTATATAGCAAAGCTGTAGATCAACTTGGCTTAACATATCGACCGCAGCAATTATATTTAGCGGAAACTATATTAGATCAGCTCATGCATAGTGAAAAAGCAATGATTGAAGCATCACTAGGCAGTGGTAAATCATTAGCATATTTACTTGCGGCCTTGATGTATAATATTGAAACTGGAAAGCATGTTATGATTTCTACCAATACCAAATTACTGCAAAGTCAATTGTTAGAAAAAGATATTCCAGCAATGAATGAAGCGTTAAATTTTAAAATTAATGCACTATTGATTAAAAGTAAAAGTGATTACATTTCATTGGGGCTTATTAGTCAAATTTTAAAAGATGACACAAGTAATTACGAAGTGAATATCTTGAAAATGCAATTGCTGATTTGGATTACAGAGACGCCGTCCGGAGATATACAGGAATTAAATTTAAAAGGTGGTCAAAAGATGTATTTTGACCAGAAAATTGAAACATATGTACCGGCACGTCACGATGTTCATTATTATAATTTTATTAAGCGAAATGCACAGAACATTCAAATTGGTATTACAAATCATGCACATTTAATTCATTCTGATGTTGAAAATTCAATATATCAATTGTTTGATGATTGTATAGTGGATGAAGCACATCGCTTACCAGACTATGCCTTAAATCAAGTGACAAATGAGTTGAGTTATGCTGATATTAAATATCAGCTTGGTTTGATTGGTAAAAACGAAAATGAAAAATTGTTAAAGGCAATTGATCAACTGGAAAAGCAGCGAATTTTGGAAAAATTAGATATTGCACCAATTGATATTTTTGGCTTGAAGGCTAGTATGAATGAGATTCATGAGTTAAATGAGCAATTGTTCTCAACGATATTTACGATTATCAATGATTCTGATGTTTATGATGATGATATTCATCGCTTCCATAATGTATTTACTTTTGAAACAAAAGACATTTTGAAGGATTTACATGCGATTATCGATAAGTTAAATAAAACGCTAGAAATATTCAATGGCATTAGTCATAAAACAGTTAAATCATTACGGAAACAGTTGTTGTATTTAAAAGATAAATTTAAAAATATCGAACAAAGTTTAAAAGCTGGACATACTAGTTTCATTTCGATTAAAAATTTATCTCAAAAATCAACAATACGTTTATATGTGAAAGATTACGCTGTAAAAGATGTATTAACGAAACAAGTATTGGAAAAATTTAAATCACTCATTTTTATATCTGGTACTTTAAAATTTAATCATTCGTTTGAAGCTTTTAAACAGTTATTCAACAAAGATGTTCACTTTAATACATTTGAAGTTAACACGTCGTTACAAAGTGCAAAAAATACAAGTGTATTTATACCGAGTGATGTAGCATCTTATCAATATAAAAATATAGATGAGTATGTAGCATCGATTGTAAGCTATATTATTGAATATACGACTATAACGTCATCAAAATGTTTAGTCTTATTTACGAGTTATAAAATGATGCATATGGTACAAGATATGCTAAATGAATTGCCAGAATTTGAAGATTATGTTGTATTAACACAACAGCAGAACCAAAATTATAAAATAGTACAACAGTTTAATAATTTTGATAAGGCCATACTGCTTGGTACGTCAACATTTTTTGAAGGTTTTGATTTTCAAGCAAATGGTATTAAATGTGTGATGATAGCGAAGTTACCGTTTATGAACAAGCATAATGCAAAATATTGGCTTATGGATTCTGAATTCACTTCAACTTTCAAGGAATATGTATTACCTGATGCAGTTACACGTTTTAGACAAGGACTTGGAAGATTAATTAGAAGTGAAAATGATCGCGGCATAATAGTTTCATTTGATGATCGACTTATAAACAGTAATTATAAAAACTTTTTTGAACAAACACTTGAAAATTATCGTCAGAAAAAAGGCGACATTCAACAGTTTGGAAAATTATTAAGACAAATTCAAAAAAAGAAAAAGTGAAATACAAAGTAAAATTCTTGTGACATGACATGTGCTATGTTCTGTTACAAGAATTTTTGTTTGGTCGTCAAAATTTGAGTTTTATAATTAAACTTGAATGTTAGCACAAAAAACGACCTTCATACTAATAATATTGAGGCTTTATTATATATTTTGTCTGAAACTGATGATTGTATTGTCTTAATATAAATTAATGTTCAAATCTGTGCGTAAATCATTACCATTTACACGTTATCTTTTAGTCTAGTTCTAGAACTTGAAAGCGGATTTTGTTAAAATGAATGAGTATTGTATAACGAAAAAATAAATAGGAGAATGGTTATGAAAACAACGATTAAACAAGCGAAAGATCATTTAAACCAAGACGTTACAATTGGTGCTTGGTTAACAAATAAACGTTCAAGTGGTAAAATCGCCTTTTTACAATTACGTGATGGAACAGGCTTTATGCAAGGCGTAGTAGTTAAATCAGAAGTTGATGAAGAGGTATTCAAACTTGCGAAAGAAATTACTCAAGAATCATCTCTATACGTTACAGGCACAATTACAGAAGATAATCGTTCTGACTTAGGATACGAAATGCAAGTGAAATCAATTGAAGTTATTTCAGAAGCGCATGACTATCCGATTACACCTAAAAATCATGGTACAGAATTCTTAATGGATCACCGTCATTTATGGTTACGTTCTAAAAAACAACATGCTGTAATGAAAATTAGAAATGAAGTTATTCGTGCAACGTATGAATTTTTCAACAAAGATGGATTTACAAAGGTTGATCCACCAATTTTGACAGCAAGTGCGCCAGAAGGTACAAGTGAATTATTCCATACTAAATACTTTGATCAAGATGCGTTTTTATCTCAAAGTGGTCAGTTATACTTAGAAGCTGCAGCAATGGCACACGGAAAAGTATTTTCATTTGGTCCAACTTTCAGAGCTGAAAAATCAAAAACACGTAGACACTTGATCGAGTTCTGGATGATTGAAGGGGAAATGGCTTTCACAAATCATGCTGAAAGTATAGAAATTCAAGAACAATATGTAACACATGTTGTAAAATCAGTTTTAGAAAATTGTAAACTAGAGTTGAAAATTTTAGAGCGTGATACATCAAAACTTGAAAAAGTTGCGACACCATTCCCTAGAATTTCATATGATGATGCAATTGAATTCTTAAAAGCAGAAGGCTTTGATGATATTGAATGGGGCGAAGATTTTGGTGCGCCACATGAAACAGCCATTGCTAATCATTATGATTTACCGGTGTTTATTACTAATTATCCAACTAAAATTAAGCCTTTCTATATGCAACCAAATCCTGAGAATGAAGAAACTGTATTATGTGCAGACTTAATTGCACCTGAAGGATACGGTGAAATTATTGGTGGATCTGAACGTGTGGATGACTTAGAATTGTTAGAAAAACGCGTTAAAGAACATGGATTAGACGAAGAAGCATATAGTTACTACTTAGACTTACGTCGTTATGGTAGTGTGCCACACTGTGGATTTGGTTTAGGTTTAGAACGTACAGTAGCATGGATTTCTGGTGTTGAACACGTTCGTGAAACTGCGCCATTCCCAAGATTATTAAACCGTTTATATCCATAAGTTTTAGGGTCGTTACTTAAAATTTATATTATGATAATAAAAAGAATCGTCCAGCCTATATTAATAGCTGGGCGATTTATGCTTGGAAAATGAAGATTGATAACGGCTTATATTAATCATGAACAAACTTTTGTTTAGTAACTATATTTGGAAAATAAATAGTTCATCTGATTATCCATAAAGTTCATTGTTAAAATCTAGTTTTAAAAAATACTGTTATTTAAAATTTGTTTGCTACTAGTTAAATATATTAAGCATTTTAGTCGAAAATTAAAGAAAATGATTTATACTATTAAGTAATGGTTAAATTTAAAAGGGGGCACGAACATGGATAAATATCAATTAAAAGCAAGACCTGTAGTGATACGAAGAGAATTATTAGACCATTACAGTGACTTAGGTTTAGATGAGCAAGATTTAGTCATTTTGCTTAAATTGATTTATGCTTCCGAAACATCAAATAAACAGCCTTCAATTGAATTACTTCAGAAGGGCTCAACTATGCAACCACGCGATATTACAATGGTTATTCAAAATTTGATACAACGTGAATTGCTAGAATTACAAGTTCAAAAAGATGAAGAAGGTAGATTTACCGAATATATGAATCTAGATCCTTTTTTCGAAAAATTAAGTCATATATTGAAGCAACAAAGTATGGAAACGAAAGAGCAAAATAGTAAAGAAAAATTTAAACAATTATTTAGAGTTTTAGAGGATACATTTGCAAGGCCGTTATCTCCATATGAAATAGAAACGTTAAATCAATGGATTGATGTTGATAAACACGATAGTGCAATTATACAAGCGGCATTAGACGAGGCGAATAGTTTGAATAAACTTAGCTTTAAATATATGGATCGTATTTTACTTAATTGGAAGAAAAACAATGTCAAAACAATTGACGATTCTAGAAAAATAAGAGAAAAATTTAATAAACCGAAAATGACGCACACAGTTAAAACGGTACCTAAATTTGATTGGTTAAACGGGGAGAACCTTGATGGTAAGTAAGAAAAAAGCATTAGAAATGATTGATGTTATAGCAAATATGTTTCCGGATGCAGAATGTGAATTAAAACATGATAATCCGTTCGAATTAACTATTGCTGTATTATTGTCAGCGCAATGTACAGACGTTCTAGTAAATAGAGTAACAACTGAGCTGTTTAAAAAATACAAAACGCCTGAAGATTATTTGGTAGTCAGTGATGAAGAACTTATGAATGATATTCGTTCTATCGGTTTGTATCGTAACAAAGCTAAGAATATTAAGAAACTTTGTCAATCTTTGATTGATCAATTTAATGGAGAAATACCACAAACACATAAGGAATTAGAAAGTTTAGCAGGTGTAGGACGTAAAACTGCTAATGTAGTCATGAGTGTAGCATTTGATGAACCTTCATTAGCTGTTGATACGCATGTAGAACGTGTTTCTAAACGCTTAGGTATTAATCGTTGGAAAGATAATGTGAGACAGGTAGAAGACCGTTTATGTTCTGTCATACCTAGAGATAGATGGAATAGGAGCCATCATCAACTCATTTTCTTTGGAAGATACCACTGTTTAGCCCGAAAACCTAAATGCGATATTTGTCCACTATTAGAAGATTGTAGAGAAGGACAAAAACGTTATAAAGCTAGTTTGAAAGAAGCGTGATAACATGACAAATATTACAAAAGAGGTATTTGATAATTTAGAACAAGAGATTGATGTATTTGCCAAAAATAAGACATTAGGTTCTAGTGAAGCAAAGCCCTACTTGGATGAATACTATAGTAAAATTGTTGATTATTTTAAGCAGGTTAATGAGATAACTGGCAATATTGATTTTGATAATTTAAATCAATATCCTGTTGTGCCAATGAATTTTAAAGAAAGATATGATTATATGATTGAACGTAAATATCATTTTATGGGCTATCGACAAATGAAGACCTTTAAAACTGAATTGATTAAAATGAATGCTAGTTATCAAACAAGGTTAAAGAATAAGCAGGTATAGACAAGATTGATCATTTCCTAATGTTGAAAATATATAAAACTAATTCATGCACACATATTTGTATTTATGTTAGGTGTCGTGTCATTACAACGTCTTAATATAAAAACTGTCCATCTACATCATAATGGATATCTTGAGGTATGCTTTAAGATATCTATTTCGAATCGTAGGTGGATTTCTTATATTTATGATTGTGAAAATATGTTGCAAACATCTTGATATTTCACTGATTAACGTACACAGGGAATTGATAAACATATAAATTTAAAACAGCGTCTAAGATGACTATGAGAAAATATAATCATAATTTTAAAAATGGGAACAACCACTTTTGCAATGTCAATAATTTTAAATAGCTAAAGATGTGAATATGAAAAACTATTTAGATGTTTCAAAATGTATGTGAATGACTGATTTTAAGGTTTCTACTAATATAGCAATAGCGTATGAATACTTATAAAAAAAGCAGGAAGTTTTACCTTCCCACCATAAAAGATGAAGAACCTAAAAAATCCTCAGCTACGCCATAAATATGGTATAACTGAGGATTTTATGTTGTGTGGATTAGTTGAATATACCTGTTAATCCACCGCTGTTTCTAGATTGTTGAGATCTAGTATTGTTATTTGATTGTGCAGTACCACTGCTGTTTGCTGATGTGTCACTACCACCGTGTGTACTACGATTTGTAGTGTTGTTATCTTGACTACCAGAAACATTGATTGATGGGATACTACCACTTACTGAGCTAGGACGTTTAAAGTCTTCGCCATCTCTAGATGAAATTTTTGACATCACATTTTCATATAAGAACTGTGGATATTCTTGTTGGCTATGTCCCACAAATGAGTTTTCACCATATTGTTTAACTTTACTGAAGCCCATCCACACTGACATAGTGTATTGAGGTGTAAAGCCGTTAATCCACACGTCTTTCGCTGCATTATCAGGTAAATTATATTGTGAATAAGTTTCAGCACCGTAAGTACCAGTACCTGTCTTAGCACCCATATTTACTCCAGATACACCATGGCCATATGCAGAACCATATGGTTTAAATGTACCTTTTAGCATCTCAGCTAACATGTATGCAGTGTAATCACTCATCGCTTTATGGCTAGTATGATCGTATTCGATTGTTTCACCATCACGAGTAACTACTTTTTGAATTGAATGAGCGTTGTTATAAGTACCACCGTTAGCGATTGCAGCAAATGCTGATGCTAATTGTGTTGGTGAGAATTCTGAAGCAGAACCACCAAGTACTTCAGATGGACCAATATCGCCTTCGTAGTTTAAGCCAAGTTTGGCAGCGAATTTCTTAGGTGCATCATTACCAGCATTTTGCTTAACTGATTGCCAAGCTTTTAAAGCTGGTATATTGAAACTTTGTCGTAAAGCATCATAAATAGATACAGTACCGTGACTCTTCGTATCATAGTTTCTAAATGTAGAACCATCAACTTGATATGAAGATTCATCTTGAATCGCATGGTTTGTTGCCCATTTCATATTTTCAATGGCAGGTCCATACGCTAAGAAAGGTTTTAAAGATGAACCAGTAGGGTGAGGATCTGTTGCTTGGTTTCTGTTAACGACGTCTTTGAAATCACGTCCACCAGATATAGCAACTAAACCACCAGTTTTACTATCAAGAATCGTTGCACCAACTTGTTGGTCTTTATTCTTGTAGAAGCTACCATTATCAACATCATTTTGTAATGTTTTTTGAACATCTTTATCCATGTTTGTATAAATTTTAATACCACTTTGTAATACATTACCTAAATTTTCATCTTTGAATGCTTTATTATTCATTAATTCAGATTTTACAAAGTTAACGTATGAATTATACTCAGAATCTTGATTTGTATCAATGTTTTGACGTTCTTCAGCAGTACGATTTACTAAGTTCGCTTTTAAATCGATTTTCTTAGCATCTTCCCACTGTTTATCTGTAATGCGTTTATGATAATGCATTAAGTATAAAACAGTGTTTTTACGATCTTCAGCAGCTTTTGGATGATCATAAATATTATAGTTGTTTGGAACCTGAGGTAAACCGGCTAAATAAGCTTCTTCCGCTAAGTTTAAATCTTTTAAATCTTTATTAAAGTAATACTTAGCAGCAGCTTTAATACCTGTTACGCCATCAGAATAGTAAATTTTATTTAGATATACTTGGAAGATATCATCTTTACTATACTCTTGTTCTAAACGATATGATAAGTATGCTTCTTGAGCTTTACGTCCAATAGATTTATGTTGTGATAAAAATGCATCTTTAACAACTTGTTGTGTTAATGTTGAGGCACCTTCAGAACCAAATCCACCAGTCAAGTTCTTACCAATTGCACCGAATAAACGTTTATAATCAAGTGCGCCATGTTCGTAGAAACGATTGTCTTCAGTTGCAAGTACTGCGTCTTTCATTGATTTCGGCACGTCTTTTAAATTTACATGCTCATGTCTTTGGCCATTATCTAATGTTTTAACAAGTTCTCCGTTCTTGTCATATATCTTTGCAGGAATCGGATCTTGTAATTTAGCTTCGGTAAAAGCAGGTGCTTTCCAAGCATAATAAGCAAACAATAAGATACCTAGTAAAAGAACAACGAAAAATGCAATAATCATGAAGCCAATAATCTTAATAATCGTTCTCTTCACATTTCTATTCTTTTTTGAGTTGGATTTCCCACCATTATTACCGTTTTTCTTAGGCTGAGAAGATCCTTTGTTTTCCGTCATACGCGGTCCTCACTTTCATCTAATATCAACTTATCAACTGCTTTTAGATAGTCTAATCTTGGTTGATACTGATAAGGAATATGGTAACCATTTTTTCGTATTTCATCAACTGTTATAGACTTTTTAATATTATCTTTATATCTCTTCCAAAATACTTCGAATTTTGAATAGGGTAAAAGATAAACTTCATCTAGCGTTTTAAAACGAATCATTAAAAACACAATACCTTTTTGTTGATATGCATTTTTCATATGTTCGACTTGATGGTCATGAATATTATTTAAAGGAAAGGACGTCTTGTTTTTAGTTTCCTTTGCTTCAAAATCAATATAATAACCTTGATAAACGCCGTTGTAATCAGTTGTTGAAGGTGTACGAAAATAAGCTTCGTTAATCACAGCTTTACTCCGCTTAGGATAGTTGACATTAACTATTTGTACTGGCGTAGGCTTTTTGTGAATAACTGCAATGTCACTTTTAAGATAAAACGTATTTGAATGTTCGATATCTTTTTCAAGTGACATACCACGTCCACCATACTCAATATTACTAAAGGCAGCGGTCTTTTTCCCTCCGTCTATAGCACTATTTTTACGATATGGTTTACCATTTGGATAATTCATAAATTTCACCACACAAGTTTGGTAGTAAACGTTGTTTATTATACACAACATTATAGTGAAACACCAAACTTAAATTAGTATAAATGCGAAAGACACAATACACCAAAGCTTATTTTAACGTGATTTCAGCATTAACACAATAATATTATAATACATTTACCGTTAATGTTGGAATTTTACACACAATTTTAATTAATTGAAAAGTTTTGCTTATAAAAATGAATACTCATTACAATATTTTTGAATTTTGTTATAAAAGTCAAATCATGATTAGTAATTTTTATTTTTGAGGCAAGTACAAGTATGTGTTGTTAATCAGCAGAGGTGTATTTGATTTAAATGATTTTATTAGATTAAAAGTATTTTCATCGTATAACAACATACACGATAAAATTTTGTATTTATATAGGAAGTTTTTAGATTTACTTGATTTAACAGATAACACATTTGAAAAAATAGTTAAATCAAATTATATAGAGTGTTAAAACATGACGAATACAGTATATTGTGATAAATTAAAAAATGTAGGAGGCGTCCTCATGAATGATGTAGTCGAATCACTAATTTATGAAGTTAACAACATGCAACAAAATTTTGAAAATGTGAAATCACAACAACAAGATCATGATTTTTACCAAACTGTAAAGCCATATACTGAACATATTGATAGCATGCTCAATGAGATCAAATTACATCGTGAATTTATTATAGAAGTACCTTATATGAATTCAAGGAAATTTGAGCTACTGATTGCTAACATTGAACAACTTTCTGTCGAATGTCATTTTAAGCGAACAAGTCGAAAGTTATTTATAGAAAAGCTTAAAAGTGTTCAATATGATTTACAAAATATATTAGATGGCGTAACAAAAGAGGGTACTCATGGTTAAAACAGTTTATGTAACAGGTTACAAATCATTCGAATTAAACATTTTTAAAGATGACGCACCTGAAGTACATTATTTAAAACAATTTATAAAACATATAATTGAACAACTGTTGGATGAAGGATTAGAATGGGTGTTAATACAAGGGCAAATGGGTATAGAATTATGGACTGCAGAAGTTGTTATTGAATTACAACGAACATATGATTCGTTAAAGTTTGCTGTAATTACACCGTTCCAAGGACATACAGAAAAGTGGAATGAACATAATCAAAGTAAGTATGCCAACATAATTAAGCATGCAGATTATGTTGATAGTATTTTTCATACGTCGTATCAGGGTCCTTTTCAATTTAAACAAGCAGATCAATTTATGCTTGAACATTCGGATCAAACATTGCTCATTTATGATGAGGAACAAGAGGCAAGTCCTAAGTTCTTCAAGCAGATGTTAGTTGATTTTATGGATAAAACAAACTATACTTGTGATATTGTGACGTTCGATGAATTAACAGCATTCATCAATGACTTACAGTGGTCTGAAGATCAAAGTTTCTAATGAGGTGGAAAAAATGTCAGATGTTTCATTGAAATTATCAGCAAAAGATATTTATGAAAAAGATTTTGAAAAAACGATGGCTCGTGGCTATAGAAGAGAAGAAGTAGATGCATTTTTAGATGACATTATTGCTGATTATCAAAAAATGGCCGATATGAATAATGAAGTTGTAAAATTATCAGAAGAGAATCATAAACTTAAAAAAGAATTAGAAGAATTAAGACTACGTGTAGCAACATCAAGACCTCAGGACAATAAAAGTTTTTCTTCGAATAATACAACAACAAATACATCTTCAAATAATGTAGATATTTTAAAACGTATTTCAAACTTAGAAAAAGCTGTATTTGGTAAATAATTACTAAATACAAAAGTTTAACTGTCTTACTAATAATGACTATGTTATAATTTTAAAAGTGATATTTTGGGTAATCGCTATATTATATAGAGGAAAGTCCATGCTCACACAGTCTGAGATGATTGTAGTGTTCGTGCTTGATGAAACAATAAATCAAGGCATTAATTTGACGGCAATGAAATATCCTAAGTCTTTCGATATGGATAGAGTAATTTGAAAGTGCCACAGTGACGTAGCTTTTATAGAAATATAAAAGGTGGAACGCGGTAAACCCCTCGAGTGAGCAATCCAAATTTGGTAGGAGCACTTGTTTAACGGAATTCAACGTATAAACGAGACACACTTCGCGAAATGAAGTGGTGTAGACAGATGGTTATCACCTGAGTACCAGTGTGACTAGTGCACGTGATGAGTACGATGGAACAGAACATGGCTTATAGAAATATTACTACTAGTTTAGCTCTCCTAGATGATGGAGAGCTTTTTTCATGAAAAGAACACTTAAAATTAACGCCTTGTCTTGATATAATGACACTGCCTTGTTTTAAAATAGTAAGCGAATGCGTTAATGTATCAGCGATTAAATTTGTTGGAAATGTATAAAAAACACAAGCTAAGAATAAAATACCTGTATAAAAGGAGAATCATATATGTTTCAATTACTTGCAGTTTGTCCGATGGGATTAGAAGCTGTTGTTGCTAGGGAAATTCAAGAATTAGGCTATGAAACAAATGTTGAAAATGGTCGTATATTTTTTGAAGGAGACGCAAGTGCAATTGTAAAGGCAAATTTATGGTTGCGCACAGCAGACCGAATCAAAATTGTTGTTGGACGTTTTAACGCAACAACGTTTGACGAATTATTCGAACAAACCAAAGCGCTCCCTTGGGAATCTATAATTGATAAAGAAGGTAACTTCCCAGTTCAAGGTAGAAGCGTTAAATCAACACTACATAGTGTGCCAGATTGTCAGGCGATAACTAAGAAAGCTATTGTTGAACGATTACGTCGCGCATATAACGAAAAAGGTTGGTTAAATGAATCAGGTGCCAAATACCCTGTTGAAGTTGCCATTTTAAAAGATAATGTATTATTGACTATCGACACATCAGGTTCTGGTTTGAACAGACGTGGTTATAGATTAGCACAAGGTGAAGCACCAATTAAAGAAACGTTGGCAGCAAGTTTAATCCGTCTTGCAAACTGGAAAGGTGATACACCTTTAATTGATCCATTTTGCGGTTCGGGTACAATAGCTATAGAAGCTTGTTTAATTGCTCAAAATATCGCACCTGGTTTTAATCGCGAGTTCGTATCAGAGCAATGGAACATCATGCCAGCAAATATTTATGATGATTACCGTGATGAAGCGGATAAGATGGCTGATTATGATAAAGAAATCGAAGTATATGCTTCTGATATCGATCCTGAAATGATAGAGATTGCTAAGCGTAACGCTGAAGAAGTTGGGTTGTCTGATATTATTAAATTTAGTGTAAAAGATGTCAATACATTAACAATTGATACAGAAGAACCGGTGGCGTTAATTGGAAATCCTCCATATGGTGAACGTATTGGTGATCGTGAAGAAGTTGAAGAAATGTACCGTTATATTGGTAAACTAATGAAACAACATCCATTTTTATCTACATACATTTTAACAAGTAATAAAGAATTTGAATATTTAGTAGATCGTAAAGCAACGAAGCGACGTAAGTTATTTAATGGATATATAGAATGTACTTATTATCAATACTGGGGTAAAAAGACAGAACGTAAAACTATCGAAAACTAAAGTGTTTCTAATGCGTGACTAAAATTAGTATTAATTATGTTCTCATGATAATAGGTGTTTTTGAAAAATGGAGGAGTCTATAAATGGGTAAAAAAATGGGTCTAGGTTTATCTATTGCATTGATTGTTATTGGTATTGCCGTTGTATGTTTAATGATTTTTTCTAGTCAAAAAACGACTTATTTTGGTTATATGAATAGTAATACAAATGCAGAAAAAGTTGTAAGTGAAAAAGATGGATTAGTCAAACATAATATCAAAGTAGAACCATCTAATGATTTCAAGCCGGAAAAAGGAGACTTTGTAAAATTAGTTTCTAAAGATGATGGGAAGACATTTTATAAACAAGAGATTGTTAAACATGATGACGTCCCACACGGTTTAATGATGAAAATTCACGACATGCATATGAATTAATAAAAAAGCATCTATAACGTAATTTTGAAGAAGTAGAGTTATCTTCTTATGCGTTTTAGATGCTTTTTTATCTTCAAATTCAAAAAATCGGACAGATAAAAAGTAAAAACTTTCCATCAGTACGATTTATTATAGAACCCGTTTTAAGTAATTAGAGAGACGAGAATCATTTTGTAAATTTCGTCAGTTCAAAACTTTAAGTGCATTATTGTTTAGCACGACGATCTTTAATATATAATATTAATTCAATTATAAATACAAGGATAAGTGATAATCCAAATAATGGCATTAATAATCCTAATACAATTAAACATATGATGAGTGATATAGATGCTGGTTTTTTTACGCGATGTGGTACTTTTACTGCAGTATTTTTTGTACGCTTTATCCAAGAGACAAACCCCATGCCAATGGCTACTAATAAAGCGATACATACAAATAAATTAATGATTTTATTTAAAATGCCGAATAAATGACCTTCGTGAAGCGGAATGCCCCATGTAAACCATTTAGCAATAATACCGTAGTCATCATATTTAATCGTACCTAGCTTTTTACCGCTATATTGATCGAAATAAAGTGTTTGTTCCTTGTATGGTGATACATCTAGCCCAGTAACACCTGAATTACTAGTATTAGATACAATAAAGGTACCATTTTTATCACTTGGATATACGATTGAAAACGGCTTTTTAATACCAGCTTTTTGCGCCTGTTCAACGACCTTATCAATAGATATTTGATAATCTAATTTGGTTTGAGGCATTGCTGCATTACCATGATGACTACTTGAACCTTTTTCGGATGAAGCTGGCTGTTTATTTTTACGTGTAGCCCAAGGTAATTCGTTCAAATCTGATTTAGGTGGATTAATCGCTAATTCACCTTGACCAAGGTCACCGTTTGTGTCCATCATACCGGCAATTTTACTGCCCATAAAACCAGACCATGGCAATCCAGTTAAAACTAATACAAATACTGGAATTGCAATGATAACTCCAATCATTGCGTGCCACTTTTGCCAACGAAGTGCCTTACTTTTGTTAGAAATTAAATGCTTCTTAATGAGTAAATAAGTACCAGATAAAATCATGAATATCGTCCAACATGCGGTTAACTCTACTAAATAATTAATAATAGTATTTTCAGTAAACAAAGAACTATGTATACTTCGCATCACATTAGAATACGTATGTTTCGCATTTTGATCTGCAACAAATTGATTGTTATGATCTAGAAAGACGTAACGTTGATTTCCTGCCATATCACTCAGTGTAATTCGTTTGTTATATGGTTCATCAAGTATGCTAACTTTACTTACAAAGAATCCTTCATATTGTTGTTCAACTTGATGTACTGCATCATTTAATGTTTGATGCGTTTTTACATCACTGTCACCAAAAAACTCATTCTTATAAATATTATTTTCAACTTCTGGAAAGAACAAGTAACCAATGCCCGAAATGGTTAAAGTGATTAACAGTGGAGCAATAAAAATTGCTGCATAGAAATGTAATCTTTGTAATGGATTAAATGTATTTTTCATATTTCCCTCCCAATTGGCTATTATACGGTGTCAATTCTGTGACGTGTGTGAACAAACTGTGACAATATTTATTTTCTAGAAAAATTTAACGATGATTTGTGATTTTTAGAAAAATGAACTTTTAAGTTGGAATGTTTGAAGAAAATTGATTATTCGTATGTTTTATCAAGCAGCTATGATAAAATTTAAACATAATACAATGCGAGCCATTTAACGATCTATGTTTAAATGGACATCGATATTGTATGAATTCGTTTTAACAAGCAAGCATTTCTATGTGAACGAACCAAAGGGGAAAGTAACATGATTAATAAAGAACAATTAGATCTTTTATATAAATTAAAAAAAGAAGTTGAAAAGTCGCGAAATGAAGCACTTTTACATACAATTAACCAAGTAATTAAGAAAGTATATTTGCAGCAATATACATGTTCGTTCGTTGGACATTTTTCTGCAGGTAAATCGACACTGATAAATTTATTAATTGAACAAGATATCTTACCAAGTTCACCTGTACCAACGACAAGTAATACTGCTATTGTGTCAGTTTCAGACAATCACGATATTATTGCTAATTTGCCGAATCAAACGTATGCCAAATTATCTAATTATGATGAAGTAAGGGAAATGAATCGCCAAAATGTCGACGTTGAATCTGTAGAAATTAATTTTCAATCAGCTAAATTTGAAAATGGGTTTACGCTGCAAGATACACCAGGTGTTGATTCAAATGTTGCATCACATCAGTCAATAACAGAACAATATATGTATACAAGTAATATGATATTTTATACGGTTGACTATAACCACGTTCAATCTGAACTTAACTTTAAGTTTATGAAGCATATAAATGATGTTGGAATACCTGTTGTGTTTATCATTAATCAAATTGACAAGCATCAAGACGATGAATTGTCATTCTCTACGTTTAAATCACGAGTTGAAAAATCAATTGCAGATTGGGGCATTAAATTAGAACGCACCTTTTATGTATCTAAATTTGATCACCCTGAAAATGAACTTGAAGTATTATCAAGTTATCTAATTTCATTAGATCAACATAGAGAGACAATAGAGGATTATACATCAAGAACGGTTGAATACATTACCGAAGCTCAGCTAGATTACATTCAGTCTGAAATTCAGGAAGTACTAGAAGATTTAGGTATCGAAGAAGCGGAGTTTGAACAAGCATTTTTAAATAGTCAACAACATCAAGCAATTAGTGAAGAGGCACAACTTTTAAATAATCCAGATGAATTAATGGCATTTTTAAAGAATAAGCGTAAAAATATTTTAGAAAATGCATACATTATGCAGCATAATATGAGAGAAATGTTACGAAGTTATTTGGAAAGTATGTCTCAAGACTTTAATGTTGGTGGGTTTTTTAATAAAAAGAAGAAAAAGCTACAAATTCAACAACAGCGATTATTAACAGCGACAGATGCGTTACAAGAACATGTTAATCAACAAATTCGTCAACCAATGCGAGAAGATATGTCATTTGTAACGCGTTTTATCAATAAAAAAGAAGCTTCAGATAAAGTATTAAATCAGCATTATGACGTTAAGCCGGAAATGATTGAAGATTTATATCAACCACAAACATCAATCAGCAATACTTATGTACTTACATTTTCAGACGAAGTGGTTAAAGCCATTAAGAAATATGTTGAACAACAATCAACACCAATTTTTAAAGAAATAATAGAAAATGTGCAGGCAGATGAATTACCAACAGAAGAAAGTGATGATTTAAAAGAATATCAACGTTATACAGAATTAAATGAGCTGCGTCAGTCATTGACGACTAAGAATTATCGTCACTACTATATTCATTTAGATGAATCTCTAGATAAATTAATAGGTCGACAAGAGACAACATATCAAGTGGCTACTGATAATGCTCAGGATAATCGTGATAATCAGCAGCTAAATCAAAATACAGCTACAACAAATATGTCTATAGATATTCAAAAAGCGCTTGATATAATTTCGGATGTGCCTTTGTTCAAGCGTACAAAGCAAGATATCCACGAAACATTAACACGTATAGATAATAAATTAATAAAAATAGGTGTATTTGGAACATTTAGTGCGGGTAAAAGTAGTTTGATAAATGCATTATTAGGCGAGCATATTTTAGTGAGTTCTCCAAATCCTACTACAGCAGCTACTACAGAAATATCTTATGGAGACGAGAGTTATATAACGCTAAAATCACAATCGCAATTATTAGATGAAATTAATGCAGTAGTTGAATACCAAGATATATCTTTTTCAACTATAGAAGAATTTATTAATTGGGATTTAGAAAAGTTAAAATCACATTTAAATAAAAATCAACTCGCTTTTATTCAGGCAGTTGAAAAACATTATAAATTGTATGTCAATATGTTGGAAAATGGAGAAAAACATGCCATTAATCAACAGGAATTGAAAAAGTGGAGTGCAGAAGATGAATATGCAACATTTGTTAAGACAGTACACATTGCATTAATGCATGATTGGTTAAAAGGTAAAATAATTGTTGATTCATTAGGGCTACACTCAAATAACCAAAGGCATACAAATGAAACCGAACAAATTTTAACTTCTTCAGACTTAATATTGTATGTAAGTTATTTTAATCATTCATTTACTGATAATGACAAAGCGTTTATAGAACACATGAAAGATATGAACCAGTTGAATGAAAACCAAGCATTTAAAATGGTAATTAATGCTGCTGATTTAGCAGAAAGTCAAGATGATCTTGAAGCAGTTGAAACATATGTATCAGATGCATTAAGACAAGTACACTTACAATCAGACATTTTTGCTGTATCAAGTCGAAATGCATTGCAAGCTGAAGATAAGGGCATTGATCAATTAAAACAAAGCATACAACAATTTGTTGATGTTGAATCTAAATCAATTTTAGAACAACAAATGATTCATCAGCTTCAACAAATGGATCGTTCTTATGTAGAGATGATTACAGAATTTGAAACAAATAAAGCTGATATTTCACGTCGCCAACAAAGGTTAACAGATTATAAAGATAAACAGCGTTTACAACATCAATTAATTGATGCGACGCTACAACATACAGACAACGAAGTTGAAGAACAAGTTTATCATTTAAATGCACGTTTAAAATTACAACTACTTGACGATGTTAAATCAGTGTTTAATTCTCAAATGACGCAAAATAGTGATTTTAATGAAGAAAAGAAAGTGTCTACGAAAGTATACTTAGATCAAATTCATCAACGATTGTTTTTAGAGCAATCTTTAATTACAGAACGTATAAAAAAATACTTTAATAAGCAACTCATTGAGCAAATTGCACCAATCGTTCAACAATTAGCAGATTTACATGTCATTGTTAATCCTCAG
The DNA here is from genome assembly GCF_001838845.1 of Staphylococcus sp. HMSC36A10. Lineage (NCBI taxonomy): Bacteria > Bacillati > Bacillota > Bacilli > Caryophanales > Staphylococcaceae > Staphylococcus > Staphylococcus sp. HMSC36A10. The sequence continues at coordinate 237,119 of NZ_KV839130.1, forward strand.
TTTAACTTTGAATCAGCTAATATAGAGCAACCATTATTGCACATCGATTTCAATGATATGCTAAATGCATTGCCTAAACAATTAACAAAACGTAAAATTTTGAATCCAAATGGGCAAAGAGATATACATGAATCAATTTGTCAAAGTACGTTAGGATTATTACAACCACAAATGGGATTATTGAGGCAACAGCTTGAATTATATGTAAAGCAAATGGCTGTAGAAGCTGAATCGCAATTTGAAAGTTTTGAAGCTAATATTCAAACGCAAATAAACGATTTATTAGCATTTGATTTAGATACAACACTTATCAATCAATTGAAAGATAAACATCAACAACTGAAAACTATTTTATATTAAGAAAGAAGGAACGTTTTAAATGCCTAATAAAATATTACTTGTAGATGGTATGGCGCTATTATTTAGACATTTCTATGCTACAAGTCTTCATAAACAATTTATGTACAATTCACAAGGTGTACCTACAAATGGAATACAAGGATTTGTGCGTCATATCTTTTCGGCAATACATGAAATACGCCCTACACATGTAGCTGTATGTTGGGATATGGGACAATCAACTTTTAGAAATGATATGTTTGATGGTTATAAGCAAAATCGTTCTGCACCACCAGAAGAATTGATACCACAATTTGATTATGTTAAAGAAATTTCAGAGCAATTTGGCTTTGTAAATATTGGCGTTAAAAACTATGAAGCGGATGATGTTATAGGTACATTAGCACAACAATATTCAACTGATAACGATGTCTATATTATTACGGGCGACAAAGATTTACTGCAATGTATTAATGACAATGTTGAAGTTTGGCTAATTAAAAAAGGTTTTAACATTTATAATAGATATACATTACATCGTTTTAACAAAGAATATGCCCTTGAACCACAACAACTAATCGATATTAAAGCGTTTATGGGTGATACAGCAGATGGATATGCGGGTGTTAAAGGTATTGGCGAGAAAACGGCTATTAAGTTAATTCAGCAATATCAAAGCGTTGAAAATGTGGTTGAAAACATTGATGCATTATCAGCTGGTCAACGTAATAAGATAAATGACAATTTAGATGAACTATATTTATCGAAGCGACTTGCTGAAATTCACACACAAGTACCAATTGATAGTGAATCGCTTTTTGAGAAAATGTCATTTGCAACAACACTTAATCATATTTTATCAATTTGTAACGAACATGAATTACATGTTTCAGGAAAATATATTTCATCCCATTTTTAAAAAAGTATAAAATTTTATGAAAAATTAAACCAATTAAGTATAAAAAGACTATTTCTATCGATACAAGGTAGAAATAGTCTTTTTGCGTATTTGGATATGTCAGAGTGAATAAATAAGCCGAATTTTGATAGATACATATTTGATTAATCAATAGAGTTTACAGAATTATATTTCATCCAAATAAATTACCATACACTACAAAATAGTACAGTTACAACTTTATTAATCTAAAAAACATATTTGATTAATTAGTTTTTGAGTCAATGTATTAATACAACTATAAATCAAATGGAGTATAAGAAATAAATATAGTGGTATAATTGCACATAATATTTAAGAATAAGAATAATATATTAAATATTTATTAACAAATTATAGATAAAATATGAATAATTAATTAATGGTATTTACATATTCATAACCAAAGGATAAAATAATTGTGAAATTATTCACAAATGAAAGAGGAGTGTTGCAAATGTTAGTTGCAGTAGTCAAAGAATTAAAACAAGGTGAAGGACGTGTAGCTTGCACACCCGAAAATGTGCGTAAGTTAACGGATGCAGGACATAAAGTAATTGTTGAAAAAAATGCTGGCATTGGTTCAGGATTTTCTAACGATATGTATGAAAAAGAAGGCGCTAAGATCGTAACTCATGAACAAGCATGGGAAGCTGATCTTGTTATCAAAGTAAAAGAACCTCATGAAAGCGAATATCAATATTTCAAAAAGAATCAAATTATCTGGGGATTTTTACATTTAGCATCTTCAAAAGAAATAGTAGAAAAAATGCAAGAAGTTGGTGTAACTGCGATTAGTGGTGAAACCATTATAAAAAATGGAAAAGCAGAATTATTAGCGCCAATGAGTGCTATAGCAGGTCAACGCTCAGCAATTATGGGAGCTTACTACTCTGAAGCACAACATGGTGGTCAAGGTACTTTAGTGACTGGTGTACATGAAAATGTGGATATACCTGGTAGTACATATGTGATTTTCGGTGGTGGAGTAGCAGCAACAAATGCAGCAAATGTTGCCTTGGGACTAAATGCTAAAGTAATCATTATCGAGTTAAACGATGACCGCATTAAATATCTTGAAGATATGTATTCAGAAAAAGATGTCACAGTAGTCAAATCAACACCAGAAAATTTAGCAGAACAAATTAAAAAAGCAGATGTATTTATTTCTACAATTTTAATTCCTGGTGCGAAACCGCCAAAATTGGTTACTCGTGAGATGGTTAAATCAATGAAAAAAGGTTCAGTATTAATCGATATAGCTATTGACCAAGGTGGAACTATTGAAACAATTAGACCAACTACAATTTCTGATCCAGTGTATGAAGAAGAAGGTGTGATTCATTATGGTGTACCAAACCAACCAGGAGCAGTCCCAAGAACTTCAACAATGGCATTAGCACAAGGAAATATTGATTATATATTAGAAATTTGTGACAAAGGCTTAGAACAAGCAATTAAAGATAATGAATCCTTAAGTACTGGTGTAAACATTTACCAAGGACAAGTGACAAATCAAGGATTAGCTTCATCACATGACCTAAATTATAAAGAAATATTAAATGTTATCGAATAGATAATAATTTAAATGAAATTGAGTGAAATGAATATTTTAAATATAGCATTATAGTTTGGACTAAAAATTTACAAAACGGAAGGATGTAATTATTATGACAACCAACACAGTTACATTACAAACAGCACATATTGTAAGTTTAGGAGATATCGAAGAAGCTAAAGCAAGCATTAAACCATTTATTCGTCGAACACCTCTAATTAAATCAATGTATTTAAGCCAAAGTATAACTAAAGGGAATGTATTTCTAAAATTAGAAAATATGCAATTCACAGGATCTTTTAAATTTAGAGGCGCTAGCAATAAAATTAATCACTTAACAGATGAACAAAAAGAAAAAGGCATTATCGCAGCATCTGCTGGGAACCATGCACAAGGTGTTGCTTTAACAGCTAAATTATTAGGCATTGATGCAACTATCGTAATGCCTGAAACAGCACCACAAGCGAAACAACAAGCAACAAAAGGCTATGGGGCAAAGGTTATTTTAAAGGGTAAAAACTTTAACGAAACTAGACTTTATATGGAAGAATTAGCGAAAGAAAATGGCATGACAATCGTTCATCCATATGACGATAAGTTTGTAATGGCAGGCCAAGGAACAATTGGTTTAGAAATTTTAGATGATATTTGGAATGTGAATACAGTCATCGTACCAGTTGGCGGTGGAGGATTAATTGCAGGTATTGCCACCGCATTAAAATCATTTAACCCTTCAATTCATATTATCGGTGTTCAATCTGAGAATGTTCATGGTATGGCTGAGTCTTTCTATAAGAGAGATTTAACTGAACATCGAGTGGATAGCACGATAGCAGATGGTTGTGATGTAAAAGTTCCTGGTGAACAAACATATGAAGTAGTTAAACATTTAGTAGATGAATTTATTCTTGTTACTGAAGAAGAAATTGAACATGCTATGAAAGATTTAATGCAGCGTGCCAAAATTATTACTGAAGGTGCAGGCGCATTACCAACAGCTGCAATTTTAAGTGGAAAAATAAACAATAAATGGCTTGAAGATAAAAATGTTGTTGCTTTAGTTTCAGGCGGGAATGTTGACTTAACTAGAGTTTCAGGTGTCATTGAACATGGACTGAATATTGCAGATACAAGCAAGGGTGTGGTAGGTTAAAACTTTTAATCTTAAAAATGAGGTGTAATTATGTCAAATGGTAAAGAATTACAAAAAAATATAGGTTTCTTCTCAGCGTTTGCTATTGTTATGGGAACAGTTATTGGTTCAGGAGTATTCTTTAAAATATCAAACGTAACAGAAGTAACAGGAACAGCAGGAATGGCCTTGTTTGTATGGTTCCTAGGCGGCATCATTACCATTTGTGCGGGGTTAACAGCAGCAGAACTTGCTGCTGCAATCCCTGAAACAGGTGGCTTAACGAAGTATATAGAATATACATACGGTGATTTCTGGGGCTTCCTATCAGGTTGGGCGCAATCATTTATTTATTTTCCAGCTAACGTAGCAGCATTGTCTATCGTATTTGCGACACAGCTAATTAATTTATTCCATTTATCTATAGGTTCGTTAATACCAATAGCAATCGCATCTGCGTTATCTATTGTGTTGATAAATTTCCTAGGTTCAAAAGCAGGCGGAATTTTACAATCAGTTACTTTAGTAATTAAACTGATTCCAATCATCGTTATTGTAATTTTTGGTATTTTTCAATCTGGAGATATCACTTTTTCATTAATTCCAACTACAGGTAATTCAGGAAATGGTTTCTTTACAGCAATTGGTAGTGGTTTATTAGCAACTATGTTTGCATATGATGGTTGGATTCATGTAGGAAATGTTGCGGGGGAACTTAAAAATCCTAAACGCGATTTACCTTTAGCGATTTCAGTTGGTATTGGTTGTATTATGGCTGTGTATTTATTAATTAACGCTACATTCTTATTAACGTTGCCAATAGAACTACTTGCTGGTAATTTAAATGCAGCTTCAGATACATCAAAAATATTATTTGGTGAAAATGGCGGTAAGATTATTACAATCGGTATATTAATTTCTGTTTATGGTACGATCAATGGCTATACTATGACTGGTATGCGCGTACCATATGCAATGGCTGAAAGAAAATTATTGCCATTTAGCCACTTATTCGCAAAATTAACAAAATCTGGCGCACCATGGTTTGGCGCAATTATACAACTTATAATCGCTATCATCATGATGTCAATGGGAGCATTTGATACAATTACAAACATGTTAATCTTTGTTATTTGGTTGTTCTATTGTATGTCATTTGTTGCGGTAATAATTTTAAGAAAACGTGAACCAAATATGGAACGACCATATAAAGTACCGTTATATCCGATCATACCTTTAATTGCTATTTTGGCAGGATCATTTGTATTAATTAATACACTGTTTACACAATTTATATTAGCAATCATTGGAATTCTAATAACAGCACTTGGTATACCAGTTTATTACTATAAGAAGAAACAAAAAGCAGCATAAGGTAAGATAACTAGCATTGAGAATAAATGGATGGACTACTAATAAATTTAAAGTTTTACACATTAAAATCAAAACCATTCAATTATTCTAACGAACAGACAAATTTCTGTTATGGAATTTGTCTGTTTTTCAAAAGTATAGGGAGGCAAATAGAGATGGAAAAGCCGTCAAGAGAGGCATTTGAAGGCAATAATAAGTTGTTAATAGGAATTGTTTTAAGTGTAATAACGTTTTGGCTATTTGCACAATCATTGGTTAATGTTGTACCAATACTTGAAGATAGTTTCAATACAGATATTGGAACGGTTAATATCGCCGTTAGTATAACTGCTTTATTTTCAGGAATGTTTGTAGTAGGAGCAGGTGGTCTTGCTGATAAATATGGCAGAATTAAACTCACGAACATTGGTATTATCTTAAATATATTGGGTTCATTATTAATCATTATTTCAAATATTCCTTTATTACTTATTATAGGAAGATTAATTCAAGGACTTTCAGCAGCATGTATTATGCCTGCAACTTTGTCTATTATTAAGTCATATTACATTGGGAAAGATAGACAACGCGCTTTAAGTTATTGGTCAATTGGCTCATGGGGCGGCTCTGGTGTTTGTTCATTTTTTGGAGGTGCAGTTGCAACGCTTTTAGGTTGGCGTTGGATTTTCATCCTATCAATTATAATTTCATTAATTGCACTGTTTCTTATTAAAGGCACACCTGAAACTAAATCTAAATCGATTTCTCTAAATAAATTTGACATTAAAGGTCTGGTTCTTTTAGTCATTATGCTCCTCAGTTTAAATATTTTAATTACTAAAGGATCAGAATTAGGTGTAACCTCACTTCTTTTTATTACTTTATTAGCTATTGCAATTGGATCTTTTAGTTTATTTATAGTTCTTGAAAAGCGTGCTACAAATCCTTTAATCGATTTTAAATTATTTAAAAATAAAGCTTACACAGGTGCAACAGCTTCAAACTTTTTGTTAAATGGTGTTGCAGGAACATTAATAGTAGCCAACACATTTGTTCAAAGAGGTTTAGGATATTCTTCATTGCAAGCAGGAAGTTTATCAATCACTTATTTAGTAATGGTACTAATTATGATTCGTGTTGGTGAAAAGTTACTTCAAACACTCGGATGCAAGAAACCAATGTTAATTGGAACAGGAGTTCTTATTGTCGGAGAATGTCTCATTTCATTAACTTTCTTGCCAGAAATATTGTATGTCATTTGTTGTATTATAGGTTATTTATTCTTTGGTTTAGGACTAGGGATATATGCTACACCATCAACAGATACAGCAATTGCAAATGCACCGTTAGAAAAAGTAGGCGTTGCTGCAGGTATCTATAAAATGGCTTCTGCATTAGGTGGAGCATTTGGCGTCGCATTGAGTGGTGCAGTTTATGCAATCGTATCAAATATGACAAACATTTATACTGGTGCAATGATTGCATTATGGTTAAACGCAGGTATGGGAATATTATCATTCGTTATCATTTTGTTACTTGTGCCTAAACAAAACGACACTCAATTATGATAATTGAGAATTAAATTGAAATCATACAAGTCGCTACAATATTAAACAAAATATAAACCGATTCTTATGTGTCATTATTTTAAATGAACATAGGGATTGGTTTTTTATTACTCTTTTACGCTACTTTATTTATAATTATTATAAATTGTCACAAATTCAATTTACCTTACAATATATTTTGTTTTATTATATTCTGGAGCATAAATAAATTGTTCAACACATAGTTGTAATGTGTTTCAATACTATTTGGATAGATTGCGAAATTGTATTGAATCGTCATCGTTTTAAATTTTTAAATGAGAATGGAATGAGCATTACAATATACAAGCAATCAAAAGTAAATACATTCACAACACAACAGAGACATAACAACAAGATAAGGAGTGAACAATAGCTGTGAATTATCGTGATAAAATTCAAAAGTTTAGTATTCGTAAATATACAGTTGGTACATTTTCAACTGTCATTGCGACATTGGTATTTTTAGGATTCAATACATCACAAGCACATGCTGCTGAAACAAATCAACCAGCAAGCGTGGTTAAACAGAAACAACAAAGTAATAATGAACAGACTGAGAATCGAGAATCTCAAGTACAAAATTCTCAAAATTCACAAAATAGTCAATCATTAACTGCTACTCATGAAAATGAGCAACCAAATATTAGTCAAGCTAATTTAGTAGATCAAAAAGTAGCGCAATCATCTACTACTAATGATGAACAACCAGCATCTCAAAATGTAAATACAAAGAAAGATTCGGCAACGGCTGCGACAACACAACCAGATAAAGAAGAAAGTAAGCATAAACAAAACGAAAGTCAATCTGCTAATAAAAATGGAAACGACAATAGAGCGGCTCATGTAGAAAATCATGAAGCAAATGTAGTAACAGCTTCAGATTCATCTGATAATGGTAACGTACAACATGACCGAAATGAATTACAAGCATTTTTTGATGCAAATTATCATGATTATCGCTTTATTGACCGTGAAAATGCAGATTCTGGCACATTTAACTATGTAAAAGGCATTTTTGATAAGATTAATACGTTATTAGGCAGTAATGATCCAATAAACAATAAAGACTTGCAACTTGCATACAAAGAATTGGAACAAGCTGTTGCTTTAATTCGTACAATGCCTCAACGTCAACAGACTAGCCGACGTTCAAATAGAATTCAAACGCGTTCGGTTGAGTCAAGAGCTGCAGAGCCTAGATCAGTATCAGACTATCAAAATGCAAACTCATCATATTATGTTGAAAATGCTAATGATGGTTCGGGCTATCCTGTTGGTACATATATCAATGCTTCTAGTAAAGGGGCGCCATATAATTTACCAACTACACCATGGAATACATTGAAGGCCTCTGACTCAAAGGAAATTGCTCTTATGACAGCGAAACAAACTGGAGACGGGTACCAATGGGTTATTAAGTTTAATAAAGGACATGCTCCACATCAAAATATGATCTTTTGGTTTGCATTACCAGCAGACCAAGTGCCAGTAGGAAGAACTGACTTTGTAACAGTTAATTCAGATGGAACAAATGTACAATGGAGTCATGGAGCAGGAGCAGGTGCAAATAAACCACTTCAACAAATGTGGGAATATGGAGTAAATGATCCTCATCGTTCACATGACTTTAAAATAAGAAATAGAAGTGGCCAAGTAATATATGACTGGCCAACTGTCCATATTTATTCTTTAGAAGATTTATCTAGAGCGAGTGATTATTTTAGTGAAGCTGGAGCGACACCTGCTACTAAAGCTTTTGGTAGACAAAATTTTGAATATATTAATGGTCAAAAACCTGCTGAATCACCGGGTGTTCCTAAAGTTTATACTTTCATCGGTCAAGGTGATGCAAGTTATACAATTTCATTTAAAACACAAGGTCCAACTGTTAATAAATTGTACTATGCAGCAGGTGGGCGTGCTTTAGAGTACAATCAATTATTTATGTACAGTCAACTATACGTCGAATCAACGCAAGACCATCAACAACGTCTTAATGGTTTAAGACAAGTGGTTAATCGTACATATCGCATAGGTACAACTAAACGTGTAGAAGTGAGTCAAGGAAATGTACAAACGAAAAAGGTATTAGAAAGTACAAACCTAAATATAGATGATTTTGTTGATGATCCTTTAAGTTATGTTAAGACGCCGAGTAATAAAGTGTTAGGATTTTATTCGAATAATGCAAATACTAATGCTTTTAGACCGGGTGGAGCCCAACAATTAAATGAATATCAACTAAGTCAATTATTTACTGATCAAAAATTACAAGAAGCAGCAAGAACTAGAAACCCAATAAGATTAATGATTGGTTTCGACTATCCTGATGCTTATGGTAATAGTGAAACTTTAGTTCCTGTTAACTTAACGGTATTACCTGAAATCCAACATAATATTAAATTCTTTAAAAATGACGATACTCAAAATATTGCTGAAAAACCATTTTCAAAACAAGCTGGGCATCCAGTTTTCTATGTATATGCAGGTAACCAAGGGAATGCTTCCGTGAATTTAGGTGGTAGCGTAACATCTATTCAACCATTACGTATTAATTTAACAAGTAATGAGAATTTTACAGATAAAGATTGGCAAATTACAGGTATTCCGCGTACATTACACATTGAAAACTCGACAAATAGACCTAATAATGCCAGAGAACGCAATATTGAACTTGTTGGTAACTTATTACCAGGGGATTACTTTGGAACGATACGTTTTGGACGTAAAGAACAATTATTCGAAATTCGTGTTAAACCACATACACCAACAATTACAACGACAGCTGAGCAATTAAGAGGTACAGCATTACAAAAAGTACCTGTTAATATTTCGGGAATACCGTTGGATCCATCTGCATTGGTTTATTTAGTTGCACCAACAAATCAAACTACGAATGGTGGTAGTGAGGCAGATCAAATACCATCTGGTTATACGATACTTGCGACTGGTACACCTGATGGGGTCCATAACACAATTACTATACAACCAAAAGATTATGTTGTATTCATACCACCAGTAGGTAAACAAATTAGAGCAGTAGTTTATTATAATAAAGTAGTTGCATCTAATATGAGTAATGCTGTTACTATTTTGCCAGATGACATTCCACCAACAATCAATAATCCTGTTGGAATAAATGCCAAATATTATCGTGGTGATGAAGTTAGCTTTACTATGGGGGTTTCAGATAGACATTCTGGATTAAAAAGTACAACTATTACGACATTGCCAAGTGGTTGGACATCAAATTTAACTAAATCCGACAACAAAAACGGCTCATTAGCTATTACAGGTAGAGTCTCTATGAATCAGGCATTTAACAGTGATATTACATTTAAAGTATCAGCGACAGACAATGTCAATAATACGACAAATGATAGTCAATCTAAACATGTGTCAATTCATGTAGGTAAAATTAGTGAAGATGCTCATCCGATTGTATTAGGAAATACTGAGAAAGTTGTAGTAGTCAATCCGACTGCTGTATCTAATGATGAAAAGCAAAGCATAATTACTGCCTTTATGAATAAAAACCAAAATATAAGAGGATATTTAGCATCAACTGATCCAGTAACTGTCGATAATAATGGTAATGTCACATTACATTACCGTGATGGCTCATCAACAACGCTTGATGCTACAAATGTGATGACATACGAACCAGTTGTGAAATCTGAATATCAAACTGCCAATGCAGCTAAAACAGCAACGGTAACGATTGCTAAAGGACAATCATTTAATATTGGTGATATTAAACAATATTTTACTTTAAGTAATGGACAAGCTATTCCAAGTGGCACATTTACAAATATTACTTCTGATAGAACGATTCCAACTGCACAAGAAGTTAGTCAAATGAACGCAGGCACGCAGTTATACCATATAACTGCTACAAATGCGTATCATAAAGATAGTGAAGACTTCTATATTAGTTTGAAAATCATCGATGTGAAACAACCAGAAGGCGATCAACGTGTATATCGTACATCAACATATGATTTAACTACTGATGAAATCTCAAAAGTAAAACAAGCATTTATTAATGCAAATAGAGATGTAATTACGCTTGCCGAAGGTGATATTTCAGTTACAAATACACCTAATGGTGCTAATGTAAGTACTATTACAGTAAATATTAATAAAGGTCGATTAACGAAATCATTCGCGTCAAACCTAGCTAATATGAATTTCTTGCGTTGGGTTAATTTCCCACAAGATTACACAGTATCTTGGACAAATGCGAAAATTGCAAATCGACCAACTGATGGTGGTCTATCTTGGTCTGATGACCATAAATCATTAATTTATCGTTATGATGCTACATTAGGTACTCAAATTACGACGAATGATATTTTAACAATGTTAAAAGCAACAACTACAGTGCCTGGATTGCGAAATAACATTACTGGTAATGAAAAATCACAAGCAGAAGCTGGCGGAAGACCTAACTTTAGAACGACTGGTTATTCACAATCAAATGCGACAACTGATGGTCAACGTCAATTTACGTTGAATGGTCAAGTGATTCAAGTGTTAGACATCATCAACCCTTCAAACGGTTATGGTGGGCAACCTGTTACAAATTCAAATACTCGTGCAAACCATAGTAACTCAACTGTTGTTAACGTAAACGAACCGGCAGCTAATGGTGCTGGCGCATTTACAATTGACCACGTTGTAAAAAGTAATTCTACACATAATGCAAGTGATGCAGTTTATAAAGCACAGTTATACTTAACGCCATATGGTCCAAAACAATATGTTGAACATTTAAATCAAAATACAGGAAATACTACTGACGCTATTAACATTTATTTTGTACCAAGTGATTTAGTGAATCCAACAATTTCAGTAGGTAATTACACTAATCATCAAGTGTTCTCAGGTGAAACATTTACAAATACGATTACAGCGAATGATAACTTTGGTGTGCAATCTGTAACTGTACCAAATACATCACAAATTACAGGCACTGTTGATAATAACCATCAACATGTTTCTGCAACGGCACCAAATGTGACATCAGCAACTAATAAGACAATCAATTTATTAGCAACTGATACAAGCGGCAATACAGCTACAACTTCGTTCAATGTAACAGTGAAACCTTTGCGTGATAAATATCGAGTTGGTACTTCATCAACGGCTGCTAATCCTGTGAGAATTGCCAATATTTCGAATAATGCGACAGTATCACAAGCTGATCAAACGACAATTATTAATTCGTTAACGTTTACTGAAACAGTTCCAAATAGAAGTTATGCAAGAGCAAGTGCGAATGAAATCACTAGTAAAACAGTTAGTAATGTCAGTTGTACTGGAAATAATGCCAATGTCACAGTAACTGTTACTTATCAAGATGGAACAACATCAACAGTGACTGTACCTGTAAAGCATGTCATTCCAGAAATCGTTGCACATTCGCATTACACTGTACAAGGCCAAGACTTCCCAGCAGGTAATGGTTCTAGTGCATCAGATTACTTTAAGTTATCTAATGGTAGTGACATTCCAGATGCAACTATTACATGGGTAAGTGGACAAGCGCCAAATAAAGATAATACACGTATTGGTGAAGATATAACTGTAACTGCACATATCTTAATTGATGGCGAAACAACGCCGATTACGAAAACAGCAACATATAAAGTAGTAAGAACTGTACCGAAACATGTCTTTGAAACAGCCAGAGGTGTTTTATACCCAGGTGTTTCAGATATGTATGATGCGAAACAATATGTTAAGCCAGTAAATAATTCTTGGTCGACAAATGCGCAACATATGAATTTCCAATTTGTTGGAACATATGGTCCTAACAAAGATGTTGTAGGCATATCTACTCGTCTTATTAGAGTGACATATGATAATAGACAAACAGAAGATTTAACTATTTTATCTAAAGTTAAACCTGACCCACCTAGAATTGACGCAAACTCTGTGACATATAAAGCAGGTCTTACAAACCAAGAAATTAAAGTTAATAACGTATTAAATAACTCGTCAGTAAAATTATTTAAAGCAGATAATACACCATTAAATGTCACAAATATTACTCATGGTAGCGGTTTTAGTTCGGTTGTGACAGTAAGTGACGCGTTACCAAATGGCGGAATTAAAGCAAAATCTTCAATTTCAATGAACAATGTGACGTATACGACGCAAGACGAACATGGTCAAGTTGTTACAGTAACAAGAAATGAATCTGTTGATTCAAATGACAGTGCAACAGTAACAGTGACACCACAATTACAAGCAACTACTGAAGGCGCTGTATTTATTAAAGGTGGCGACGGTTTTGATTTCGGACACGTAGAAAGATTTATTCAAAACCCGCCACATGGGGCAACGGTTGCATGGCATGATAGTCCAGATACATGGAAGAATACAGTCGGTAACACTCATAAAACTGCGGTTGTAACATTACCTAATGGTCAAGGTACGCGTAATGTTGAAGTTCCAGTCAAAGTTTATCCAGTTGCTAATGCTAAGGCGCCATCACGTGATGTGAAAGGTCAAAATTTGACTAATGGAACGGATGCGATAAACTACATTACATTTGATCCAAATACAAACACAAATGGTATCACTGCAGCATGGGCAAATAGACAACAACCAAATAACCAACAAGCAGGCGTTCAACATTTAAATGTCGATGTCACATATCCGGGTATTTCAGCTGCTAAACGAGTTCCTGTAACTTTGAACGTATATCAATTTGAATTCCCTCAAACTACTTATACAACAACAGTTGGTGGCACTTTAGCAAGTGGTACGCAAGCATCAGGATATGCACAAATGCAAAATGCTACTGGTTTACCAACAGATGGATTTACGTATAAATGGAATCGTGATACTACAGGTACAAATGACGCAAACTGGTCAGCTATGAATAAACCGAATGTGGCTAAAGTCGTTAACGCAAAATATGACGTCATCTATAACGGACATACTTTTGCAACATCTTTACCAGCGAAATTTGTAGTAAAAGATGTGCAACCAGCGAAACCAACTGTGACTGAAACAGCGGCAGGAGCGATTACAATTGCACCTGGAGCAAACCAAACAGTGAATACACATGCCGGTAACGTAACGACATACGCTGATAAATTAGTTATTAAACGTAATGGTAACGTTGTGACGACATTTACACGTCGCAATAATACGAGTCCATGGGTGAAAGAAGCATCTGCAGCAACTGTAGCAGGTATTGCTGGAACTAATAATGGTATTACTGTTGCAGCAGGTACTTTCAACCCTGCTGATACAATTCAAGTTGTTGCAACGCAAGGAAGCGGAGAGACAGTGAGTGATGAGCAACGTAGTGATGATTTCACAGTTGTCGCACCACAACCGAACCAAGCGACTACTAAGATTTGGCAAAATGGTCATATTGATATCACGCCTAATAATCCATCAGGACATTTAATTAATCCAACTCAAGCAATGGATATTGCTTACACTGAAAAAGTGGGTAATGGTGCAGAACATAGTAAGACAATTAATGTTGTTCGTGGTCAAAATAATCAATGGACAATTGCGAATAAGCCTGACTATGTAACATTAGATGCACAAACTGGTAAAGTGACGTTCAATGCCAATACTATAAAACCAAATTCATCAATCACAATTACTCCGAAAGCAGGTACAGGTCACTCAGTAAGTAGTAATCCAAGTACATTAACTGCACCGGCAGCTCATACTGTCAACACAACTGAAATTGTGAAAGATTATGGTTCAAATGTAACAGCAGCTGAAATTAACAATGCAGTTCAAGTTGCTAATAAACGTACTGCAACGATTAAAAATGGCACAGCAATGCCTACTAATTTAGCTGGTGGTAGCACAACGACGATTCCTGTGACAGTAACTTACAATGATGGTAGTACTGAAGAAGTACAAGAGTCCATTTTCACAAAAGCGGATAAACGTGAGTTAATCACAGCTAAAAATCATTTAGATGATCCAGTTAGTACAGATGGTAAAAAGCCAGGTACAATTACGCAGTACAATAATGCAATGCATAATGCGCAACAACAAATCAATACTGCGAAAACAGAAGCACAACAAGTGATTAATAATGAGCGTGCAACACCACAACAAGTTTCTGACGCATTAACTAAAGTTCAAGCTGCACAAACTAAGATAAATGAAGCTAAAGCATTACTTCAAAATAAAGAAGATAATAGTCAATTAGTAACGTCTAAAAATAACTTACAAAGTTCTGTGAACCAAGTACCATCAACTGCTGGTATGACGCAACAAAGTATTGATAACTATAATGCGAAGAAGCGTGAAGCAGAAACTGAAATAACTGCAGCTCAACGTGTTATTGACAATGGCGATGCAACTGCACAACAAATTTCAGACGAAAAACATCGTGTCGATAACGCATTAACAGCATTAAACCAAGCGAAACATGATTTAACTGCAGATACACATGCCTTAGAGCAAGCAGTGCAACAATTGAATCGCACAGGTACAACGACTGGTAAGAAGCCGGCAAGTATTACTGCCTACAATAATTCGATTCGTGCACTTCAAAGTGACTTAACAAGTGCTAAAAATAGCGCTAATGCTATCATTCAGAAGCCAATAAGAACAGTGCAAGAGGTACAATCTGCGTTAACAAATGTAAATCGTGTCAATGAGCGATTAACGCAAGCAATTAATCAATTAGTACCTTTAGCTGATAATAGTGCTTTAAGAACTGCCAAGACGAAACTTGATGAAGAAATCAATAAATCAGTAACTACTGATGGTATGACACAATCATCAATCCAAGCATATGAAGATGCTAAACGTGCGGGTCAAACAGAATCAACAAATGCACAAAATGTTATTAACAATGGTGATGCGACTGACCAACAAATTGCCGCAGAAAAAACAAAAGTAGAAGAAAAATATAATAGCTTAAAACAAGCAATTGCTGGACTAACTCCAGACTTGGCACCATTACAAACTGCAAAAACTCAGTTGCAAAATGATATTGATCAGCCAACGAGTACGACTGGTATGACAAGCGCATCTATTGCAGCATTTAATGAAAAACTTTCAGCAGCTAGAACTAAAATTCAAGAAATTGATCGTGTATTAGCCTCACATCCAGATGTTGCGACAATACGTCAAAACGTGACAGCAGCGAATGCCGCTAAATCAGCACTTGATCAAGCACGTAATGGCTTAACAGTCGATAAAGCGCCTTTAGAAAATGCGAAAAATCAACTACAACATAGTATTGACACGCAAACAAGTACAACTGGTATGACACAAGACTCTATAAATGCATACAATGCGAAGTTAACAGCTGCACGTAATAAGATTCAACAAATCAATCAAGTATTAGCAGGTTCACCGACTGTAGAACAAATTAATACAAATACGTCTGCAGCAAATCAAGCTAAATCTGATTTAGATCATGCACGTCAAGCTTTAACACCAGATAAAGCGCCGCTTCAAACTGCGAAAACGCAATTAGAACAAAGCATTAATCAACCAACGGATACAACAGGTATGACAACCGCTTCGTTAAATGCGTACAACCAAAAATTACAAGCAGCGCGTCAAAAGTTAACTGAAATTAATCAAGTGTTGAATGGCAACCCAACTGTCCAAAATATCAATGATAAAGTGACAGAGGCAAACCAAGCTAAGGATCAATTAAATACAGCACGTCAAGGTTTAACATTAGATAGACAGCCAGCGTTAACAACATTACATGGTGCATCTAACTTAAACCAAGCACAACAAAATAATTTCACGCAACAAATTAATGCTGCTCAAAATCATGCTGCGCTTGAAACAATTAAGTCTAACATTACGGCTTTAAATACTGCGATGACGAAATTAAAAGACAGTGTTGCGGATAATAATACAATTAAATCAGGTCAAAATTACACTGACGCAACACCAGCTAATAAACAAGCGTATGATAATGCAGTTAATGCGGCTAAAGGTGTCATTGGAGAAACGACTAATCCAACGATGGATGTTAACACAGTGAACCAAAAAGCAGCATCTGTTAAATCGACGAAAGATGCTTTAGATGGTCAACAAAACTTACAACGTGCGAAAACAGAAGCAACAAATGCGATTACGCATGCGAGTGATTTAAACCAAGCACAAAAGAATGCATTAACACAACAAGTGAATAGTGCACAAAACGTGCAAGCAGTAAATGATATTAAACAAACGACTCAAAGCTTAAATACTGCTATGACAGGTTTAAAACGTGGCGTTGCTAATCATAACCAAGTCGTACAAAGTGATAATTATGTCAACGCAGATACTAATAAGAAAAATGATTACAACAATGCATACAACCATGCGAATGACATTATTAATGGTAATGCACAACATCCAGTTATAACACCAAGTGATGTTACCAATGCTTTATCAAATGTCACAAGTAAAGAACATGCATTGAATGGTGAAGCTAAGTTAAATGCTGCGAAACAAGAAGCGAATACTGCATTAGGTCATTTAAACAATTTAAATAATGCACAACGTCAAAACTTACAATCGCAAATTAATGGTGCGCATCAAATTGATGCAGTTAATACAATTAAGCAAAATGCAACAAACTTGAATAGTGCAATGGGTAACTTAAGACAAGCTGTTGCAGATAAAGATCAAGTGAAACGTACAGAAGATTATGCGGATGCAGATACAGCTAAACAAAATGCATATAACAGTGCAGTTTCAAGTGCCGAAACAATCATTAATCAAACAACAAATCCAACGATGTCTGTTGATGATGTTAATCGTGCAACTTCAGCTGTTACTTCTAATAAAAATGCATTAAATGGTGATGAAAAATTAGCACAATCTAAAACAGATGCTGCAAGAGCAATTGATGCATTACCGCATTTAAATAATGCACAAAAAGCAGATGTTAAATCTAAAATTAATGCTGCATCAAATATTGCTGGCGTAAATACTGTTAAACAACAAGGTACAGATTTAAATACAGCGATGGGTAACTTGCAAGGTGCAATCAATGACGAACAAACGACATTAAATAGTCAAAATTATCAAGATGCGACACCAAGTAAGAAAACAGCATACACAAATGCGGTACAAGCTGCGAAAGATATTTTAAATAAATCATATGGTCAAAATAAAACGAAAGATCAAGTTACTGAAGCGATGAATCAAGTGAATTCTGCTAAAAATAACTTAGATGGTACGCGTTTATTAGATCAAGCGAAGCAAACAGCAAAACAGCAGTTAAATAATATGACGCATTTAACAACTGCACAAAAAACGAATTTAACAAACCAAATTAATAATGGTACTACTGTCGCTGGTGTTCAAACGGTTCAATCAAATGCCAATACATTAGATCAAGCCATGAATACGTTAAGACAAAGTATTGCCAACAAAGATGCGACTAAAGCAAGTGAAGATTACGTAGATGCTAATAATGATAAGCAAACAGCATATAACAACGCAGTAGCTGCTGCTGAAACGATTATTAATGCTAATAGTAATCCAGAAATGAATCCAAGTACGATTACACAAAAAGCAGAGCAAGTGAATAGTTCTAAAACGGCACTTAACGGTGATGAAAACTTAGCTGCTGCAAAACAAAATGCGAAAACGTACTTAAACACATTGACAAGTATTACAGATGCTCAAAAGAACAATTTGATTAGTCAAATTACTAGTGCGACAAGAGTGAGTGGTGTTGATACTGTAAAACAAAATGCGCAACATCTAGACCAAGCTATGGCTAGCTTACAGAATGGTATTAACAACGAATCTCAAGTGAAATCATCTGAGAAATATCGTGATGCAGATACAAATAAACAACAAGAGTATGATAATGCTATTACTGCAGCGAAAGCGATTTTAAATAAACAACATGGTCCAAACACTGCGCAAAATGATGTTGAGGCAGCATTACGACGTGTGAATACAGCGAAAGATGCATTGAATGGTGATGCAAAATTAATTGCAGCTCAAAACGCAGCGAAACAACATCTAGGTACTTTAACGCATATCACTACAGCACAACGCAATGATTTAACAAATCAAATTTCACAAGCTACAAACTTAGCTGGTGTTGAATCTGTTAAGGAAAGTGCGAATAGTTTAGATGGTGCAATGGGTAACTTACAAACGGCTATCAACGATAAATCTGGAACATTAGCGAGCCAAAACTTCCTAGATGCTGATGAGCAAAAACGTAATGCTTACAATCAAGCTGTATCAGCTGCCGAAACAATTTTAAATAAACAAACTGGACCGAATACAGCGAAAACAGCAGTCGAACAAGCACTTAATAATGTTAATAATGCGAAACATGCATTAAATGGTACGCAAAACTTAAACAATGCGAAACAAGCAGCGATTACAGCAATCAATGGCGCATCTGATTTAAATCAAAAACAAAAAGATGCATTAAAAGCACAAGCTAATGGTGCTCAACGCGTATCTAATGCACAAGATGTACAGCACAATGCGACTGAACTGAACACGGCAATGGGCACATTAAAACATGCCATCGCAGATAAGACGAATACGTTAGCAAGCAGTAAATATGTTAATGCCGATAGCACTAAACAAAATGCTTACACAACTAAAGTTACCAATGCTGAAAATATTATTAGCGGTACGCCAACGGTTGTTACGACACCTTCAGAAGTAACAGCTGCAGCTAATCAAGTAAACAGCGCGAAACAAGAATTAAATGGTGACGAAAGATTGCGTGTAGCAAAACAAAACGCCAATACTGCTATTGATGCATTAACACAATTAAATACTCCTCAAAAAGCTAAATTAAAAGAACAAGTGGGACAAGCCAATAGATTAGAAGACGTACAAACTGTTCAAACAAATGGACAAGCATTGAACAATGCAATGAAAGGCTTAAGAGATAGTATTGCTAACGAAACAACAGTCAAAGCAAGTCAAAACTATACAGACGCAAGTTCGAATAACCAATCAACATATAATAGCGCTGTGTCAAATGCGAAAGGTATCATTAATCAAACTAACAATCCGACTATGGATACTAGTGCGATTACCCAAGCTACAACACAAGTGAATAATGCTAAAAATGGTTTAAACGGTGCTGAAAACTTAAGAAATGCACAAAACACTGCTAAGCAAAACTTAAATACGTTATCACACTTAACAAATAACCAAAAATCTGCAATCTCAACACAAATTGATCGTGCAGGTCATGTGAGTGAGGTAACAGCTGCTAAAAATGCAGCAACTGAGTTGAATACGCAAATGGGTAACTTGGAACAAGCTATCCATGATCAAAACACAGTTAAACAAAGTGTTAAATTTACTGATGCAGATAAAGCTAAACGTGATGCGTATACAAATGCGGTAAGCAGAGCTGAAGCAATTCTGAATAAAACGCAAGGTGCAAATACGTCTAAACAAGATGTTGAAGCGGCTATTCAAAATGTTTCAAGTGCTAAAAATGCATTGAATGGTGATCAAAACGTTACAAATGCGAAGAATGCAGCTAAAAATGCATTAAATAACTTAACGTCAATTAATAATGCACAAAAACGTGACTTAACAACTAAAATTGATCAAGCAACAACTGTAGCTGGTGTTGAAGCTGTATCTAATACAGGTACACAATTGAATACAGCGATGGCTAACTTGCAAAATGGTATTAATGATAAAACAAATACACTAGCAAGTGAAAACTATCATGATGCTGATTCAGATAAGAAAACTGCTTATACTCAAGCCGTTACGAACGCAGAAAATATTTTAAATAAAAATAGTGGATCAAATTTAGACAAAACTGCCGTTGAAAACGCGTTGTCACAAGTTGCTAATGCGAAAGGTGCCCTAAATGGTAACCATAATTTAGAGCAAGCTAAATCAAATGCAAACACTACTATAAACGGACTTCAACATTTAACAACTGCTCAAAAAGATAAATTGAAACAACAAGTGCAACAAGCACAAAATGTTGCAGGTGTAGATACTGTTAAATCAAGTGCCAACACATTAAATGGTGCTATGGGTACGTTAAGAAATAGCATTCAAGATAACACAGCTACGAAAAATGGCCAAAACTATCTTGATGCTACAGGAAGTAACAAAACAAACTATAACAATGCTGTTGATAGTGCTAATGGTGTCATTAATGCAACAAGCAATCCAAATATGGATGCTAATGCAATTAACCAAATCGCTACACAAGTGACATCAACGAAAAATGCATTAGATGGTACACATAATTTAACGCAAGCGAAACAAACAGCAACAAATGCCATCGATGGTGCTACTAACTTAAATAAAGCGCAAAAAGATGCGTTGAAAGCACAAGTGACAAGTGCGCAACGTGTTGCAAATGTAACAAGTATCCAACAAACTGCAAATGAACTTAATACAGCTATGGGTCAATTACAACATGGTATTGATGATGAAAATGCAACAAAACAAACTCAAAAATATCGTGACGCTGAACAAAGTAAGAAAACTGCTTATGATCAAGCTGTAGCTGCTGCGAAAGCAATTTTAAATAAACAAACAGGTTCAAATTCAGATAAAGCAGCAGTTGACCGTGCATTACAACAAGTAACAAGTACGAAAGATGCATTGAATGGTGATGCAAAACTGGCAGAAGCGAAAGCGGCAGCTAAACAAAACTTAGGCACTTTAAACCATATTACGAATGCACAACGTACTGACTTAGAAGGCCAAATCAATCAAGCGACGACTGTTGATGGCGTTAATACTGTAAAAACAAATGCCAATACATTAGACGGCGCAATGAATAGCTTACAAGGTTCAATCAATGATAAAGATGCGACATTAAGAAATCAAAATTATCTTGATGCGGATGAATCAAAACGAAATGCATATACGCAAGCTGTCACAGCGGCTGAAGGCATTTTAAATAAACAAACTGGTGGTAACACATCTAAAGCAGACGTTGATAATGCATTAAATGCAGTTACAAGAGCGAAAGCGGCTTTAAATGGTGCTGAAAACTTAAGAAATGCGAAAACTTCAGCAACAAATACGATTAATGGTTTACCTAACTTAACACAATTACAAAAAGACAACTTGAAGCATCAAGTTGAACAAGCGCAAAATGTAGCTGGTGTAAATGGTGTTAAAGATAAAGGTAATACATTAAATACTGCCATGGGTGCATTACGTACAAGTATCCAAAATGATAATACGACGAAAACAAGTCAAAATTATCTTGATGCATCTGATAGCAACAAAAATAATTACAATACTGCTGTAAATAATGCAAATGGTGTTATTAATGCAACGAACAATCCAAATATGGATGCTAATGCGATTAATGGCATGGCAAATCAAGTCAATACAACAAAAGCAGCGTTAAATGGTGTACAAAACTTAGCTCAAGCTAAAACAAATGCGACGAACACAATTAACAACGCACATGACTTAAACCAAAAACAAAAAGATGCATTAAAAACACAAGTTAACAATGCACAACGTGTATCTGATGCAAATAACGTTCAACATACAGCTACTGAATTGAACGGTGCGATGACAGCACTTAAAGCAGCTATTGCTGATAAAGAAAGAACAAAAGCAAGCGGTAATTATGTCAATGCTGATCAAGAAAAACGTCAAGCGTATGATTCAAAAGTGACTAACGCTGAAAATATCATTAATGGTACACCGAATGCGACATTAACAGTCAATGATGTAAATAGTGCGACTTCACAAGTCAATGCGGCTAAAACAGCATTAAATGGCGATAACAACTTACGTGTTGCTAAAGAAAATGCTAATAATACAATTGATGGCTTAGCACAATTGAATAATGCACAAAAAGCAAAATTAAAAGAACAAGTTCAAAGTGCAACTACATTAGAAGGTGTTCAAACTGTTAAAAATAGTTCTCAAACGTTGAATACAGCGATGAAAGGCTTAAGAGATAGTATTGCGAATGAAGCAACAATTAAAGCAGGTCAAAACTACACTGACGCAAGTCCAACTAATCGTAACGAGTACGACAGCGCAGTTACTGCAGCAAAAGCAATCATTAATCAAACATCGAACCCAACGATGGAACCAAATACTATTACGCAAGCAACATCACAAGTGACAACTAAAGAACATGCATTAAATGGTGCGCAAAACTTAGCTCAAGCTAAGACAACTGCGAAAAACAACTTAAATAACTTAACATCAATTAACAATGCACAAAAAGATGCGTTAACGCGTAGCATTGATGGTGCAACAACAGTAGCTGGTGTAAATCAAGAAACTGCCAAAGCAACAGAATTAAATAACGCAATGCATAGTTTACAAAACGGTATCAATGATGAGGCACAAACTAAACAAACTCAGAAATACCTAGATGCAGAGCCAAATAAGAAATCAGCTTATGATCAAGCTGTAAATGCAGCGAAAGCAATTTTAACAAAAGCTAGTGGTCAAAATGTAGACAAAGCAGCAGTTGAACAAGCATTACAAAATGTGAACAGTACGAAGACGGCGTTGAACGGTGATGCGAAATTAAATGAAGCTAAAGCCGCTGCGAAACAAACGTTAGGTACATTAACACACATTAATAATGCACAACGTACAGCGTTAGATAATGAAATTACACAAGCAACAAATGTTGAAGGTGTTAATACAGTTAAAGCCAAAGCGCAACAATTAGATGGTGCTATGGGTCAATTAGAAACATCAATTCGTGATAAAGACACGACGTTACAAAGTCAAAATTATCAAGATGCTGATGATGCTAAACGAACTGCTTATTCTCAAGCAGTAAATGCAGCAGCTACAATTTTAAATAAAACAGCTGGCGGTAATACACCTAAAGCAGATGTTGAAAGAGCAATGCAAGCTGTTACACAAGCAAATACTGCATTAAACGGTATTCAAAACTTAGAACGTGCGAAACAGGCTGCTAACACAGCGATTACAAATGCTTCGGACTTAAATACAAAACAAAAAGAAGCATTAAAAGCACAAGTAACAAGTGCAGGACGTGTATCTGCAGCAAATGGTGTTGAACATACTGCGACTGAATTAAATACTGCGATGACAGCTTTAAAACGTGCCATTGCTGATAAAGCTGAGACAAAAGCTAGTGGTAACTATGTCAATGCTGATGCGAATAAACGTCAAGCATATGATGAAAAAGTGACAGCTGCCGAAAATATCGTTAGTGGTACACCAACACCAACGTTAACACCATCAGATGTTACAAATGCAGCAACGCAAGTAACGAATGCTAAGACGCAGTTAAACGGTAATCATAATTTAGAAGTAGCGAAACAAAATGCTAACACAGCAATTGATGGTTTAACTTCTTTAAATGGTCCGCAAAAAGCAAAACTTAAAGAACAAGTGGGTCAAGCGACGACGTTGCCAAATGTTCAAACTGTTCGTGATAATGCACAAACATTAAACACTGCAATGAAAGGTCTACGAGATAGCATTGCGAATGAAGCAACGATTAAAGCAGATCAAAACTACACAGATGCAAGTCCTAATAATCGTAGTGAATACGATAGTGCAGTCACTGCAGCAAAAGCAATCATTGGTCAAACAACTAGTCCATCAATGAATGCGCAAGAAATTAATCAAGCGAAAGACCAAGTGACAGCTAAACAACAAGCGTTAAACGGTCAAGAAAACTTAAGAACTGCGCAAACAAATGCGAAGCAACATTTGAATGGCTTAAGTGACTTAACTAATGCTCAAAAAGAAGCGGCGAAACGTCAAATCGAGGGTGCAACGCATGTTAATGAAGTAACACAAGCACAAAATAATGCGGATGCATTAAATACAGCTATGACGAACTTGAAAAATGGTATTCAAGATCAGAATACGATTAAGCAAGGTGTTAACTTCACTGATGCAGATGAAGCGAAACGTAATGCATATACAAATGCAGTGACACAAGCTGAACAAATTTTAAATAAAGCACAAGGTCCAAATACTGCAAAAGACGGTGTCGAAACTGCATTAGAAAATGTACAACGTGCTAAAAACGAATTGAATGGTAATCAAAATGTTGCGAATGCTAAGACAACTGCGAAAAATGCATTGAATAACCTAACATCAATTAACAATGCACAAAAAGAAGCATTGAAAACGCAAATTGAAGGTGCGACAACAGTTGCAGGTGTAAATCAAGTGTCTACAACAGCATCTGAATTAAATACTGCAATGAGCAACTTACAACGTGGTATTAACGATGAAGCAGCTACAAAAGCAGCTCAGAAATATACTGATGCAGATAGAGAAAAACAAACAGCATACAATGATGCTGTAACGGCAGCTAAAACGTTATTAGATAAAACAGCTGGCACAAATGAAAATAAAGCAGCCGTTGAACAAGCATTACAACGTGTGAATACTGCTAAAACTGCATTAAATGGTGATGCGCGCTTAAATGAAGCGAAGAACACAGCTAAACAACAAGTAGCGACAATGTCACACTTAACTGATGCTCAAAAAGCAAACTTAACATCGCAAATCGAAAGTGGTACGACTGTTGCAGGTGTTCAAGGTATTCAAGCTAATGCCGGTACTTTAGATCAAGCAATGAATCAATTAAGACAAAGTATTGCTTCTAAAGATGCGACTAAATCAAGCGAAGATTATCAAGACGCGAATGCAGATTTACAAAATGCATACAATGATGCGGTAACTAATGCTGAAGGTATTATTAGTGCAACGAATAACCCTGAAATGAATCCTGATACAATTAACCAAAAAGCGAGCCAAGTGAACAGTGCGAAGTCTGCATTGAACGGTGATGAAAAATTAGCAGCAGCAAAACAAACTGCGAAATCAGATATCGGTCGTTTGACAGACTTGAACAATGCACAACGAACTGCGGCAAATGCTGAAGTGGATCAAGCACCAAATCTTGCAGCTGTCACAGCGGCTAAAAATAAAGCAACATCGTTAAACACAGCGATGGGTAATTTGAAACATGCACTTGCTGAAAAGGATAATACGAAACGTAGTGTCAATTACAAAGATGCGGATCAACCAAAACAACAAGCGTATGATACTGCGGTTACACAAGCAGAAGCAATTACTAATGCTAATGGCAGCAACGCGAATGAAACACAAGTTCAAGCAGCACTAAACCAATTGAATCAAGCTAAAAATGACTTGAATGGTGATAATAAAGTTGCTCAAGCAAAAGAGTCAGCGAAACGTGCATTAGCTTCATATAGTAACTTGAATAATGCGCAATCAACTGCAGCAACTAGTCAAATTGACAATGCAACGACAGTAGCAGGTGTAACTGCTGCACAAAATACTGCTAATGAATTAAATACAGCAATGGGTCAACTTCAAAATGGTATTAATGACCAAAACACTGTTAAACAACAAGTGAACTTTACAGATGCTGACCAAGGTAAGAAAGATGCTTACACAAATGCTGTTACGAATGCTCAAGGTATTTTAGATAAAGCAAACGGTCAAAATATGACAAAAGCACAAGTTGAAGCTGCATTAAATCAAGTAACGACTGCTAAGAATGCTTTAAACGGTGATGCAAATGTAAGACAAGCAAAATCAGATGCGAAAGCAAACTTAGGTACATTAACACACTTAAATAATGCACAAAAACAAGATTTAACATCACAAATCGAAGGTGCAACAACAGTCAACGGTGTAAATAGTGTTAAAACGAAAGCACAAGACTTAGATGGTGCAATGCAACGATTAGAGACAGCAATCGCAAATAAAGATCAAACTAAAGCGAGCGAAAACTACATCGACGCAGATCCAACTAAGAAAACAGCATTTGATAATGCCATCATACAAGCTGAATCTTACTTAAATAAAGATCATGGTGCGAATAAAGATAAGCAAGCTGTTGAACAAGCAATTCAAAGTGTAACGTCTACTGAAAATGCTTTGAACGGTGACGCAAACTTACGACGCGCTAAAACTGAAGCTACACAAGCTATCGATAACTTGACACATTTGAATACGCCACAAAAAACAGCATTAAAACAACAAGTGAACGCTGCGCAACGTGTATCAGGTGTAACTGATCTGAAAAATAGTGCTACATCACTTAATAATGCGATGGATCAATTAAAACAAGCAATTGCTGATCATGACACAATTGTTGCTGGTGGTAATTACACTAACGCGAGTCCTGATAAGCAAGGTGCTTATACTGATGCATATAATGCTGCGAAAAACATTGTAAATGGTTCACCTAATGTGATTACAAATGCAGCAGATGTTACAGCAGTAACACAACGTGTTAATAATGCTGAAACAGGTTTAAACGGTGATACAAACTTAGCAACTGCGAAGCAACAAGCTAAAGATACATTACGTCAAATGACACATTTATCTGATGCACAAAAACAAAGTATTACTGGTCAAATTGATAGCGCGACACAAGTAACTGGCGTCCAAAGTGTGAAAGACAACGCGACAAATCTTGATAATGCAATGAATCAACTTCGAAATAGTATTGCGAATAAAGATGAAGTTAAAGCAAGTCAACCATATGTTGATGCAGATACGGATAAACAAAATGCATACAACACAGCAGTTACAAGTGCTGAAAATATCATTAATGCAACGAGTCAGCCGACACTTGATCCATCTGCAGTAACACAAGCAGCTAATCAAGTGAACACTAACAAAACTGCGCTTAATGGTGTACAAAACTTAGCGAATAAAAAGCAAGAAACGACTGCTAACATCAACCAATTAAGTCATTTAAATAATGCTCAAAAGCAAGATTTAAATACGCAAGTGACAAATGCACCAAATATTAGCACAGTAAATCAAGTGAAAACTAAAGCTGAACAATTAGATCAAGCAATGGAACGTTTAATCAACGGAATCCAAGACAAAGATCAAGTGAAACAAAGTGTTAACTTTACAGATGCAGATACAGAAAAACAAACAGCATACAACAATGCGGTAACTGCTGCTGAAAATATTATTAATCAAGCAAATGGTACAAATGCGAACCAATCACAAGTTGAAGCAGCACTTTCAACTGTAACAACTACTAAACAAGCGTTGAATGGTGATAGAAAAGTAACAGATGCTAAAAACAATGCAAACCAAACATTATCTACATTAGATAACTTAAACAATGCACAAAAAGGTGCTGTTACTGGAAACATCAATCAAGCGCACACTGTAGCTGAAGTAACGCAAGCCATTCAAACAGCTCAGGAACTGAATACAGCGATGGGTAACTTGAAAAATAGCTTGAATGATAAAGACACTACACTTGGCAGTCAAAACTTTGCAGATGCAGATCCAGAGAAGAAAAATGCATACAATGAAGCGGTTCGTAATGCTGAAAATATTTTAAATAAATCTACAGGTACAAACGTGCCTAAAGATCAAGTTGAAGCAGCTATGAATCAAGTGAATACAACGAAAGCAGCGCTTAATGGTACTCAAAACCTTGAAAAAGCTAAACAACACGCAAATACAGCAATTGACGGTTTAAGCCATTTAACAAATGCACAAAAAGAGGCATTAAAACAATTGGTACAACAATCGACTACTGTTGCAGAAGCACAAGGTAATGAACAAAAGGCAAACAATGTTGATGCAGCAATGGACAAATTACGTCAAAGTATTGCAGATAATGCGACAACAAAACAAAACCAAAATTATACTGATGCAAGTCCGAATAAAAAGGATGCGTACAATAATGCTGTCACAACTGCACAAGGTATTATTGATCAAACTACAAGTCCAACTTTAGATCCGACTGTTATCAATCAAGCTGCTGGACAAGTAAGCACAACTAAAAATGCATTAAATGGTAATGAAAACTTAGAGGCAGCGAAGCAACAAGCAACGCAATCTTTAGGTTCATTAGACAACTTAAATAATGCGCAGAAACAAGCTGTTACTGATCAAATTAATGGTGCGCATACTGTTGATGAAGCAAATCAAATTAAGCAAAATGCGCAAAACTTAAATACTGCGATGGGTAACTTGAAACAAGCGATAGCCGATAAAGATGCTACGAAAGCAACAGTTAACTTCACTGATGCAGATCAAGCAAAACAACAAGCATATAACACAGCTGTTACAAATGCTGAAAACATTATTTCAAAAGCTAATGGTGGCAATGCAACACAAACTGAAGTTGAACAAGCAATCCAACAAGTAAATGCAGCAAAACAAGCATTAAATGGTAATGCCAACGTTCAACATGCAAAAGACGAAGCAACAGCATTAATTAATAGCTCTAATGACCTTAATCAAGCACAGAAAGATGCATTAAAACAACAAGTTCAAAATGCAACTACTGTAGCTGGTGTAAACAATGTTAAACAAACAGCACAAGAGTTAAACAATGCTATGACACAATTAAAACAAGGCATTGCAGATAAAGAACAAACAAAAGCTGATGGTAACTTTGTCAATGCAGATCCTGATAAGCAAAATGCATATAATCAAGCAGTAGCGAAAGCTGAAGCATTAATTAGTGCTACGCCTGATGTTGTCGTTACACCTAGCGAAATTACTGCAGCGTTAAATAAAGTTACGCAAGCTAAAAATGATTTAAATGGTAATACAAACTTAGCAACGGCGAAACAAAATGTTCAACATGCTATTGATCAATTGCCAAACTTAAACCAAGCGCAACGTGATGAATACAGCAAACAAATCACGCAAGCAACACTTGTACCAAACGTCAATGCTATTCAACAAGCGGCGACAACGCTTAATGATGCGATGACACAATTGAAACAAGGCATTGCGGATAAAGCACAAATTAAAGGTAGCGAAAACTATCATGATGCTGATCCTGACAAGCAAACAGCATATGATAATGCAGTAACAAAAGCAGAAGAATTGTTGAAACAAACAACAAATCCAACAATGGATCCAAATACAATTCAACAAGCATTAACTAAAGTGAAAGATACAAATCAAGCACTTAACGGTAATCAAAAATTAGCTGATGCCAAACAAGCTGCTAAGACAAATCTTGGTACATTAGATCATTTAAATGATGCTCAAAAACAAGCGCTAACAACTCAAGTTGAACAAGCACCAGATATTGCAACAGTTAATAATGTTAAGCAAAATGCTCAAAATCTGAATAATGCTATGACTAACTTAAACAATGCATTACAAGATAAAACTGAGACATTAAATAGCATTAACTTTACTGATGCAGATCAAGCTAAGAAAGATGCTTATACTAATGCGGTTTCACATGCAGAAGGTATTTTATCTAAAGCAAATGGCAGCAATGCAAGTCAAACTGAAGTGGAACAAGCGATGCAACGTGTGAACGCAGCGAAACAAGCATTAAATGGTAATGACAATTTGGCAAATGCAAAACAACAAGCAAAACAACAATTGGCGAACTTAACACACATAAATGATGCACAAAAACAATCATTTGAAAGTCAAATTACACAAGCGCCACTTGTTACAGATGTCACTACGATTAATCAAAAAGCACAAACGTTAGATCATGCGATGGAATTATTAAGAAATAGTGTTGCGGATAATCAAACGACATTAGCATCTGAAGATTATCATGATGCAACTGCGCAAAGACAAAATGACTATAACCAAGCTGTAACAGCTGCTAATAATATCATTAATCAAACTACATCGCCTACGATGAATCCAGATGATGTTAATCGTGCAACAACTCAAGTGAATAACACGAAAGTTGCATTAGATGGTGATGAAAACCTTGTAGCAGCTAAGCAACAAGCTAACAATAGACTTGATCAATTAGATCATTTAAATAATGCGCAAAAGCAACAGTTACAATCACAAATTACGCAATCATCTGATATTGCTGCAGTTAATGGTCACAAACAAACAGCAGAATCTTTAAATACTGCGATGGGTAACTTAATTAATGCGATTGCAGATCAACAAGCCGTTGAACAACGTGGTAACTTCATCAATGCTGATACTGATAAACAAACTGCTTATAATACAGCGGTAAATGAAGCAGCAGCAATGATTAACAAACAAACTGGTCAAAATGCGAACCAAACAGAAGTAGAACAAGCTATTACTAAAGTTCAAACAACACTTCAAGCGTTAAATGGAGATCATAATTTACAAGTTGCTAAAACAAATGCGACGCAAGCAATTGATGCTTTAACAAGCTTAAATGATCCTCAAAAAACAGCATTAAAAGACCAAGTTACAGCTGCAACTTTAGTAACTGCAGTTCATCAAATTGAACAAAATGCGAATACGCTTAACCAAGCAATGCATGGATTAAGACAGAGCATTCAAGATAACGCAGCAACTAAAGCAAATAGCAAATATATCAACGAAGATCAACCAGAGCAACAAAACTATGATCAAGCTGTTCAAGCCGCAAATAATATTATCAATGAACAAACTGCAACATTAGATAATAATGCGATTAATCAAGTAGCGGCAACTGTGAATACAACGAAAGCAGCATTACATGGTGATGTGAAATTACAAAATGATAAAGATCATGCTAAACAAACGGTTAGCCAATTAGCACATCTAAACAATGTACAAAAACATATGGAAGATACGTTAATTGATAGCGAAACAACTAGAACAGCAGTTAAGCAAGATTTGACTGAAGCACAAGCATTAGATCAACTTATGGATGCATTACAACAAAGTATTGCTGACAAAGATGCAACTCGTGTGAGCAGTGCATATGTCAATGCAGAACCGAATAAAAAACAAGCCTATGATGAAGCAGTTCAAAATGCTGAGTCTATCATTGCAGGATTAAATAATCCAACTATCAATAAAGGTAATGTATCAAGTGCGACTCAAGCAGTAACATCATCTAAAAATGCATTAGATGGTGTTGAACGATTAGCTCAAGATAAGCAAACTGCTGGAAATTCTCTAAATCATTTAGATCAATTAACACCAGCTCAACAACAAGCGCTAGAAAATCAAATTAATAATGCAACAACTCGTGATAAAGTGGCTGAAATCATTGCACAAGCGCAAGCATTAAATGAAGCGATGAAAGCATTAAAAGAAAGTATTAAGGATCAACCACAAACTGAAGCAAGTAGTAAATTTATTAACGAGGATCAAGCGCAAAAAGATGCTTATACGCAAGCAGTACAACACGCGAAAGATTTGATTAACAAAACAACTGATCCTACATTAGCTAAATCAATCATTGATCAAGCGACACAGGCAGTGACTGATGCTAAAAACAATTTACATGGTAATCAAAAACTAGCTCAAGATAAGCAACGTGCAACAGAAACGTTAAATAACTTGTCTAACTTGAATACACCACAACGTCAAGCACTTGAAAATCAAATCAATAATGCAGCAACTCGTGGCGAAGTAGCACAAAAATTAACTGAAGCACAAGCACTTAACCAAGCAATGGAAGCTTTACGTAATAGCATTCAAGATCAACAGCAAACGGAAGCGGCTAGCAAGTTTATCAATGAAGATAAACCACAAAAAGATGCTTACCAAGCAGCAGTTCAAAATGCAAAAGATTTAATTAATCAAACTAACAATCCAACGCTTGATAAAGCACAAGTTGAACAATTGACACAAGCTGTTAACCAAGCTAAAGATAACCTACACGGTGATCAAAAACTTGCAGACGATAAACAACATGCGGTTACTGATTTAAATCAATTAAATGGTTTGAATAATCCGCAACGTCAAGCACTTGAAAGCCAAATAAACAACGCAGCAACTCGTGATGAAGTAGCGCAAAAATTAGCTGAAGCAAAAGCGCTTGATCAAGCAATGCAAGCATTACGAAATAGTATTCAAGATCAACAACAAACAGAATCTGGTAGCAAGTTTATTAATGAAGATAAACCGCAAAAAGATGCTTACCAAGCAGCAGTTCAAAATGCAAAAGATTTAATTAACCAAACAGGTAATCCAACACTCGACAAATCACAAGTAGAACAATTGACACAAGCAGTAACAACTGCAAAAGATAACCTACATGGTGATCAAAAACTTGCTCGTGATCAACAACAAGCAGTAACGACTGTTAATGCATTGCCAAACTTAAATCATGCACAACAACAAGCATTAACTGATGCTATAAATGCAGCGCCTACAAGAACAGAGGTTGCACAACATGTTCAAACTGCTACTGAACTTGATCACGCGATGGAAACATTGAAAAATAAAGTTGATCAAGTGAATACAGATAAGGCTCAACCAAATTACACTGAAGCGTCAACTGATAAAAAAGAAGCAGTAGATCAAGCGTTACAAGCTGCACAAAGCATTACAGATCCAACTAATGGTTCAAATGCGAATAAAGACGCTGTAGAACAAGCATTAACTAAGCTTCAAGAAAAAGTGAATGAGTTAAATGGTAATGAGAGAGTCGCTGAAGCTAAAACACAAGCGAAACAAACTATTGACCAATTAACACATTTAAATGCTGATCAAATTGCAACTGCTAAACAAAATATTGATCAAGCGACGAAACTTCAACCAATCGCTGAATTAGTAGATCAAGCAACGCAATTGAACCAATCAATGGATCAATTACAACAAGCAGTTAATGAACATGCTAACGTTGAGCAAACTATAGATTACACACAAGCAGATTCAGATAAGCAAAAGGCTTATAAACAAGCTATTGCTGATGCTGAAAATGTATTGAAACAAAATGCGAATAAGCAACAAGTGGATCAAGCACTTCAAAATATTTTAAATGCAAAACAAGCATTAAATGGTGATGAACGTGTAGCACTTGCTAAAACAAATGGTAAACATGACATCGACCAATTGAATGCATTAAACAATGCTCAACAAGATGGATTTAAAGGTCGCATCGATCAATCAAACGATTTAAATCAAATCCAACAAATTGTAGATGAGGCTAAGGCACTTAATCGTGCAATGGATCAATTGTCACAAGAAATCACTGGCAATGAAGGACGCACGAAAGGTAGCACGAACTATGTCAATGCAGATACACAAGTCAAACAAGTATATGATGAAGCGGTTGATAAAGCGAAACAAGCACTTGATAAATCGACTGGTCAAAACTTAACTGCAGAACAAGTTACCAAATTAAATGATGCAGTCACTGCAGCTAAGAAAGCATTAAATGGTGAAGAAAGACTTAATAATCGTAAATCTGAAGCATTACAAAGTTTGGATCAATTAACACATCTAAACAATGCTCAAAGACAATTAGCAATCCAACAAATTAATAATGCTGAAACGCTAAATAAAGCATCTCGAGCAATTAATAGAGCAACTAAATTAGATAATGCAATGGGTGCAGTACAACAATATATTGACGAACAGCACCTTGGTGTTATCAGCAGCACAAATTACATCAATGCAGATGACAATTTGAAAGCAAATTATGATAATGCAATTGCGAATGCAGCACATGAGTTAGATAAAGTGCAAGGTAATGCAATTGCAAAAGCTGAAGCAGAGCAATTGAAACAAAATATTATCGATGCTCAAAATGCATTAAATGGAGACCAAAACCTTGCAAATGCCAAAGATAAAGCAAATGCGTTTGTTAATTCGTTAAATGGATTAAATCAACAGCAACAAGATCTTGCACATAAAGCAATTAACAATGCCGATACTGTATCAGATGTAACAGATATTGTTAATAATCAAATTGACTTAAATGATGCAATGGAAACATTGAAACATTTAGTTGACAATGAAATTCCAAATGCAGAGCAAACTGTCAATTACCAAAACGCTGACGATAATGCTAAAACAAACTTCGATGATGCCAAACGTCTAGCAAATACATTGCTAAATAGTGATAACACAAATGTGAATGATATCAATGGCGCAATCCAAGCAGTCAATGATGCAATCCATAATCTTAATGGTGATCAACGACTACAAGATGCTAAAGACAAGGCAATTCAATCAATTAATCAAGCTTTAGCTAATAAGCTAAAAGAAATCGAAGCTTCAAATGCGACGGATCAAGACAAGCTTATTGCGAAAAATAAAGCAGAAGAATTGGCAAACAGCATCATCAACAACATTAATAAAGCAACAAGTAATCAGGCTGTATCTCAAGTTCAAACAGCAGGCAACCACGCGATTGAACAAGTGCATGCCAATGAAATACCAAAAGCAAAAATTGATGCCAATAAAGACGTTGATAAGCAAGTTCAAGCATTAATTGACGAAATCGATCGAA
>NZ_KV839131.1:0-208 GCF_001838845.1 Staphylococcus sp. HMSC36A10
CCAAATGTTATAATAAATCTATTACACAAAGAGATAAATTACTTATTCAAAGGCGGAGGAATCACATGTCTATTACTGAAAAACAACGTCAGCAACAAGCTGAATTACATAAAAAATTATGGTCGATTGCGAATGATTTAAGAGGGAACATGGATGCGAGTGAATTCCGTAATTACATTTTAGGCTTGATTTTCTATCGCTTCTTATC
>NZ_KV839132.1:0-204 GCF_001838845.1 Staphylococcus sp. HMSC36A10
CAGGCGCTCTCCCAGCTGAGCTAAGCCCCCATAATAATTACAGTATATCGGGAAGACAGGATTCGAACCTGCGACCCCTTGGTCCCAAACCAAGTGCTCTACCAAGCTGAGCTACTTCCCGTATAATTAACGCGCCCGATAGGAGTCGAACCCATAACCTCTTGATCCGTAGTCAAACGCTCTATCCAATTGAGCTACGGGCGC
>NZ_KV839133.1:0-7291 GCF_001838845.1 Staphylococcus sp. HMSC36A10
ACACATCAATTAGTAAGACGCCAAAAGTAACAGGCAAAGGACAACAATACTTTGTTAATAAGTTTTTAGGAGAAAAACAAACAACTTAACAGGAGGGCACAGCAAATGGAAGCTCAAAACAAAAAAGTCATCTATTACTACTATGACGAAGCAAATAATAGACGACTATTATCAATTGGTAACTTAGATACCTATTTATTAGCAGATATCAAATCAAGATTTGGTTTATATAAAAAGGCAATCCCTGATTTAGATAATCTATACATTCAAATAGATGGTATCGAATTTAAATTATATTAAATTTTTGGAAATGCAAAGGAGCATAAACAAATGAACGCACTATACAAAACAACCCTCCTCACCACAATGGCAGTTGTGACGTGGAAGGTTGTAAAGATTGAGAAGCACACTAGAAAACCTGTGATTAGTAGTAAGGCGTTGAGTAACTATCTAAACAACAAATCTTTAACCATACCGAAAGATGCTGAAAATTTTACTGAATCTGCTCGTCGCCTTTTGAAGTTCGCCGAACAAACTATTAGCAAATAACAACATTATACACGAAAGGAATGATAGAAATGCCACATGTATTAAACGTAACCGTTCCAATACCTGAAACACACGTGCTTATCACAAAAGATGAATATGAAGAGTTAATAGCTTACTCATTAGACCCTGTATGGAACATGAGCGACTTAAAGAAGAAATTAAAAATTGCATCTGATGAAACAATCAAAGACAGGTTATTATTTCACCCTAGACTCGAAAAAGAGTTAAGAGCACAAGGTATCGTACATTATCCTGATGAGAATTTTAATCGTTGGAGGTTTAACGCAAGAAGGATGCATAAGTTTGTAGATGAACATTTTAATGAGATTTACAAAGGAGGGCACAACAAATGAGTAAAACTTATAAAAGCTACCTAGTAGCAGTACTATGCTTCACAGTCTTAGCGATTGTACTTATGCCGTTTCTATACTTCACTACAGCATGGTCAATTGCAGGATTCGCAAGTATCGCAACATTCATATTCTATAAGGAATACTTTTATGAAGAATAAAAAAACTGCTACTTGCGCCAACAAGTAACAGTAACAAACATTTAAGAAATAAAATTCAAGTTAAATATAAAACGAAAAACGGAGGAAGTCAACCATGACTAAAAATTATAAAGACATGACGCAGGAAGAAATAAAAGACTTATTATCTGAAAAAACGGCAGAATTGTATGAATTAGCGAAAGAAATTAAGGGAGAAAGTAAATTTGATATTTTGCTTTTCTCATCAATAGGAGTTATCGACGGAGATTATTTAGCAGGTTCAAGTTCTGTGATTGGTCATACTTTCGATCTTGCTTCCTTATTGGATAGCACTAAGAGTTATAAAGATATTGTCAATGTTCTCCAAATGTGTAAATCACAAAAATTTCTCGGTATTGATGACGACAAGGAGGACTAAAACAATGTATTACGAAATAGGCGATATCATACACAAAAATATTCATGTTAACGGATTCGATTTTAAGCTATTCATTTTAAAAGGTCATATGGGCATATCAATACAAGTTAAAGATATGAACAACGTACCAATTAAACATGCTTATGTCGTAGATGAGAATGACTTAGATATGGCATCAGACTTATTCAACCAAGCGATAGATGAATGGATTGAAGAGAACACAGATGAACAGGACAGACTAATTAACTTAGTCATGAAATGGTAGAGGGGGATTAACTAATGGCTAATCTATATGAGCTATCAGAAGCATTTAAAGAGATGTCTAATCAAGATGAATTAGATCCAACATTACTAAAAGATACATTAGATTCTATCAAAGCAGAAATGAACGTCAAAGTAGAAAACATTGTCAATTGGAGACGTGAAACTTTAGGTGACATAGATGTCATAGATAAAGAAATTAAGAGACTTCAAAATTTAAAAAAACAAAAACAAAATTTAACTGATCGTTTAAGAGATTACTTAAAAGAGATGTTAGAAACACAGGAAGTAGATAGTTACCGCACAGCTACTAATCATATTTACAAGCGCAAAAACGGGGCTAGTAAAAATATTATCGATGAAAAACTTATTCCAAAGGATTATTGGCTATCACAAGCGCCAAAGCTTAATTCTAAGCAACTAATCGATGATTTGAAAGCTGGGAAAGATATTCCGGGTGCTGAATTAAAGGTAACAGAAAGCCTGGTGATTAAGTGATGAACAAATCAGAAACAGTTGTTGAAATAAATAAAGCTATGGTTGCGTTTCGCAAGGAAGTAAAGCAGCCACTTAAAGATAAAAATAATCCATTTTACAAATCAAAATATGTACCACTCGAGAACGTTGTAGAAGCCATTGACAAGGCAGCAACGCCTCATGGGTTGTCTTATACCCAATGGGCTTTGAACGATGTAGACGGACGCGTAGGAGTCGCTACAATGCTTATGCATGAAAGCGGTGAATATATCGAGTACGATCCTGTATTTATGAATGCAGAAAAGAATACGCCACAAGGCGCAGGCTCGTTAATCAGCTACCTTAAACGTTATTCATTATCCGCGGTTTTCGGTATTACTAGCGACCAAGATGATGACGGAAATGAAGCAAGTGGAAAAAATAATAATCCAAAACAGCAAACTAGAACACAATGGGCTAGTAGCGAAACCATAGGGATTTTAAGGAAAGAGGTTATAGATTTCACTAACTTGATAAAGGGCACGGATAAAGAAGCGCCACAAAATATAGTAGAACAAAAATTCGACATAAATAACTATAAATTAACAGAAAAACAAGCAGCAGAAGCTATTCAAAAAATGCGAAACAACGCAAAAACAATTACTGGAGGAAAACAATAATGTTAAACAGAACAGTATTAGTAGGACGCTTAACAAAAGATCCAGAATATAGAACAACGCCAAATGGTGTGAGTGTTACCACTTTCACTATCGCAGTTAACAGAACATTTACTAACGCTCAAGGAGAACGTGAGGCAGACTTTATTAACTGTGTAACTTTTAGAAAACAAGCAGAAAATGTAAATAATTATTTATCCAAAGGGTCATTGGCTGGCGTTGATGGACGTTTACAATCACGCAGTTATGAAAACAAAGACGGGCAACGTGTATTTGTCACAGAAGTAGTAGCGGACAGTGTTCAATTCTTAGAACCGAAGAATAACAACCAACAACCAAACAACAATTATCATCAACAAAGACAAACTCAAACTGGTAATAATCCTTTTGATAATACCACTGCGATTACTGATGATGACTTACCGTTCTGATTGGAATGATTAGATGCCAATAATTACTAGTTACATCACTCAAGATGACGGTACAACAACAGTTGTCATCTCGGGTGTTGAATTAGGTAATAAAGAAACATTACTACTTGATAACGGGTTTGATGTGGAAGTCGATGTGAGCGTCATAGATCCGTTTCAAATTACCGGCAAGCAACGACGAAAAATATTCGCGCTTGTCAAAGACATAGAAGAATATACAGGTCAACCAATGGACTATATGCGACATATGTTCATAGAGTATGTAAGGACTTACTACGGCTATGATGAACGTATTTCACTAAGTAATTGTACGAGAACACAAGCAAGTCAAATCATTGAAGCAACGCTTGACTGGACGTTCTACAATGACATACCACTTAGCTATAAAACGAGTAATCTACTGAAACAAGATAAATCATTCTTATACTGGTCAACTGTTAACCGCAACTGTGTAATATGCGGAAAGCCTCACGCAGACCTGGCACATTATGAAGCAGTCGGCAGAGGCATGAACAGAAACAAAATGAACCACTATGACAAACATGTATTAGCGTTATGTCGCGAACATCACAACGAGCAACATGCGATTGGCGTTAAGTCGTTTGATGATAAATACCACTTGCATGACTCGTGGATAAAAGTTGATGAGAGGCTCAACAAAATGCTGAAAGGAGAAAACAATGGGAGAAGTATCGTGGATAAAACTTAAAGTTGGCATGTTTGATGACAGCAAAATCAAATATATCGAAGCTTTACCCGAAAGAGATACGATCATAACTATTTGGGTTAAGTTACTAACTTTATCAGGAAAGTACAATGAACAAGGTTATATTATGCTATCCGAAAACTTGCCGTACAACGAAGAAATGTTAGCAAATGAATTTAATAGACCTATTAACTCAATAAGTTTAGCAATTCAAACTTTTGAGACATTGGGCATGATTGAAAAAGTTAATGGTGTCATAAAAGTGACAAACTGGGAGAAGCATCAAAGCTTAGATAGCAAAGCTAAGCATAAAGAAAAAAATAAATTGCGACAACAACGCTATCGTGAGAAACAGAAAAAGTTACTAGAAGCAAAACGTAACGTTACCGTAACGTTACGTAACGATACAGAAGAAGAAGAAGAAGAAAGAGAAGAAGAAAAAGAAGAAGAAAAAGAAGAAGAATATAAGAATAAAGAAGAAGAAAGAGAAGCCGTCTTCTCATCTTCAATAAAATACATTATCGCAAATTTAGATGATAAGTTAACGCCTAATCAAATGGAGCAATTAGGGTTTGCTATTGATGATATAGGTACGAACGCTTTTGAAGTTGTAAAAGTAGGTGTTGAGTACACTAAAAGCAAAAGTGCGCATGGTGGCTATTTAATTAAAGTTTTAAACAACTGGGCTAAAGAGAACGTTAAAACAAAAGAGGATGCAGAAAACAAAATAGCGCCTAGGAAAAATGCTACTGATGATGTCATTGCACAAATGGAAAAAGAATTGAGTGATGACTAATGCCGATGAGCAAAACACAAGCATTAGAAATTATTAAAAAAGTTAGGTACGTATACAACATTGATTTTGATAAACCAAAGTTAGAAATGTGGATTGATGTATTAAGTCAAAACGGAGATTATCAACCAACTGTAAAAGCGGTAGATGGATATATCAACAGTAACAACCCGTACCCGCCTAACTTACCAGCAATCATGCGTAAGGCACCTAAAAAAGTATCTATCGAGCCAGTAGATAATGAAACCGCTACACACCAATGGAAGATGCAGAATGACCCCGAATATGTCAGACAAAGAAAAATAGCGCTAGATAACTTCATGAATAAGTTGGCAGAATTTGGGGGCGATAACGAATGAATTACGGACAATTTGAAATTGAAAGCACAATAATCGCTACGCTACTTAAACAACCGGACGTACTAGAAAAGATAAGAGTTAAAGATTACATGTTTACTAACGAAAAGTTTAAAACCTTTTTCAATTATGTAATGGACGCCGGAAAGATAGATCATCAAGAAATCTATTTAAAAGCAACTAAAGATAAAGAATTTTTAGATGCAGATACTATAACTAAACTTTATAACTCCGATTTCATTGGATACGGCTTCTTTGAACGTTACCAACAAGAATTATTGGAAAGTTATCAAATTAACAAAGCGAATGAGTTGGTCACTGAGTTCAAACAACAACCTACGAACCAAAACTTTAACAACTTGATTGATGAACTCAAGGATTTAAAAACGATTACTAACAAAAAAGAAGACGGAACCAAGAAGTTTGTTGAGGAGTTTGTCGAAGAGTTATACAGCGATAGCCCTAAGAAGCAAATTAAGACGGGTTACAAGCTCATGGATTACAAAATAGGGGGATTGGAGCCATCACAATTAATCGTCATCGCAGCGCGTCCCTCAGTGGGTAAGACAGGTTTTGCATTAAACATGATGCTGAACATAGCACAAAGTGGATACAAAACATCTTTCTTTAGTCTCGAAACAACCGGCACATCGGTATTGAAACGTATGTTATCAACAATTACTGGTATTGAGTTAACAAAGATAAAAGAAATCAGGAACTTAACGCCGGATGACTTAACAAAGTTAACGAATGCGATGGATAAAATCATGAAATTAGGCATCAATATTTCTGATAAAAGTAATATCACACCGCAAGATGTGCGAGCACAAGCAATGAGGCATTCAGACAGGCAACAAGTTATTTTTATAGATTATCTTCAACTGATGGATACTGATGCGAAAATTGATAGACGTGTAGCAGTAGAAAAGATATCACGTGACTTAAAGATAATCGCTAACGAGACAGGCGCAATCATCGTACTACTTTCACAACTGAATCGTGGTGTCGAGTCTAGACAAGATAAAAGACCAATGCTATCGGACATGAAAGAATCAGGCGGAATAGAAGCAGATGCGAGTTTGGCAATGCTACTTTACCGTGATGATTATTATAACCGTGACGAAGATGACAGTATCACAGGCAAATCTATTGTTGAATGTAACATAGCCAAAAACAAAGACGGCGAAACCGGAATAATTGAATTTGAGTATTACAAGAAGACTCAGAGGTTTTTCACATGAATATCATGCAATTCAAAAGCTTATTGAAATCGATGTATGAAGAGACAAAGCAAAATGACCCGATTGTAGCAAATGTCTATATAGAAACTGGTTGGGCAGTTAACAGATTGTTAGACAATAACGAGTTATCGCCTTTCGATGATTACGACAGAGTTGAAGAGAAAATTATGAATGAAATCAACTGGAAGAAAACACATATAAAGGAGTGTTAAAAATGCCGAAAGAAAAATATTACTTATACCGAGAAGATGGCACGGAAGATATTAAGGTCATCAAGTATAAAGACAACGTAAATGAAGTTTATTCGCTCTCAGGAGCCCATTTCAGCGACGAAAAGAAAATTATGACTGATAGTGACCTAAAACGATTCAAAGGCGCTCATGGGCTTCTGTATGAGCAAGAGCTAGGATTACAAGCAACGATATTTGATATTTAGAGGTGGCACAGTGAGTAAATACAACGCTAAGAAAGTTGAGTACAAAGGAATTGTATTTGATAGCAAAGTAGAGTGCGAATATTA
The DNA here is from genome assembly GCF_001838845.1 of Staphylococcus sp. HMSC36A10. Lineage (NCBI taxonomy): Bacteria > Bacillati > Bacillota > Bacilli > Caryophanales > Staphylococcaceae > Staphylococcus > Staphylococcus sp. HMSC36A10. The sequence goes on from NZ_KV839133.1 coordinate 6,899, forward strand.
CCAATATTTAGAAAGTAATATGAATGGCACTAACTATGATCATATCGAAATACAACCGAAATTCGAATTATTACCAAAACTAGATAAACAACGAAAGATTGAATATATTGCAGACTTCGCGTTATATCTCGATGACAAACTGATTGAAGTTATCGACATTAAAGGTATGCCAACCGAAGTAGCAAAACTTAAAGCTAAGATTTTCAGACATAAATACAGAAACATAAAACTCAATTGGATATGTAAAGCACCTAAGTACACAGGCAAAACATGGATTACTTACGAGGAATTAATTAAAGCAAGACGAGAACGCAAAAGAGAAATGAAGTGATCTAATGCAACAACAAGCATATATAAACGCAACGATTGATATAAGAATACCTACAGAAGTTG
>NZ_KV839133.1:7391-8797 GCF_001838845.1 Staphylococcus sp. HMSC36A10
GATTGATATAAGAATACCTACAGAAGTTGAATATAAGCATTTTGGTGATATGGATAAAGAAAAAGAAACGCTGGCAGATTACTTATATAACAATCCTAACGAAATACTAGAGTATGACAATTTAAAAATTAGAAATGTAAATGTAGAGGTGGAATAAATGGCAGGCATAAGGACTAAAGTGAGAATAGACGGTAAGTTGATGACGCTTATTGATGCATCTGATAAATACGACATCAAAGTATCGACATTGATTACTAGGTACGACAGAGGGGCGAGGGGGAAAGACTTAATACAAAACGTAATAAAACCTAAGAAAGTAAAGATTGACGGTAAGATGATGACTGTTAGCGAAATAGTTAAAAAGTACAACCTAAGCAAAGGACTACTTAATTACAGGATAGCAAAAGGGCTAACGGGCGATGCGCTTATTGCGCCACCACAAGAAAAACCCCCTTCTAAATACACTGAATATGAAAATGAGCAGATGAAAAAGAAAGGACTCAAGCCCGAAATAGTTAGAAACAGAGTTGCGAAGGGTTGGGAGTTGTCGGAAGCTATTGATGCACCTTTCGGCATGAAGCTGAACGACTATAGAGAGATACAAATAACAAAAGCTTTGGAGCGAGAACGTACAATGGTTAGACAACAACGTAAAGAGGCTGAGCTAAGAAGAAAGAAACCACATTTGTTTAATGTACCTCAAAAACATTCACGTGATCCGTACTGGTTCGATGTCACTTATAACCAAATGTTCAAGAAATGGAGTGAAGCACAATGAGCGTAATCAGTAACAGAAAAGTAGATATGAATGAAATACAAGACAATGTTAAGCAACCAGCGCATTACACATATGGCGACATTGAAATTATAGATTTTATCGAACAGGTTACGGCGCAGTATCCACCACAATTAGCATTTGCAATAGGTAACGCAATCAAATACTTGTCTAGAGCACCGTTAAAGAATGGTCATGAGGATTTAGCAAAAGCGAAGTTTTACGTCGATAGAGTATTTGACTTGTGGGAGGGTTAACGATGGCAACCCAAAAACAAGTTGAATATGTGATGTCATTACAGGAGCAACTGGAATTGGAAGAGTGCGAAAAATATACAGACGAACAAGTTAAAGCAATGAGTCATAAAGAAGTTAGCAATGTGATTGAAAACTATAAGGCAAGCATAAGGAATGAAGAGCTATATGACGAATGTATGTCGTTTGGTCTACCTAATTGGTAAAAGGAGTGATGATCATGACAGATAACGCACGCAAAGAATACTTAAACCAATTTTTCGGATATAAGAGATATCTATATCAGGATAACGAGCGAGTGGCTCATACTCATGTAGTAAACGGCACTTATTACTTTCATGGGCATATCGTACCAGGTTGGCAAGGCGTGAAAAAGA
>NZ_KV839134.1:0-31684 GCF_001838845.1 Staphylococcus sp. HMSC36A10
TATATAACTCTCTTGCACTTATTGCGATTTCTCCATTTTCTTTTTCTTGAATATTGAACATTTCTCCGATGTTCGATTTTGTTTGTAATGCTTGCATAATATTTATGCTCCTTTCGTGTATAATGTTGTTATCAAATATTTAAGGTGGTTATTCTTATGGAATTCATACAATCTACTTTGTTTTCAAACGTTGTAGCTTTTCTAGCTTTAGGTCTATCTGCATACTCAATTTTTTATACTCGTTCTCAAAATAAGTTCAGTTTTGTTATTAGCAATCTTAATTTCTACTATGAAAATAATTTTGTAGAATTAAATTTTGTCGTCGCTAATGACTCGTCTAGAACTCATACTTTAGAAGAATTAATATTTTTAGATAAAAACAAAAATGTTTTAACACCTATTAACGTAGTATTGGAATCTGATGAATATTCATCTCTCGGTATATATAATCCAAGTTATTTGCATGCTCCAATCGATAAACAATTAGATAAACCAGAAGTTATGATAGCTAATTCGTCATCAGAGTTTTTATATAAATTCGAATTAGAACCTGCGTTTATAAAGATTGTTTCTAATCAACGAATAAACAAACTTAAAAAGTATAAGTTAATCTCTACCGATTCTTACGAGCATAATTAATATCGCTAAATTCATGAAAAAGTGAATTGCTAGTAGTGTGTTGGTCAGCATCATTTTGTATCTTCCTTTCGTGATTTTTGAATAACTTTTATTCAAATTGTTACTTCATAATCTTTTGTTGAGTAATAATATTTTTAATAACCTCAACATCTTGGTCGTCGAGTTGTAGCTCGGCGGCTTTTTTACTAAATTGTCCGTCAATAATTCTGTTGATTTCGTGCCACTGTGCGGGTGTGAATTGCTTTCTAAATTCTAAAAATTGTTTGATTGTTTGTTCCATTTGTTGTTCCTCCTTAAGTTAAAACTTTCTTTTTGCGTAAGTCTTCGTTAAAAAAAATATCTCTTCCTTCTTGAGGTGTCAATTCTAACGCAAAATAAATACCATTTATTACCGGGTAGGATGGTTTTGTTCTCCCGTGTATCATGTTAGATAAAGTATCTCTATTGACACCAATTTCTTCAGAAAGGGTTTTGATGTTATGTTCTTTCAAAGCCATTTTAGATTTCAAAAGTTTAGTATCTATAGGCATTTCTTTTCACCACCTTTCGCATTACGTAAGTAATCTTATCATGATGTTACAAAAGAGGTCAAGCATTTTACGAAAGTTTTTTAGAAAAATATTGCAAATGCCGAAAGTTTTCCTTATAATAGAACTATCAAGTAAAAGGAGCTGTATTACGATGTGCTTTTCAAAAAGAATGAAACAATCAAGAGAAAAACAAGGTATGACTTTGGCCGAACTAGGAAGAAAAATTGGTAAAACTGAAGCTACTGTACAACGTTATGAAAGCGGAAATATCAAAAATCTAAAAAACGATACTATAGAAAGTATAGCTACTGCATTAAATGTTAATCCTGCGTATTTAATGGGGTGGGTTGAAGAAAACGATGATGAAGTACAACATCGTGCAGCTCATTTAGAAGGAGAATTAACTGATGACGAGTGGCAAAGAGTTTTAGATTATGCAGATTATATAAGAAGTAAACGTAAGTAAAGGATGTATCAGATGGGATTATATGAAGAAACTTTAATACAACATGATTATATTGAAATAAGAGAGGCTGATGTGCTTCCAGATAATTTAGACGGGGTATGGTTAGGAGATTTAATTTTGATAAAGCGTGGTTTATCAGATAGAGAAAAAGCAGGAATTCTCTTCGAAGAATTAGCGCATAATAAACTTACATACGGTGATATAGCCGATTACTCGAATTTCAACAATCGCAAGTTCGAAAATTACGCAAGACGACACGGCTTTATCTCAGCAGTCCCGTTACGCGAAATTGTGGAAGCGCACAATTACGGTGTACGTAACTTGTATGAGTTGTCTGAGTATCTACAATTAAGTGAAGAATACATATTAGAAGCAATAGAACAATACAAAAAGATATATGGTATTGGAACTCACTATGGCGAGTATTCTATTACATTTGAGCCGTTGAGAGTTTTTAAATATAAAGAAATATAAATAAAGGAGAAATGAAAATGACAAATATAGATTGGATAATCACCTCTAATAGAGTATTCAACAATCCAAGTAACAATTTATTAATCGATGAGCCTATAACAAGCATTTCGCTGTTTAATGTTCCTAGTCAATATACCTTCACAATATCTTTTGGAATCTCAAATATAGATCTAAATGATGTACAAACTATAAATCTTAGAATTGGAAATTTAGATACGGAAAAAGAAATTGTTAACGCACCTTTATATATAGATAAAGCAAAGGAAAACGAAGTGAAAAACAAACGTGCTAACGGACTTGTAGATTTTGTTTCAACCGTTACATTGAATAATTTCCTTTTCGAAGAAACAGGTAATCATTATATAACAATGAAGTTGGGCGAAAGCACTCAGACTTGTTATTTTAACGTCATGTTAAATCAGGAGTTAGAAGATGGAAAATAAAAAGTATCACACTGACGCAGCTAGACCTAATTTTCAAGTTGTAGATGATAAATATAAAGAATCTTTACTTAACAACATTCGCCAGAATAATGGTAAAATGAAAGAAAAAGGTAACTATTCTGGAGGTGGTAAGATGAATGGAAAATATATTACCAAAGAAGTATTTGAACAGTTTGAAAAGCGTATAGACAATAAGTTAGATTCTTTACCTGACAGAATGGCTGATAAAATGGATGCTAAAATAAGCGGTTTAGAAGCTAGGCAGACAAAATGGTTTGTAGGAATAGCTATAAGTACAGCTATTGGTGGTTTAAGTCTTATAGTAGGAGCAGTAGGATTGATCGTCAACTTATTTATATAGAGGGTAGCCCGCCTACCCTTATTATTTTTTTGCCAATTTTGAGGAGGGAGAAGCAAAATGCCAGTATATAAGAATGATAATACAGGTAAATGGTATTTTTCCATTAGATATAAAGATGTATACGGTAATAACAAACGTAAGATGCAACGCGGTTTTTCAACTAAGCGTGAAGCTAAGAGAGCAGAGGCTATTTTTTTGAATGACGTAAACGAAGGATATAGTGATTCAAAAACATTTGATTATGTTTTTCATCACTATTTAGAAAATAGCGATTTGAGACCTAAAACAAAACGACGCAAACAAAATGAATATCATAAACACTTTAAAGCTAAGTTCGGGCACATAAAAATGAATAAGATAACACAAAATCAATGCCAAGAGTTTCGTAAATATCTAATAGAGAATGTAGCATCAACAAATTCTGCTCGTACAATTTGGTCAGGTTTTAAAGTTGTAATTAATTATGCCAAAAAATACTTTGGATTACGTACAGATCCAACAATATCAATTAAACCTATTCCGCGTGTAAAGCCAAAACCTAAGTTTATGATGCGTGAAGAATTTGAAGAAAGAATCAAAGACATTGAAGAGCAAGATTACAGAGAGTTATTTACATTAATGTTTTATACAGGTTTAAGGATTGGCGAAGCTATGGCGCTTGTTTGGACAGACTACAATAAATACAAAAAAGAGATATCCATAAATAAAACAATGGACATCTCTAATAGAACTATATATCCGAGACCAAAAACAGATAGTTCAGAGGATATTGTTCCTTTACCTAAATTCATCAATACAATGTTAACTGAACGACACCAACGTGAAAAAGAGTTAAACAAATATTTTGATGAACGTAGTTATTTTATTTTCGGAGGAATGGCTCCCAAACATTACAGTCATGTTCAAAAGAAATTCCAAAAAGCTTTCCCTCATTATAACATTCACGCGTTAAGACATTCTTATGCATCTTATCTTGCAAATAATGGTGTAGATATTTTCGTTTTACAGTCACTCATGAGACACGCTCAAATCACTGAAACGATGGGCACTTACAGCCATTTATATACTCAGAAAAAACACGATGCAATAGCCATTTTTGACAAGTAAATGGTATCAAAATGGTATCAATAGCCATTTCCGGAAGTTAAGAATGGCTTAACAACGCGGTTTAAAGCTATCCAATACTACCTTCCATTTCGAACTTGATTAAACGGTTCATTTCGACCGCGTATTCCATTGGAAGTTCTTTTGTAAATGGTTCGATGAATCCCATAACAATCATTTCTGTCGCTTCTTCTTCAGAAATACCACGACTCATTAGATAGAATAATTGTTCTTCAGAAACTTTTGAAACCTTGGCTTCATGTTCTAATGATATTTGATCGTTGAATACTTCGTTATATGGAATTGTATCTGATGTTGATTCGTTATCTAAGATTAATGTATCACATTCAATATTTGAACGAGCACCTTTTGCTTTACGTCCAAAATGAACAATACCGCGATAAATAACTTTACCACCATTTTTAGAAATAGATTTAGAAACAATTGTAGAAGATGTATTAGGTGCTTTATGAATCATTTTAGCACCGGCATCTTGAACTTGTCCTTTACCAGCAAATGCAATAGATAATGTACTACCTTTTGCACCTTCACCTAAAAGAACACAGTTTGGATATTTCATCGTTAACTTAGAACCTAAGTTACCATCTACCCATTCCATATTTCCGTTTTCATAAACAAAAGTACGTTTTGTAACTAAATTGTATACATTGTTCGCCCAGTTTTGAATCGTAGTATAACGAACGTGCGCATCTTTATGCACAATGATTTCCACAACAGCAGAGTGTAAAGAACTAGTTGTATAAACTGGTGCAGTACAACCTTCTACGTAATGTACAGAAGCACCTTCATCAGCAATGATTAATGTACGTTCAAATTGACCCATGTTCTCAGAGTTAATACGGAAATAAGCTTGTAGTGGCGTATCTAGTTTGATATTTTTAGGTACATAAATGAACGAACCACCTGACCATACTGCTGAGTTTAACGCCGCAAATTTGTTATCTGCTGCAGGTACTACAGAAGCAAAGTATTTTTTGAATAATTCTTCATTTTCTTGTAAAGCACTATCTGTATCTTTAAAGATAATACCTTTTTCTTCAAGTTCTTTTTCCATATTATGGTAAACAACTTCAGATTCATATTGAGCAGAAACACCAGCTAAATATTTTTGTTCAGCTTCAGGAATTCCTAATTTATCGAAAGTTCTTTTAATTTCTTCTGGCACTTCATCCCATGAACGTTCAGCTTGTTCTGAAGGCTTTACATAGTAAGTAATGTCATCGAAATTCAATTCTGATAAGTCGCCACCCCATTGAGGCATTGGCATTTTATAAAACAATTTTAATGATTTAAGACGGAAATCTAACATCCATTCCGGCTCATTTTTCATGTTAGAAATTTCTCTAACGATATTCTCAGTTAAACCACGTTCTGATCTGAAAATGGACACATCATCGTCGTGGAATCCATATTTATAATCCCCAACATCAGGTGCTTTTTTAGCCATTTCAATCACTCCTTAAAAATATATTTACAACGGCGTGCGTAAGTTTTTAATTCATGATGTAAACCATATTATAACAATGACATGACATCTTATAAAAATTTTTATACTTTTATATGTCTAATATCAAAATTATCTATGATTAACAGCATTCTATTCTTCTTCAGTCGTACCTTCTGCTTTACCTTCTTTAGCAACAGTACCTTTTTCCAATGCTTTCCAAGCTAATGTGGCACATTTAATACGAGCTGGGAATTGAGATACACCTTGCAATGCTTCAATATCTCCCATTTCTTCTGTAATCACATAGTCTTCACCAAGCATCATTTTCGTAAATTCTTGGCTCATTTGCATTGCTTCTCCAAGTGAATGACCTTTAACAGCTTGTGTCATCATCGATGCACTTGCCATTGAAATCGAACAACCTTCACCTTCAAACTTAGCATCTTTTATAATGCCGTCTTCTATATCAAATGTTAGTCGTATACGGTCACCGCATGTCGGGTTATTCATATCTACTGTCATAGACCCGTTATCTAATACACCTTTATTTCTAGGATTTTTATAATGATCCATGATGACAGATCTATATAATTGATCTAGATTATTAAAATTCATAAGAGAAAAACTCCTTCGTTTGTTTCAAGGCATTTATTAACTGATCAACGTCTTCTTTCGTGTTGTATATATAAAAACTCGCTCTAGCTGTTGAAGACACATTTAACCATTTCATTAACGGTTGCGCACAATGATGCCCAGCTCTAACCGCTACACCTTCTGTATCTACGGCTGTAGCAACATCGTGTGGATGTACATCTTGTAAATTAAACGTTATTACACCTGCACGACGATCCTTTGGCGGGCCATAAATTTCAATTCCTTCAATTGCAGACATTTGCTCATAAGCATATATCGTTAATTCTTGTTCATATTTATGAATTGCATCAAAACCTATGCGTTCTAAATAGCGAATAGCTTCTGCAAGCCCAATTGCTTGAGCAATTAATGGAGTACCCGCCTCAAATTTAGTAGGTAAATCAGCCCATGTTGCATCATACTTACTTACAAAATCAATCATGTCGCCACCGAACTCAATCGGTTCCATTTTTTGTAGTAACTCACGTTTACCAAATAATACGCCAATACCTGTTGGTCCAAGCATTTTATGACCACTAAAACTATAAAAATCAGCATTCATTTCTTGCATATCAAGTTTCATATGTGGTGCTGCTTGCGCCCCATCAACACTGATAATTGCACCATGTTGATGAGCTATTTCTGCAATGGTTTTAACATCATTAATTGTACCGAGCACATTAGATATATGTGCAATAGCAACGATCTTTGTTTTATCATTAATCGTTTGCTTAATATCCTCGATGTTTAATTCACCGTCAGCTGTCATTGGTATAAATTTCAATGTCGCATTTTTACGCTTTGCTAACTGTTGCCAAGGAACAATATTGGCATGATGTTCCATTTCAGTGACAACAATTTCATCGCCCTCTTCAACATTTGCATCACCATAGCTATGTGCTACAAGGTTAATCGACGCAGTTGTTCCGCGTGTAAAAATGATTTCTTCAAAATACTTCGCATTAATAAAACGACGAACGGTTTCACGGGCATTTTCATAACCATCAGTTGCCAATGATCCTAATGTATGAACACCACGATGAACGTTTGAATTATAACGCTTGTAGTAATCTTCTAAAACATTTAACACTTGCACAGGCGTTTGACTTGTCGCTGTTGAATCAAGATATGCTAAACGTTTGCCATTGACTTTTTGATCTAATATCGGAAAATCCTTGATTACTTCATTAACGTCAAATGAGTGTTCGGCCACTTCATTCACGACCTTTCTTAAATAAAAATCCTAATCATTTAAATACTGACGTTGTATTAGTCTTATACCAATATCGACAGTCTATATCTATTACAAACTTTTATTTTCAAAATATTATTTAGAAACTTTGCGTTCAATTACTTCTCTCAATTGACGTTTAACGTCTTCGATAGGTAATTCACGTACTACTGGATCTAAGAAACCATGTATAACAAGACGTTCCGCTTCTCTTTGAGAAATACCACGACTCATTAAATAGTAAAGTTGATCTGGATCAACACGACCTACTGATGCAGCATGACCAGCTTGTACATCATCTTCATCAATTAATAAAATAGGATTCGCGTCACCACGAGCATGTTCAGATAACATTAATACACGTGATTCCTGATTAGCAATTGATTTAGTTCCACCATGCTTAATGTAGCCGATACCATTAAATACAGACGATGCATGTTCTTTCATAACACCATGTTTAAGGATATAACCATCTGTTTCTTTACCATATTGTACGATTTTAGATGTTAGATTAATTTTTTGTTCGCCTGTACCTACAACTACTGATTTAAGTGAACTTGTTGAACGATCACCAAATAAATTTGTTGTATTATCAATAATTTGGCTACCCTCATTCATTAAACCTAGTGCCCAATTAATTGAGGCATCCGCTTCAGTAATACCACGTCGAATGATATGACCTGTAAAGCCTTTATCCATATAGTCCACTGAGCCATATGTGATATTTGAATTTGCACCAGCAATCACTTCAGAAATAATATTTAATTGATTTCCTTCACCAGATGCATTTGATAAGTAATTTTCAACATATGTGACTTCGGCGCTTTCTTCAGTAACGATGATAACATGGTTATAAAAGCTTGCATTTTCGTCGTCGTGCAACACAACGTATTGTACTGGATGTTCTACAACTACATTTTTAGGAACATAAACAAATACGCCACCATTAACTAATGCCGTGTGTAGCGCTGTGATACGATGTTCATCTACTGTTACTGCATCTTTCATAAAGTACTTTTGTACTAAATCACTATGGTTCATAAGAGCGTCTGCTAAACCTTCAACGATAACGCCATCTTTCGATGCATTATCATCAACTTGTGTGTACGCAATCGTATTATTATGTTGAATTACTAAGTTTTTAGAATGATCTACGTCAATAATTTCTCTTACTGACTCAGGTAATTGTGATAAAGATTGATAAACATCACCTTTTACATCGTGTTGTTTAAAAGAATCAAAATCCCATTTTCTTAATTTTGTTTTATCAGGTTTTGGCATTTCTAAAGTTTCTGTTAATTTCAAAGCTTTTTTACGTAATTCTGTCATCCAAGAAGGTTCATTGTGGGCTTTAGAATAATCAACAAGTTGTTCTTCAGAAATGTTCAAAATATCAGTTGTCATAACTTTTTCCTCCTACTTGATGAAATTTACTATTTCGTATAAATGTTCATTTTCATCATATATAGATGAACATCTCATGGATACTGTATTAATAAGATTATTCAGCTGAACCGAACTCTTCTTTAACCCATTCATATCCTTCTTCTTCAAGACGTTTTGCTAATTCTGGACCACCAGATTTAACGACTTTACCAGCATACATTACATGTACTTTATCAGGAGTAATGTAATTTAATAATCGTTGATAGTGTGTAATCATTAATGCACCAAAGTTTTCCCCACGCATTTGGTTAATACCTTTAGATACAACTTTTAATGCATCGATGTCTAACCCTGAATCGATTTCATCTAAGATTGCAAACTTAGGTTCTAACATCATTAATTGTAAGATTTCGTTACGTTTCTTCTCTCCACCTGAGAAACCTTCATTTAAATAACGTTGTGCCATGTCTTTATCTATGTCTAGAAAATCCATGTTTTTATCTAATTTCTTAATAAATTGCATTAAGTTGATTTCTTGTCCTTCTTCACGTTTCGCATTGATTGCTGAACGCATGAAATCAGCATTTGTAACACCTGTAATTTCTGATGGATATTGCATTGCCAAGAATAATCCTGCTTTTGCTCTTTCATCAACTTCTAATTCTAAAATATTTACACCGTCTAAAAGTACTTCTCCTTTAGTTACTTCATAGCTTGGGTGTCCCATAATTGCAGATGATAAAGTTGATTTACCTGTCCCGTTTGGTCCCATAATCGCATGTATTTCATCAGTGTTAATTGTCAAGTTAACACCTTTTAAGATTTCTTTATCCTCAATAGACACATGTAGGTCTTTGATTTCTAATGTTGATGCCATTTTATATTCCCTCCGTAAAATATAAAGTTTTCTTAACTAGTTTATAATAATTTTAATTTGTAGTCAAAAAGACTTTGTAATAATGCGTTCAGTTAATTATAACTTACTTATACCTTAATATAAACAACTTAAACCCTTTTTATTATTTTTAATAACTCTAAAGTACAACTCTAATCCGCTCTCTTTAAAAATATAAATGATAATAAGTGCACATAATTTCTCAATGGATTTTATGAATTTAAAATATGTTATCATTTCACTAGGTCATTTGTAATATGGTATGATGCTATTTATGATTTTATTCCAATCGTTTGAAAGGAGTTATTCATGCAACAATTTAAATGGATTAATATTCTAAAAGGTTTTGCTATGGGAACGAGTGACTTGGTACCTGGTGTTAGCGGTGGGACTATCGCATTATTGTTAGGTATTTACAATCAATTTATCGCTTCAATTAGCGGCATATTCTCACGACGTTTTTGGCCAAGTTTTACATTTTTAATCCCCATTATAATTGGAATGTTACTGGCAATGGGATCACTAAGTAATCTTTTTAATTATTTATTAAGCCAACACCATATTCCAACTATGTTTTTCTTTGGTGGATTAATCATTGGTATCGTTCCATATTTATTGAAAATTTCTAACTATAAAACGTCATTTACAACTAAACATTACATGATGGTTATAGCTGGTATCGCTATCTTAATTGTTATTACATTAATGAATAATGGTGATAAACATGCTGGAGAAACACTTACTCTATCAACTAGTCTTATTATTAAATATTTTATTGCAGGTATGTGTGCATCTAGTGCTATGTTACTCCCAGGTATTTCAGGGTCATTTATGTTATTAGTATTTGGCGTCTATGGTACGGTCATGCTAGCAATATCTGAAGTTGTTAAACTTAACTTTGCAGGTCTTCCTATATTACTTGCAGTCGGATTTGGCGTGCTTGCTGGATTCATTATTTCAAGCAAAATTATCCAGTATTTCCTAACACATCATAAACTAATGACTTTTGCATTAATCATTGGTTTTGTTGTTGGCTCCCTCTTTGCAGTATTTCCAGGTTTACCAACTAATATCGTGATGTGGTTCGTTTCATTAGTAGTATTTATCATCGGTTTTATTGTAAGTTTGACTTTAGGTCGAATTACCGCTGAAAATGAATAATCATTTTAGGGGTGATAAAATATTTTCAGTATCTCGTTAATCATATGCAATATATGTCTCGTTTTGTATACATATTATTGGATATCATTAGCGAGTTTTTATTTAGTTTTTTTCTAACATTAAAATAATTATTAATAAATTTTGGTATCCACTTTTTTAATACAAAAACCACCTAGCCAATGGTTATACCGACTAAGTGGCATGTGCAGTGTATTAGGAATAAAAAGTAAAATTACTCGCCTTTGTTACCTTTTACTTTATCAATAAAATCAGTTGCTTTTTCTTTTGCATTTTCAACGAATTCTTTCGCTTTACCAGAAGCTTTATCTTCTTTACCTTCGTTTTCTAAATTTTTATTATCAGTAACATTACCTACTGTTTCTTTAACATTACCTTTTGCTTGTTCAAATTTACTTTCGTCTGCCATAATAAATGCCTCCTCGGAATAATTAAATGTTATATATAATACTTACCCACTGAAAAATTATCTAAACATTTTACTTAAATAATTTTTGATATTGATTTGACGTCATTTTATAACTAGCGAAATAGATTCATCATTAACTTGAGGGAGTGGGACTGAAATAATAAAGAATCACTAATGATTTATGATGTATTAGTCACTAGCCATGTGAAATTAAAAATAAGAATAAATGAGTAGCACGCATGCATATAGGATTTTACTTTATCCGTAATAGCATCTCATTCCTAAATATCATATAAATACCTGTTTAAATTAAAAAGCCCAGCAACATCACGTTACTGAGCCATTAATATGATTTATTTAGCAGGAATAACTGCACCATTGTATTTTTCATTAATGAAGTCTTGAATATCTTTAGATTGTAATACTTCAATTAATGCTTTGATTTTCTTATCATCTTGATGTCCTTCTTTAACAGCAATTAAGTTTGCATAAGGATTATCTTTCGCACTTTCTACAGCAATAGAATCTTTTTTAGGATTTAGTTTTTGTTCGATTGCAAAGTTCGAATTAATGATAACAGCATCAGCGTCTTCATTTTGATAAATTTTAGGTAAGAATTCTGCTGATTGTTTATTATTAAACTTAATATCTTTTTTATTCTCTGTAATATCACTAAACTTAGCATCTTCAATTTTTACGCCTTTTTTGATTTTAATTAAACCTGCATCAACGAAGAATTTTAAGAAACGTCCTTGTTCAGCTGGATTATTAGACACATAGACTGTTGCACCTTTTGGTAATTCTTTTAAACTTTTATACTTTTTAGAGTATACAGCCATAGGTTCTAAGTGAACATCACCGGCACTTACGATTTTGTAACCTTTATCCTTTTTCTCTGTGTTTAAATATGGTGTATGTTGGAAATAGTTTGCGTCAATTTCACCTTTGTCTAGTAATTTATTAGGTGTAGTGTAATCGTTAATTGTTTTAATATCTAGTTCATAACCTTTTTTCTCTAATAATGGTTTTGCTTTTTCTAAAATTTCAGCATGTGGTGCTGGTGAAGCACCTACTGTTATTTTCTTGTCGTCACTGCCACTTTTGTTTCCATTACCGCAAGCTGCTAATACAACTGCAAATGTTAATACTAAAATAAGACCAAATAATTTTTTCATAAAATGAAACCCCCAATTTATCGTTTATCAAGTTTATTTGTAAGCCAATCCCCAATGAATTGGATTATAAATACAATAATTAAAATAAAAACTGTTGATACTAAAATGACATCATTTTGATTTCGAGTGAAACCTGTTAAGTATGCTAAATTTCCTAAACCACCGGCACCAATTACACCTGCAACTGCTGTTGAACCAACTAAAGCGATTGCTGTAACTGTAATGCCAGACACTAGCGCTGGCATAGCTTCAGGTAAAAGGACTTTACGAATTACTGTCCAAGTATTAGCGCCCATTGACCAAGCCGCTTCGATGACACCTTTATCAATTTCTTTAAAAGCAATTTCTACGAGCCTTGCATAAAACGGTGCTGCGCCAATGATCAAGGCTGGTAACGCACCTGTCGGACCACTTATCGTTCCAAGTATCAAACTTGTAAATGGAATTAATAATAAAATTAAAATAATAAATGGTATCGCTCTAAATAAGTTAACAATGAAAGAAACGATAGAATAAAATAACCTTGCACCGATAGACTTACCTTTAGCAGACAAGAATAATAACACACCTAAAATAAGACCAAGTATAAATGCAAATATAGTTGAGACGACTGTCATGTATAGTGTTTCGACTATTGCAGTCCAAACTTCTGGCCACTGAATATTAGGCATTGTAATCATTTCATTTATAATTTCACTAAATGATTTACCCATGTCTTAACACCTCCATTTTAACTTGTCGCTCAATTAACTCTTTTTCGAATTTTCCGAAATCTACACTTGAAATATATGGAATATGCAGAACTAAAAAGCCGACTGTTCCATTTTTTGTATTTTTAATATTTGCTTCTAAAATATTAATTTTAATATCATAGGCAGTTGATAGACTCGATACAATAGGCTCGGTTGTTGTTGAACCAGCGAAAACTAATCTAACGATATATGCATCTTTTTCTAATGGCTCTAATTCTGTTAAAGATGTTTCGAAATCATCATTTAAATCGTCTTTCACAAATCGTTTTGTCACAGTGTGTTGCGGATTTTCAAAAACCTGTGTCACCGGTCCTTGTTCTATCACTTTACCACTTTCCATAACTGCAACTTCATCACAAATACGACGAATGACATGCATTTCATGCGTAATTAGTACAATTGTTAAATTTTGTTGTTCTCTAATTTTTAGTAGTAGATCTAAAATTTCATCTGTTGTTTGCGGATCAAGTGCACTTGTTGCCTCATCACAAAGCAAGACCGTTGGATCATTAGCTAACGCTCGTGCAATCCCAACACGTTGCTTTTGTCCACCTGATAACTCTGATGGATAAGCCTTTTCTCTACCTTTTAAACCGACGAGTTCGACAAGTTCTAATGCTTTTTGCTTAGCTCTCCTTCTAGGGACACCTGCAATTTCAAGCGGAAACATAATATTTTTTAACACAGTCCTTGACCATAACAAATTAAAATGTTGGAAGATCATACTTACTTTTTGTCTTTTTGCTCTTAATCCATTTTTGGACAATTGACCTATATGGTCTCCATCTATAATAACTTCACCTGATGTAGGCGCTTCTAAATGATTAAACATTCGAATCAAAGTACTTTTTCCTGCTCCAGAAAAACCAATGACGCCATAAATCGATCCTGCTCGAATCGATAAATTAACGTGATCTACAGCAAGGACTTCTTTATTTTTAGTCCGATATTCTTTAACAACTTCTTTTAATTCAATCACGTTGATTCCTCCCTGTGTTGCTTAATAAAATAAAAAATGCTTTCTCAATATCGATAGAAAAATTGAGAAAGCAATAGTAGTATTGTTTCTCTCATCTTCAAAAGTTAAAACTTTATGTGAATTGGCACCATTTCTATATAAGACGGTTGCCGGGCTTCGTAGGGCACATCCCTCCACCACTCTCGATAAGAGTTTACGCATCATTTAATTTGTATTAATCCTAACACCTTAGTAAAATTTCGTCAATAACTATTTTAAATTTTCTAACAAATCAGTCACCGATTTAAATGCATAAATTCGTTTTACTTCTTTATCTTTATTCATCAACAATAAAATCGGCGTAGACATGATTTGCATATCTTTACAAAACTGAGGATAAAAGTTTAAATCTATTTTCAATAATGGTAACTGCAATATTTCATTAGCAATGTCTAACATTCTTTCTGAAACCTTACAAGTACCACACGTTGGTGTATAACCAAAGATTAAATGTTTGTCTTCCTCATAAAATGTAGTTACATCTTTGATGTCTAATGAATTATTCATTTACTAAAACTAACCTTTCATTATTTATATTCGGTAAAAGAGGTGTTTCTTTCTTACAAGTAAAGCCATGTTTTGAAAGTACATGCGCCAAATATTGTTTGGGGCAATTCGCAACTTGACAGTAAGTTTTATCAATAAATATATGTTCACTTTCACTCAAATAACGTTTAAACCAATTTCTAATTCGATCTCCTTCGTCATCAGAATCGGCTAATACAAAAACTTGTTTATCATACAGTGATTCTATCATATCATCAAGCTTATCTATACTCATTGTTCCATGAGTACAAATAATATTGACTGGTTCTGCAATAACCTGTTGCACCCTTTTTTTATCAGATTTTCCTTCAACAATTATCACTTTATTTACAATAGCCATCATCATCACCCTTTAAAATCAATAAACATCTGTCACTGTATCATTTCACAAAATTGGTATGAATAAAACATAAATCACAAAAAATTTAAACTAGCTTAATATAATAATTACAAACTCAATGTTTGACTAGCTGTAACATTTAACATAAGCAGACAAAGGCTAAGTCAAAAATCAACATCCTAAAATCTACAATGTTATATTACCAATAGTTAACCAAAAGAAAATACACCTATAACAAACTTTTCAATCATAGCGGGGCCCCAACAAAGAGAAATTGGATTCCCAATTTCTACAGACAATGCAAGTTGGGGTGGGACGACGAAATAAATTTTGCGAAAATATCATTTCTGTCCCACTCCCTAGATTGATCTATAGATACTACACTTATTAAAGTAATATATTTTTATGATTCTCTTAGCTGCAATCCCATGAATACATGTAATCATCAAACTTCATAGCCTCAAGGTCAGTAGATTTTACTAAGATATTGGCAATACCTAAATCACCCCATATAATCGAAGAATTACCATCTCTTGTAGAATCAATTTGCAGTAAGACTCTATCATACATTTTCAGTTCTTGATCGTTCGTTCTTGGATCTATTTGGTCAAAATATGGATAACCACCAAGTTGATTAAATGGTTCCTTAGCAGTAAATGTGTTACACACAGGTTCCATCAATTCATCATAACCACCAAACATTGATTTTAGCGCGAAGGATGGATTGACTTTATTCCACAATGCAAGCACGTCCTCATCGTACTTATAATCAGTACATGTAATAGTTTGTTTCGACAATCTAAATTCTATAGAAAATGCTCCACTGAATGGGATATCCTCATTATCAGCATCTAATGACTTCAAATGCGCTTGAATATTTTCGAGTGATAAATCTGTAATTGGCTCTTTTATATAAACAAGCCTTGAGTTTATATTGTTTCCCTTTAAATTTTCAGACATTCCATACATTTGATCTTCTGAACTAATCCAAAACTGCAATATCCCTTCTTTTACAGGAAATAATTCTTGTTGTTCTGGAAGATCATCCAAATTAATCTGTGCTAGCAATACCATTGGTACATTATTTTCATCTAATGGTATATCTTTAAAAGATTTTAAAAATGGCATTCCACCAATCTTACTCTGGTTTAATGTTTCTTCTTGCATCTCTTTTAGATCCATTTCAATACATGGTAGTACTGGTAAATTACCGTTTTCTACAGATTCTACGAAACGGTTATATGCTTTTTGCTCCTTTTTAGAAAGATGACTAACGTCTTGAATGTTTAGCATATTAACTTCCCCCAATTTTTATTTTTAAAATAGCTAAATTCATTATTTCCATCATTCTTGAATAATAAAATGTAGCAATACTCCAAATAATAGTACCTAATAATTTTTCTTTCATATTATTTATTTTCTCAGACTAAAAATAAACTCCTCAATCTTAGATTAAGGAGTTACACGGTGATTATTCACCAATCATTTCTGAATATTTTTCAGCTGTTAATAAAGCTTCAATCTGACTTTCATCACTAATTTCTACTTTTACCATCCATGCTTTTTCGTATGGAGATTCATTTACAAATTCGGGACTATCTTCTAGTTCTTCGTTGACTTCAACTACTTTACCAGAGATTGGTGCATATAATTCTGATACAGTTTTAACTGATTCTACGCTACCAAACGTATCCCCTTCATTAATTTCATCATCTGTTTCTGGTAATTCAACGAAAACAATATCACCTAACTCGCTTTGTGCGTATTCTGTGATTCCAATTGTTGCTACATTACCTTCAACTTTAACCCATTCATGCTCTTTTGAATATTTCAATTCATTTGGTACTGCCAAGAGAATCCCCTCCTAATTAATCTTTACATCATTAATGATGCCATAAGGCTAGATGCTATTCAACTATATTTATAAAAATTAACAATTGTATAGCTTATTTCATTTTACATGTAATGAATCTAAATATCGAGATATTTAGTAAACGTTTACATTATACTTACGCTAACCAAGTCTCTTTATATTGATCTTCTTTAAATCCTAACGTTATCTTATCGCCCATTACTGCTAGAGGACGCTTTACTAACATACCATCAGATGATAACAACTCTAACTTTTCATCATCTGATAAAGTTTGTAATTTATTTTTCAAATCAAGCTCACGATATTTCGCGCCGTGTGTATTAAACAATTTATTAATTTCTACGCCTGTATTTGCAATTATTGTTTTAAATTCATTTATTGTAGGTGTATGTTGAACGATATCAATTGGTTCATAACTTACGCCATATTCATCTAAAAACTTTGCTGCCTTTTTACAAGTTGTACAATTCTTATATTGGTAAAATTTAATCATACGACTGCAACCTCCTTTATGTATTTAAAATAAATATATCATTTTCCATAGCAAAAGGCTTTCATTTTGAAGCTAAAATTTTTTATTATGTTATAAATTTAGCTATAATAAAAATTATTAAACTATCTAGAGGAGTTGTTACAATGCAAGCAATCAAAAGTAATGAATCATTTAAATCTGTGATTAATAGCGATACACCTGTAATTGTTAAATTTGAGGCAGGATGGTGCCCAGACTGTCGTGCTATGGATTTATGGATTGACCCAATCGTAGAACAATATAAAGATTACCAATGGTATACTGTTAATCGTGATGAATTAGAAGATGTAGTTGTTGAAAATGAAGTTATGGGTATCCCTAGCTTGCTAGTATTTAAAAACGGCGACAAAATTGCACACCTTCATTCAGCAAATGCTAAGTCACCTGAGCAAGTTGAATCATTTTTAGCAGAAACTTTTAAATAAATACTAAAATAAAAATGTGTATATACTGCACAATAAAAAGCTGAGACTGTGATTGTACCGACTCTAGTAAGTTAGATTAAATCTCTAACTCGATAGATGTCCATCAATTCATGACTCAGCTTTTATTAATGTTTCTATAATTATACATATTAATATAATGTAATTAAGTTTCTATTTTTACGTGGTGCTTTAGGCATATCTTCTTCTAAATCCGTTAAATATAAGAATCCAGAAAGAACTTCATCTTTCTTTATACCAAGTGTTTTTCTTACTTTAGGATCATAGATATATAATGGCGATTTCCAACATGTACCTATTCCCGCTTCATAAAGTAACAACATAAGATTTTGTGCATATGCACCAAATGCAAAGTAGTTTTCATCATTTTGACGTTGTCTTGGATCTGTTTTTAAAATAAGCAATAACATGCCACCTAGTTTCGTAACTGCATCATAATGACATTGTTGCTTATCTAATTCATTAGGAAATGCAAATTTAGAAATATCCTTACTCATATCTCCTAATCTGTCTTTCGGAACATGCACAACTCTCCATGGTTCCCTCATTCCGTGATTTGGAGCATCAGCAGCTTTCTCAATTGCTTGATATAGCAATGCGTCATCTATGTGCATATCTCTTTTAAATTTTTTCACACTTCTTCTATTAGCTATTGCTTGTTGTAATTCCATCTAAAATCGCTCCTCCACGAACAATGATAATACTTCTCAATTATAAGACAGCACTTACACAAAAGCAACCTAATTCATTTTATTAGTATAAAGTCACTTGTGCTTTTAAATCAGTAACATCAATCTGTCCTGGAGCTTGTGGTTCTCCGATACAACCATAAGTCAATGCACCACCAAAAACGCCTTGAGCCGTTCTACTTATTAGTCCAAGTTTAGACATTGAAATACCAACAACTTTGCAGTCCATAGTATCTGAAAATGTAGACATTGCCTGCAATAAATTTAACACATCATTTTTATTATGTGGCATTACTGCTAATTTAACGTATTCTGGGTTGAATTTTTGCATTTTAAAAAATATAAATTGCAATTCATCTAACGGAGGCGTACTTTCGAAATTATGATGTGATATAACC
The DNA here is from genome assembly GCF_001838845.1 of Staphylococcus sp. HMSC36A10. Taxonomy (NCBI): domain Bacteria; kingdom Bacillati; phylum Bacillota; class Bacilli; order Caryophanales; family Staphylococcaceae; genus Staphylococcus; species Staphylococcus sp. HMSC36A10. The sequence goes on from NZ_KV839134.1 coordinate 18,985, forward strand.
ACCTCTTTATTATACTGTTGCAAATGTGTAATGATTCGTTGATGTTTTTCAATGTCAATATCTGCTTGCCATTCTATATCAATCATATCTATACCATTGATATTTGCTAAGTCTGATATTAAATTAAGATACGAGTCATTTGTAAATTGCCCATAGCCACCTTGTAACTTTGTACGATACGTAACTAATAATTTGAATGAATCTTGCATAACCTTCAGCTTTGTAATCATTTCTGCCACTTGATTAACTGTGACATTTTCAATTTGATCAATTCGTAATTCTAATACGTCTATTGCATCAATACGATGATTAATTTTTTGAATTAAAGTTTCTTCGATAGATAATTGTGGCGCGATAGTTGCTACTACTTCCACATGTGTCATAGTGAATCCCTCATTTCAGATACTCATTATTTTTATTGTAAACAACAACTTTTTATCCTTCAATCAAACAATGCTATAAATGAAAATGATTAAGGTATTTTCGAATGGGTAAAGCATAAATGTATTTTAAATTAGGAGGTTATAAGTATGGCAATACATTATGAAACTAAAGCGACGAATGTTGGCGGACGTAAAGGACATGTTTATACTGATGATCGAGCGTTAGATATTGATATCGTTCCGCCTGCTCAAGCAGATGGTAAAGCTACTAACCCCGAACAATTATTTGCAGCAGGTTATGCATCTTGCTTCAACGGTGCCTTCGACCTAATTTTAAAGCAAAACAAAGTGCGTGATGCTCATCCAGAAGTAACACTAACAGTGAGACTAGAAGATGATTCAGACTCAGAAAGTCCTAAATTAAGTGTTTCAATTGATGCGACAATTAAAAATGTTATATCTCAAGAAGAAGCTGAAAAATATTTACAAATGGCTCATGAATTTTGTCCATATTCAAAAGCGACTCAAGGAAATATTAATGTCGATTTAAATGTAAATGTTGTAGATTAGCATTAACTTAAAGAGATTATTCAACGTTATTAATAAAATTCACATAAAATTCAAATTTGCCAACCAAAAATTTTTGGTTGGTTATTTTTTCTATTCGTGATTGAAATTTCTGGCAATATTTAACTGAAAAAGATTGTACCTTAGTCATCATAAATGTGACCGGTTCCAATACTGGCTTGACTTCTTCGCATACCGTCTACAAATAAAAGTCCAGTGTCGACCAATAACCAATTCCATAATTTCCTGAACTTAAAAATAAATATAATTAAATTGATAATCCATTTACAAGAATGTGCATATAAATCAGTGATTGCAAAATTTTAATAAACATTTTAATATGTAATTAAGAAATTTTTTTAGTACAAAATCTTTCTTAATAATGATTAAGGAGGTCAGTAATGATTGAAATTAAAACATTAACGAATAATGATTTTAATGAGTATAAGAGACTTGTTTCGACAGTCAATGAAGAATTCACTCAAGATTCACATTATAGTCAAACAATGACTGACACCTTAATACATGACATTTTAAATCAAGGTTCACCGAAATGTATTGTATTTGGCTGTTATGAAAACGAAACACTTATCGCAACAGCTGCCTTAGAACAAATTCGATACGTTGGAAAAGAACATAAATCATTAATTAAATACAACTTTGTTACTAATAACGATAAATCGATTAATAGCGAGCTCATTAATTTCATTATTAATTATGCACGGCAGAACAATTACGAATCTTTACTTACATCAATTGTGTCAAACAACATAGGTGCTAAAGTTTTCTATAGTGCACTAGGATTCGACATTCTTGGTTTTGAGAAAAATGCAATTAAAATCGGAAATACCTATTTCGATGAACATTGGCTTTTTTATGATTTGATTAATAAGTAATACAGTTTTATATATTCTACATTTCTCATAAATTCAAATCATATAGGTTCTATTTTTCATACAACTACTCTACTATTGAGTAGTTGTTTTTTATTTGATATGATAACAATAAGTTTTTTCAGAATATTCTATTTTTTAGGGGTGTCAAAACTTAATGGTAACCGCAATTATTCATGGATTTATCTTAGCGATTGGTCTAATTTTACCTTTAGGTGCACAAAATGTATTTATTTTTAACCAAGGAGCTAATCAACCAAAATATAGATATGTATTGCCTGCAATAATTACAGCCGGGTTGTCAGACAGCTTACTTATTATTATTGCAGTGGTAGGAGTATCTATCATTATTATGTCTTTACCTGTACTTCAAGCAATTATTTATATAGTTGGTTTAATTTTCTTGATGTATATGGCTTGGACCATTTGGCATGATAAACCCTCAACAGATGGAGAAACTCAAATTATGTCTCCAATGAAACAAGTAAGTTTTGCTTTATCAGTTTCATTACTCAATCCACATGCTATTTTAGATACAATTGGTGTAATTGGTAGTAGTGCTGCATTATATAGTGGCAGCAATAAAATTGCGTTTACAATCGCTTGTATTAGCGTTTCATGGTTATGGTTCTTTTTACTCGCAATTTTAGGAAAAATGGTTGGATCAATTGATAAAACCGGAAAATTATTAACAATAATCAATAAAATATCAAGCATAATAATTATTATTGTTGCTCTGATGATATTACAAAAACTTATTCAATTATTATTCTAAAGCGTTATGTAGTTGTATTTTAAAAGCGTTATACAAAAAACATACTTGTGTCTATGTATAACGCTTTATTTATTATAAATTTGGATCAATTAACTCAACAAATTTAAATGTTCCATTGTCATATTCAAATTTCAGGATATTACAATTACCGATATTATGCTTTAATGCTTCATCTAGTTTAAGGCAATATCTTAAAAATACTCCCATTATTGTCCCATGACTCACGACTAATGCATTATTCTTTGTTTGAGACATAATGTCATGTAAAGTTTTCACAATGCGTTCTTCAACTTGTTGCCTTGCCTCTCCTTTGAAAGGAACAATTCGATCTCCGAATAAGTCTTCAGGCTTGTATAGATTATCAAATAGATAGACTGACTCACCTTCAAATAATCCAAAATGCCATTCCTTCAGTCCCTTAAAACGTTGATACGATTGGTTAGGTGCAACATTTTCAAGTGTGTCACTTGCGCGTTCTTGCGTTGATGATGCATATAAATCGAAGTTTATCCCCTTAGTTTCATAATAACTACGTGCCTTTTGAGCTTGAGCAATTCCAAGTTCTGTTAGCGGCGAATCTCCAAATCCCTGAATTAGTCCCTTAAAATTAAACAAAGTTTGTCCGTGGCGCATTAAATATAACGTTTTAGCCAACAATAACACCTCTTCAATAAAAAGTATTGATAGCTCAAAATGTATTCTCTTTTTATTAAAATGAGTACCAAATATATTAAACCATTATTTAAACTTTTTCGGTAGCGAAAACCTTTGCTTTTGATGTACATTTTTTTCATAAGTAATGATGATTTTAGTTTAAAAGATAATGTGACGGGGTAAAACGCAATGAAGAGTACAGAATTTTAAAGGAGTGAGTGTTTATGGATAATCATAATCAATGTAATTATGTGAATCCACAAAATGTTTCACTTGACTGGGAATGTTTTATAATTAGTAAAAGTGAAATGTTGTTAGATGGTGTACCAAATGAACTTATCAACACTTGGTTAGATAAAGACATTATTACACCATTTTCGATAAGAAATGATGAAATAAACTTTAAAACAAAAGATATTTGGGATGCACTAATACATCATAATTGGTACTACTCAAATTAATTTGCCATATATAAGCTAATAGCTCTATTTGTAGTTTCAATTAATTGATGATCTGTGTAATTAGACATCACATATGCTCTAATTACTTGGTGTCTTTCTTCTAATCGAGGGAATGCTTTATCTTCACTAACGTGTTCGGCCAATATACCAAATGGTGTGTTATCATTTTGAAAACCCATGATGAAATTGTAAAACGTCATAAGACTTGCCCCCTTCTTTTATTAAGCGCTATTTAAAGTGTTATTATTAATCTTATCAGAAAACTAGTATTTGTAAATGTGCAAAAGTGATTTTGCACATTTTTTTGATATCTGATTCTAAAAATATTAACGAATTATACAACTTTAAGAGTTTTTAGTATGTAAATATTCTTTTCATATTAATACTATACACCCCTATATATGCTCACTTGTTTGAATTAATAAACTTTAGCATTCTACAAATAATATTTTAAAAATAACTATACTTTTTATTTACCTATTGGAAAATAGTGTTATCATATTTATTAAGAAGCTATTTTTATACTAGTAGGTGTCAGTCATGAATAACATTTTGTTAAATGCTATCAATATAGTTATTACTACCACTTTTGTTATCTTTAATATTTTAATCACATATAATAAAGATTTAGATGATTTATGTTGGCTCCTGCCTGGTATTATCATTTGTGGTGTGATACTCATCGTATCCTTTACCATTGCAATGATAACTAAAAACTGGTTAAGTGAAATATTATTTTTTATAAATATCGTACTCGTTCTATATTACATTTATCCTATTTTTTATAGTTTTATAGGTTAATAATTACGGTATATAAGGAGGGTTTCACATGTCTTTACATTTTGCAATTCTGTTTTGGCTAGCATTAATTTTCTTAGTTGCCGCTACGTTTATACTCGTATTAATGAAAAAAACTGGCAAAGAATCTAAAAAAGAGTCCTATTTAAGTTTCACTGTCATTCTCTATATTTTTGGATTCGCTATATTAATATACACATTTATATTTGGTGTGCTATAAATGAAATTCATTTTATATCCAGTCTGAAGCGTCTCAATGATGTTTCAGACTGTTTTTTATTCTTAATAGACATTTCACACTCTCATACTTTAATATTTAAGGTATGTTTTAGTCTTACAAGCTTATTAAAGATTACAATTCTAATTTAAGACTATTTACATATATTTCTTCAACAAGGAGCTTTTAAGTGAACTATATTAAACGAACGATAATTTTACTTATATTATTCGTTGTCGTATCCCCTATAAACTCACCAAAAACAATTGCAGATAATAAGTATTCAGAAATTCAAGATGACAAATTCCAATTACAACCTGGTGATATTATTGTTACAAAAGGCCCTGTCATGTGGGGATTTTTTGGTCATTGTAGTATCGCGATTGATGATAAAACGATTTTACAAATTGAGGGGCCTGGCGACAAACCAACTACACAATCCTTCGAATCTTTTAAATATAATTATGCAAGTGGCAAAAATGATTGGATGAAAGTTTATCGTTGCAGCTATCCTGGTGCAGGTAAAAAAGCGGCTGACTGGGTTAAGAAAAACTATGAAAATACAAATCATCGTTATCTAGTTACATTAAATTTGAACAGCAAAAAATTTACGTATTGTACTAAAATTATCTATCAAGCTTATAAATTTGGTGTAAGTGAAAAATCAGTTAAAAGTTATGGACTACATATTATTTCACCCTATGCAATTAAAGATAATTTTATAGATCCATACAAACTAAGGCTTGTTAAAGCTTATTAACACAGTTTCATCAAATAGTTAAATTAGTTTGTGTTTTGCAATAAATTGGGTATAGATTACAAATGATATTTCAGGAGGCCCAATATTTTGAATGAACTAACTAAAGAACAAAAGTATACAATAGCTAAATTTTACAAATTATATATTGAACGTTCGAATAAAGGAGAAACAGAAACAGTCGCTAACTTTTTTGGCGATGCTAAAGATGCACGTGAAAACTATTTTTGCGATCGTGATTATCAAGACTTCTTAACTAACTGCCAAATTTTAATTCAAAACAAATACTTAACTGGTGAAATTTTGGACGATAACATTTACAATATTTCTATTTTAAACAAGACATTTATTGAATTTGAACAAAATTTTGGTTGAACATGAATGTCTCAACTATAAACTTTTTAACCCTATTTTAAAGCAGGAGTGAAAAACATACATGAGTGAATGGCATATTAATAATCAATCTACAAAACCTTTTTTAATACAACAAGCGGAAAAGCAATTGTCTATTGTTAAACCATTGCCTAATGGTTAATGGTAGCTTCCAAATACTCACAGAAATAGATTTGGAGAATGGCAATGTTAGTAACATCGATCATTCTCTACTTGTTTCAGTAGACCCCAAAGCATTAGAAATAAGTATATTTGACGCTGTAAATTAAACGCAATATTTTTATTTAATTATTTTAATGTTCCGCCTTTTAAATGAAAACAAGATTACTGAATTATTATGAGATTTTAAAAACAATAAATATTCTCAATAATTAATCAGTCTTAATAAAAAATTAACAAAAAGTTGATTAGTTAAATTATTAATTAAGTAGTAAGATATTATGCGATGTGGTATCCTATTATTGTTAAACATTTTGAGTGTTTAACATTACTTCTTGTTATCGCCATATACAGACTTTAATTCTCGTCATTATTAAAGTTCTGTATTGGCGCTTTTTTTATTCAAAATCAAAAGTCGGACAGATGAAAAGTAAAAAACTTTTCCATCAGTTCGATTTATTTTAGAACCATTATATATTGTTAGATCTCCACCTATATTTATTGGACAAAAAAATAACAGCTAGTGCTTTTACCACACCAACTGTTATCGATTTAAAGCATAAAAAAACAGCCCTATAGTAAGGACTGTTTGAATAAGTTAAAATTACATTTTAACTACGTTTGCAGCTTGCTCGCCACGGTCGCCTTCAACGATGTCGAATTCAACTTTTTGGCCTTCTTCTAATGATTTGTATCCATCTTCAGCGATTGCTGAGAAGTGTACGAATACGTCGCTACCATCTTCTCTTTCGATGAAACCAAAACCTTTTTCTGCATTAAACCATTTAACTGTACCGTTATTCATATTGAATACCTCCGTCGTGCTTTTGCACTAAATATTTTGTAACAAATTCATAAATGAAAAGGAGAATATTCTATATAAATAACTCACATTTTTCTTCACGCTCTTTATTACTTAACTTTCATTATACACTTTTAAATATAGAAGTAAAGCATTATTTTATTTTCTGTGATAATACACATTGAACTATATAGTAACATTCCATTTTAATACTAAATTTAAAATTTTTATTTTCTAATATTAAATACACTTACTTTTGATACTATTTACTTTTTTAATTCTGAATTGATAATAAATCATATCGTGATCTAAAAATTATAAAAGTGCCACTAGCAGCAGTGACACTTTTACAATGAGCATTATTGACCTGAATCAGCGTTGTCTTCGCTCCAAATATTTAATTTCTCTTTTTTTGCTTGTGCTTCACTTTTTCTTAAAAGTTGTTCATGTGTATTGTTAGGTTTATAAACATAAGCAACTTTAGCCAAGCCTTGACGAACTAAAGCTTCGTTTACCATTTTTCCATCAGCATAAATATACGCTAAGCCACGTCCATATTTATCAGTTCTTTGACCTTTGTCAAACTCGACTTCAATTTTCTTTGCATTTTCTACCATTTTTTTCGTAAATGCACTTGCTTCAGGACCATATTTCTCTACACCTTTTTTAGGATGCTTTGTTTCAGGTGTATCAACCAATAATAGTCTGAATGTCATTGGTTGACCTTTGTACATTAATTTAACCGTATCACCATCAATCGCTTTAATTAATGTCGCAGGTTCTTTATGTAATTTTTTAGTTGAAGTTGCACTATATACTGTTGGGTCTTCAGAACCACTTCTATTTACGCCATTATCTGTTTGTGATGCATTTGCTGAGCTACTTAGACTTGAAACTACAACTAAAGTTAACACTAAGCAACTAGTAGTGAAATAGAAAAACCTCTTTGCGTATTGCCCTTTCGAAACATTACTGATAGCCATCCCTATAAGTAATATTGAAACGATTGCCATACATATGCCAGCACTTAATAAGTATTCTGTCATAACTAACACCTCTTTCTTTTTAGTTAATTTTAATATTAAACGTTAATTAATTATAATTCTACATTTTTACAATTAATTAATAAAAATTTAATAATTATAATAAAATAACTATACTTACTTTTATGTATTTTCTATATTTTAGGTGCCAGAACTTATATATTTAGCCTTATTTGTAAAATTAAAAAGCCTACAACATGAATCGTTGCAGACTATCATATCGAGACAAAGAGGTTTATTAGTGTCTCTATATCTATGTGGAATTTGAAAAGATTATTTATAATATTTACGGGGATAAATTGTCATTTAAAAACGAGATGTATAACTTATAATTTACTTTGGATTAGCGTTGTAATCCATTATAAACCTTATCAATTTGTTTATTGAAATAGTTTTGATGCGGTTTGCTTAATGTGTTAACTTTTTGTTTGGCTTTCATCCTAGCATCAGCACTTTGTGTATCTTTATAGTTCTCTACTAAGCTTTGTGCTTCTTTAACATGATCACGTCTAATAACGCGTTTGTCACGGTCTGTGAAATGTGATGAGTCAATTTCACTATAACCAACCATAGCTCCTGATTTACCGCCCATTGTTAATATGTTGAACTCCATCAAGTTTGAATTGCTATTAGATTGAAAAATATTAATTTGAGCATGTTCAACTGTTATAACTTTCTCTTCCGATACAATTTCAGTAAATTGCTTAGTATCATTTGCGCCACTCTCTGTTACTAATGCGTTTGCGTGATTAGAATGCCATAATTGAGTTGCACAAATTACACCCATTGTTAGTACTAATACTTTCCTTTTCATTTGTTTATGCTCCCTTATTTGCTTTGATATAAAAACCGACTTTTTCACCCTGTTTTCTTCGCCATTGAAAATTATATACCAATATTTTAGAAACAATAATTAACTTGCGATGAACAAACTATTAACAATAATCTTGAGTATTATATTTATCTTAATTAATAATATATTTATTTAAGATTATGTTACTTCCAACTTTCAAAGTAGAAAAACGGTATAATTTGTTGATGGGTGTTTATTGATAAACTGCAAAAAATACAGCCTACAACCACATAGATTGTAGACTATATTTAAAATAATAGGTATTTATCATATCTCGTAAACTTAGTGCCAATTTTTATACTCGTGGTGCTGGTAAGCTACCCTTAAATTCAGGAACGTAGTGTGTAGGGCTATAACTTGGAACAGCATATTGATAATTTACATTTTTGATATTTAATGATGGTTTCCCAATTTTATAACCATTTGATTGTGAAAATGAGAAATATTTCTTCACACCTTTAACTACTTTATAAGAATAGAAGTATTTATAGTCATATGCTTTATTTACTTTAGCATTTTGATGTGTTGCTGTTGTGTTATTTTGGAAACTTGGTACATGCATACGATGTGAATTGTGACCATATGGTGGAATTACCTTGAAACTATTTATTTGTGGCACAACACAAAAGTGATTAATTTTAATGCTAGCATGCCCTGGTGTAACAAATTTATGCGCGTGATATCCAGGAACTGCAAAATGATGCTTGATAATTAAAGATTGAGATGGATGTGTATATCTAGGCGATTCTGATGGTTTAACAATAAAGTGTTTATTAATAGAATCCTTTGCATGATTTACATGTTTATGTACATGTGTTGATTTGTATGAAGTAATAACTTTCTTGTAGTGGGTTTGCGTAGTAATGAAGTGGTGGTTTACTTTGTTTTGCGTAATAAATCTATTTACTTCTGGGCCTTTAGCAACAAAATGCTTATCAACTTGTTGTGAAGCTGGATTGTTTGTTGTTACATTCACGCGATTATTGATTTCTTTGTACTCTGGTACAATGTTTCCTAACTTTGATTCTGGTACGGCAAAGTTTTTATCTACAATTTTACTTGCTGCTGAAGGATCCGAAATCTTATTCAATTTGTCTTCAGAAACTACAAAGTTTTTATTGTCAGTTAAATTACTAACATTTACTTTTGGTGCTTTTTTAAATTCATTGTAAGATGGAATAATTTTATTAATTCCTGATTCTGGAACTACAAATTTTTTGTCAACACTCTCTGTCACTGATGCTTTAGCGTGATTTGAATTGATAAGTTGTGTAGCAAATAGCGTGCTCATAGTTAAAACTAATAATTTCTTTTTCATCTGTTATTTCTCCTTTATATAGACTCAATATTATAACCAATTTAATTTTCCTGTTATATTCACTAACAGCATTATATACCAGAATTTTCAGTATAATAATTAACTTGAAGTAAACGTTGTCTTAACATTTTTATTGTTTTTCAGCTTAAAATTAATTATTGATATTGATAGTTAAGCATAATAATTTTTTCGTAATATAAAGTGAAAAAAGTAATAGTCCACACCTGTTTAGAATGTGGACTATACTAGATTGCATCATTGAAATGATAACTTAGATATTATTTATTGCTAGTTTAAAATGTTATTATTTTTTCGACAAACTCATTATTTGCTTTGCAGCCATGCATTAATTATTTGCCATTGTATACTTTATTGATTTGTTTATTAAAACGTTTTTGATGACCTTCACTTAATGTATTTACTTTTTGTTGTGCATTTAATCGGTCTCTATAACTATGTGTATCTTTATAATTATCAACTAACTTTTGAGCTTCTCTAACGTGTTCACGCTTAATTACACGCTTCTCACGTTCAGTTAGATGAGAAGAATCAATTTGACTTATACCAACCAGTGATCCTGATTTTCTACCAGGTAAAGCAGACGTTTCTTCAAATTCAACAACATTATTATGCGTGTGATTTGAAGTTGTTGGTGATTGATGCGTTGTTGTGAAATCATGACTTTCACCATTTAATCCAACTAATGGTTTTGGTGTTTTGTAAACGATTTGTTGCTGAGTTTGACGCTCAACTGTAGGCATTGGTACCTGAGTCGTTGTTTCAGTATATGTAGTCGGTGTTGTTGGTTTCTTTGTTGGTGCAGAAACAACAAGTTGTTTGTCATTTGCGTTATTAAAACGTTGCTTGTGTTCAAAATCGTATTCTAATGATACAACCGGTTCTTTTTTACTTTTTTGTCTATCTAGAAATCTTGCTTTTCTTTCTTCAGCTCTTTTTTCATATTCAGCTTTTTGCTCTGCAGTTACTTCTTTTGAAACAGATTTATAATTTTGAGAATCTAAACTTCTTTTACTTCGATTACTTCTTTTTGATTCGTCAGTTTTTGCTGCTTCAGTGTCATACTTTAATTTATTAGCATTATTAGTATTTGTTTCTTTCTCTTCTTTAGGCGCTAATGTTGGTATAGATGTTGGCCTTTGTTGTCCAATTTCTCCAAAGAATTCATCAATAATAGTTTCTAAATCCTCTTTTTTATTATTGAACATTCTTTGATTGGTAGCCCTCTTCTTTTTTCTCTCTTCATCTTTATAACCAAGAATCATATCTAATTTGTTATATAAATCTTCTACTTCATTTTTATTCGAGTGATAAAATGTATAACCTATCATTAGTACTTGATTTTCAAGAGTGTTTAATTCCGTATCAGCTTTAGTTTGTTCCTCATTGTTATATTCTTTTAACTCTGGATTTTTATTATTAATTTCTTCGATTTCTTTTGAAAATTCTTCACGATGTTTTTTTAATGAATTATAAATTGACTCATATCTTTCGTGTGTTAACCCCAGATAATTTGATGTATTAGTATTAGTATTAGTATTTCTATTTTTTATTTTTTTCTCTTCACTAAAAAATTTTTTTAATGCATCATCTTCAGCCATAAATTTTTGTTGATACTTTTTAACTGCTTCTTTGTATTCTGGTTCCTCATATTTTTCATAATCTGCAAATGATAATGACGATATTAACATATCTAAATTTTCTTCATATTTATCACTAGTTATTGTAGTGCTTCTTTTCCCATTTAATTTCAATGACTCAGATTTATATGGATTCTCTTCCCCAGAAACCACTGCACTTGCACGATTGCTTTCCCAAATTTGTGATACACATAATGCTCCCAATGATAAAACTAGCAATTTATTTTTCAACTGTATTTTCTCCTTAATTTTCCTTAATTAACAACCTACCTTACACCCTATTTTTTCGCCAAGCCAAATTATATAACATCTACCTTTTTAAAATAATTAACTGTTGATGAATTAATTATTAATTATATTCAAACAATATATTTGGAAAATCCAAGTAAAAAAGCCACCTTTTAAGGTGGCTTCTTCATGAATCATATGATTAATTTAATATCATTATTACTTATTTCTTATCTTTATTTTCTTTTTTTCTTCTGAAAAGTAGTAATGAACCTAATGATGCTAATAATCCCCAAATTAGTGACGTATTCGCTTCATCTTCAGAACCTGTATCTGGTAATGGCTCTTTACTATCTTTAGCCTCATTTTTATTAGAAGCATTAGTACCATTTTTAGGTGAATTAGGCGGCACTACATTATTGTTAGAACCTGAGTCGGAGTCACTATCTGATTCTGAATCGCTATCCGAATCTGAGTCACTGTCGGAATCTGAATCGCTATCTGAATCTGAGTCGCTGTCTAAGTCGGAGTCACTATCTGAGTCAGAATCGCTATCTGAATCCGAGTCACTGTCTGAGTCGGAATCGCTATCTGAATCCGAGTCACTGTCTGAGTCTGAATCGCTGTCTGAGTCACTGTCGGAATCTGAATCGCTATCGGAATCTGAATCGCTGTCTGAGTCTGAGTCACTGTCTGAGTCTGAATCGCTATCTGAGTCAGAATCGCTATCTGAATCCGAGT
>NZ_KV839135.1:0-37779 GCF_001838845.1 Staphylococcus sp. HMSC36A10
CCAGGCAAAAATGGATGCGATGAGCCGCATTGAGTTTTGGAAATGATAATTTAATAATGTGCACTTTTGATTGTTTAAATCTGTGACTAGAAGTATAAGTGAAGACATTCAGAAGTATTATAAAAAGTGAACAGCAGTAAGATAGTTTTTAATCATAAATCATCTTACTGCTGTTTTTAGGTTTTATGTCTAATATTTTTTAAATCGAAATACAAAAAGGAAATTAATTATTATACAATAGACAAGCTATTGCATAAGTAACACTAACTTTTGTCAAAGAAGTGTTACTATATAATTAATACTTTTGAAAGTAACTAATTCCAAAACAGTGTAAATAAAGGAAGCGTATATCATGAAGCAACCTATTTTAAATAAATTAGAAAGTTTAAATCAAGAAGAAGCGATTTCTTTGCATGTTCCGGGTCATAAAAATATGACTATCGGTCATTTATCTCAATTATCAATGACAATGGATAAAACTGAAATACCTGGATTAGATGATTTACATCATCCTGAAGAAGTCATTTTGGAAAGTATGAAGCAGGTGGAGAAACATTCAGATTATGATGCTTATTTCTTAGTGAATGGCACCACTTCAGGAATATTATCTGTCATCCAGTCTTTTTCACAGAAAAAAGGCGATATCTTAATGGCAAGAAATGTACATAAATCTGTATTACATGCGCTCGATATTAGCCAACAAGAAGGGCATTTTATTGAAACGCATCAAAGTCCGTTAACGAATCATTATAATAAAGTTAATTTAAGCCGTTTGAATAATGACGGTCACAAACTTGCTGTGTTGACTTATCCTAACTATTACGGTGAAACATTTAATGTAGAAGAGGTTATCAAATCTTTGCACCAATTAAATATTCCTGTACTCATTGACGAAGCACACGGCGCGCACTTTGGATTGCAAGGATTTCCAGATTCTACATTAAATTATCAAGCTGACTATGTTGTTCAATCTTTTCATAAAACGTTACCAGCTTTAACGATGGGCTCGGTACTTTATATTCATAAAAATGCACCTTATAGAGAAACTATTATAGAATATCTAAGCTACTTCCAAACATCTAGTCCTTCGTATTTGATTATGGCTAGTTTAGAGTCAGCTGCCGAGTTCTATAAAACATATGATAGTACCGTGTTTTTTGATAAGAGAGCGCAATTAATCGAATGTTTGGAGAAGAAGGGTTTTGAAATGCTTCAAGTTGATGATCCGTTGAAGTTGCTGATAAAATATGAAGGTTTTACAGGTCATGATATTCAAAATTGGTTTATGAATGCACATATCTATTTAGAATTAGCGGACGACTATCAAGCATTAGCGATATTGCCGTTATGGCATCATGATGATACGTATTTATTTGATTCGCTTTTACGTAAAATTGAAGATATGATTTTACCGAAAAAATCAGTTTCTAAAGTTAAACAAACACAACTTTTAACAACTGAAGGTAACTATAAACCAAAACGCTTTGAATATGTTACTTGGTGTGATTTGAAAAAGGCAAAAGGTAAAGTTCTGGCGCGACATATTGTCCCGTATCCGCCAGGGATTCCTATTATTTTCAAAGGAGAAACAATAACTGAAAATATGATAGAATTGGTAAATGAATATCTGGAAACTGGAATGATAGTTGAAGGAATTAAAAATAATAAAATTTTAGTTGAGGATGAATAAAATGTCAGCTTTTATAACTTTTGAGGGCCCAGAAGGCTCTGGAAAAACAACTGTAATTAATGAAGTTTACCATAGATTAGTAAAAGATTATGATGTCATTATGACTAGAGAACCAGGTGGTGTTCCTACTGGTGAAGAAATACGTAAAATTGTATTAGAAGGCAATGATATGGACATTAGAACTGAAGCAATGTTATTTGCTGCATCTAGAAGAGAACATCTTGTATTAAAGGTCATACCAGCTTTAAAAGAAGGTAAGGTTGTGTTGTGTGATCGCTATATCGATAGTTCATTAGCTTATCAAGGTTATGCTAGAGGGATTGGCGTTGAAGAAGTAAGAGCATTAAACGAATTTGCAATAAATGGATTATATCCAGACTTGACGATTTATTTAAATGTTAGTGCTGAAGTAGGTCGCGAACGTATTATTAAAAATTCAAGAGATCAAAATAGATTAGATCAAGAAGATTTAAAGTTTCACGAAAAAGTAATTGAAGGTTACCAAGAAATCATTCATAATGAATCACAACGGTTCAAAAGCGTTAATGCAGATCAACCTCTTGAAAATGTTGTTGAAGACACGTATCAAACTATCATCAAATATTTAGAAAAGATATGATATAATTGTTAGAAGAGGTGTTATAAAATGAAAATGATTATAGCGATCGTACAAGATCAAGATAGTCAGGAACTTGCAGATCAACTTGTTAAAAATAACTTTAGAGCAACAAAATTGGCAACAACAGGTGGGTTTTTAAGAGCGGGTAATACAACATTCTTATGTGGTGTCAATGATGACCGTGTAGATGAAATATTGTCTGTGATTAATCAAACGTGTGGTAATAGAGAACAGTTGGTTTCACCTATTACACCTATGGGAGGCAGTGCGGATTCGTACATTCCATATCCAGTTGAAGTTGAAGTTGGCGGTGCTACTGTATTTGTTATGCCAGTTGATGCATTCCATCAATTTTAATTCTATAATACAATCATCAATTAGAGATACTTAAAATAGTGTATTAATAAGTTATTAACAATTTTGGGTTGCTTGACTGCGACTAGTTCAGATGCCAATAGATTTGATTTTTGTGGTTCTAAAAATAATCACAAATCATGGTCGCTATTGTTGCAGTAATTAGTTGCTCTTTGGCAACCTTTTTATATAAAAGCAAAAGGGAGTTTGTAATGAATGGATGAACAGCAACAATTGACGAATGCATATCATTTAAATAAATTATCGCATGCCTATTTATTTGAAGGTGATGATGCACAAACGATGAAACAAGTTGCGATTAATTTTGCAAAGCTTATTTTATGTCAAACAGATAGTCAATGTGAAACAAAGGTTAGTACATATAATCATCCAGACTTTATGTATATATCAACAACTGAGAATGCAATTAAGAAAGAACAAGTTGAACAACTTGTGCGTCATATGAATCAACTTCCTATAGAAAGCACAAATAAAGTGTACATCATTGAAGACTTTGAAAAGTTAACTGTTCAAGGGGAAAACAGTATCTTGAAATTTCTTGAAGAACCACCGGACAATACGATTGCTATTTTATTGTCTACAAAACCTGAGCAAATTTTAGACACAATCCATTCAAGGTGTCAGCATGTATATTTCAAGCCTATTGATAAAGAAAAGTTTATAAATAGATTAGTTGAACAAGACATGTCTAAGCCAGTAGCTGAAATGATTAGTACTTATACTACGCAAATAGATAATGCAATGGCTTTAAATGAAGAATTTGATTTATTAGCATTAAGGAAATCAGTTATACGTTGGTGTGAATTGTTGCTTACTAATAAGCCAATGGCACTTATAGGTATTATTGATTTATTGAAACAGGCTAAAAATAAAAAACTGCAATCTTTAACTATTGCAGCTGTGAATGGTTTCTTCGAAGATATCATACATACAAAGGTAAATGTAGAGGATAAACAAATATATAGTGATTTAAAAAATGATATTGATCAATATGCGCAAAAGTTGTCGTTTAATCAATTAATTTTGATGTTTGATCAACTGACGGAAGCACATAAGAAATTGAATCAAAATGTAAATCCAACGCTTGTATTTGAACAAATCGTAATTAAGGGTGTGAGTTAGATGCCAAATGTAATAGGTGTTCAGTTTCAAAAAGCGGGAAAATTAGAATATTATACACCTAATGATATACAAGTAGATATAGATGACTGGGTAGTTGTCGAATCTAAAAGAGGCATAGAGATAGGTATTGTTAAAAATCCATTAATGGATATTGCTGAAGAGGATGTTGTGTTACCTCTTAAAAATATTATTCGCGTTGCTGATGACAAAGATATTGATAAATTTAATTGTAATGAACGAGATGCTGAAAATGCATTAATACTATGTAAAGACATTGTAAGAGAACAAGGTTTGGACATGCGTTTAGTCAATTGCGAATATACATTAGATAAATCGAAAGTTATTTTTAATTTTACGGCGGATGATCGTATTGATTTTAGAAAATTAGTAAAAATATTAGCGCAACATTTAAAAACACGTATCGAGTTGAGACAAATTGGTGTAAGGGATGAAGCCAAATTGCTTGGCGGTATCGGACCTTGTGGTAGGTCGTTATGTTGTTCTACATTTTTAGGGGATTTTGAACCAGTATCGATTAAGATGGCTAAGGATCAAAATTTATCATTAAATCCAACTAAAATTTCTGGTGCATGTGGTCGTTTGATGTGTTGTTTAAAATATGAAAATGACTATTATGAGGAAGTACGTGCACAATTACCTGATATCGGTGAAGCAATTGAAACGCCTGATGGTAACGGGAAAGTAGTTGCTTTAAATATATTAGACATTTCTATGCAGGTGAAGCTTGAGGGACATGAACAGCCACTTGAATATAAATTAGAAGAAATAGAAACTATGCATTAAGGAGGCATTATTACATTTGGATCGCAATGAAATATTTGAAAAAATAATGCGTTTAGAAATGAATGTCAATCAACTTTCAAAGGAAACTTCAGAATTAAAGGCACTTGCAGTTGAATTAGTAGAAGAAAATGTAGCGCTTCAACTTGAAAATGATAATTTGAAAAAGGTGTTGGGCAATGATGAACCAACTACTATTGATACTGCGAATTCAAAACCAGCAAAAGCTGTGAAAAAGCCATTACCAAGTAAAGATAATTTGGCTATATTGTATGGAGAAGGATTTCATATTTGTAAAGGCGAATTATTTGGAAAACATCGACATGGTGAAGATTGTCTGTTCTGTTTAGAAGTTTTAAGTGATTAATCAAGCACTCTCAAATAGTGTTATAATTATAAATGAATATGGTTTGGATAAGTCTGAGACAATGCATGTTTCAGGCTTTAATTGTGTATAAAGTTTTGGTGATTGCATAAGAGATAGCGGTACTAAATGTTATTATTAAGTGTGCGCGCAGTATCATTAGTTATAAAATGTAGCTGTTAAAAGTCAAAAATACATCGAATGTAGATAGGCATATAATATAAAAAGAGATTTCAATTACTCAATAGAAAAAGGTTGTCTTCATAGGAGTTAAAAATGTTAAAAGAGAATGAACGATTTGATCAACTAATCAAAGAAAATTTTAGTATTATTCAAAATGATGATGTTTTTTCGTTTTCAACGGATGCTTTGTTGTTAGGGCATTTTACAAAACCTAGAACAAAAGATATTGTATTGGACTTATGTTCAGGCAATGGGGTGATACCCTTGTTATTGTTTGCGAAACATCCACGACATATAGAAGGTGTTGAGATTCAAAAAACACTTGTCGATATGGCGCGACGCACATTTCAATTCAATGATGTTGATGAATATTTAACAATGCATCACATGGATTTGAAAAACGTTACTAAAGTATTTAAACCTTCACAATATACTTTAGTAACGTGTAATCCGCCTTATTTTAAAGAGAATCAGCAACACCAACATCAAAAAGAAGCACATAAGATAGCGAGACATGAGATTATGTGTACACTTGAAGATTGCATGATTGCAGCCCGTCATTTATTAAAAGAAGGTGGCAGGCTAAATATGGTACATCGTGCAGATAGACTAATGGATGTCTTGTTTGAAATGAGAAAAGTGAATATTGAACCTAAGAAAGTCGTTTTTATATATAGTAAAGTAGGGAAATCGGCACAAACGATAGTTGTAGAAGGTCGAAAAGGTGGAAATCAAGGTTTAGAAATCATGCCCCCATTTTATATTTATAATGAAGATGGTAATTATAGCGAAGAAATGAAGGAAGTATATTATGGATAGTCATTTTGTATATATTGTAAAATGTAGTGATGGAAGTTTATATACAGGATACGCTAAAGACGTTAATGCACGTGTTGAAAAACATAACCGAGGTCAAGGAGCCAAATATACGAAAGTAAGACGTCCGGTGCATTTAGTTTATCAAGAAATGTATGAGACAAAGTCTGAAGCATTGAAGCGTGAATATGAAATTAAAACTTATACCAGACAAAAGAAATTGCGATTAATTAAGGAGCGATAGTATGGCTGTATTATATTTAGTGGGCACACCAATTGGTAATTTAGCAGATATTACTTATAGAGCAGTTGATGTATTGAAACGTGTTGATATGATTGCTTGTGAAGACACTAGAGTAACTAGTAAGCTGTGTAAACATTATGATATTCCAACTCCATTAAAGTCATATCACGAACATAACAAGGATAAGCAGACTGCTTTTATCATTGAACAGTTAGAATTAGGTCTTGACGTTGCGCTCGTATCTGATGCTGGATTGCCCTTAATTAGTGATCCTGGATACGAATTAGTAGTGGCAGCCAGAGAAGCTAATATTAAAGTAGAGACTGTGCCTGGACCTAATGCTGGGCTGACGGCTTTGATGGCTAGTGGATTACCTTCATATGTATATACATTTTTAGGATTTTTGCCACGAAAAGAGAAAGAAAAAAGTGCTGTATTAGAGCAACGTATGCATGAAAATAGCACATTAATTATATACGAATCACCGCATCGTGTGACAGATACATTAAAAACAATTGCAAAGATAGATGCAACACGACAAGTATCACTAGGGCGTGAATTAACTAAGAAGTTCGAACAAATTGTAACTGATGATGTAACACAATTACAAGCATTGATTCAGCAAGGCGATGTACCATTGAAAGGCGAATTCGTTATCTTAATTGAAGGTGCTAAAGCGAACAATGAGATATCGTGGTTTGATGATTTATCTATCAATGAGCATGTTGATCATTATATTCAAACTTCACAGATGAAACCAAAACAAGCTATTAAAAAAGTTGCTGAAGAACGACAACTTAAAACGAATGAAGTATATAATATTTATCATCAAATAAGTTAATCACTTTATCGATTATATGAAATTTTAAACGATTTTATAAACGCAAGCTGTAATTTTAAATGGTAAGTTATCATTTTGCATTGATACTGATAAAATGATGTTGACTATGATAAAAAAATGATGACATCGACGTTTTTTAATGTAAAATAAATACATTGAAAGTAATAAATACCTTAACATTGAATAAGATGAAAATGAGATGACGAGATAAATGTTCGCGTCCGTTGAAATGCATAGAAATCTTAGATATTATTTGAAGTGAGACATTACGAGGAGGAACAGTTATGGCTAAAGAAACATTTTATATAACAACCCCAATATACTATCCTAGTGGGAATTTACATATAGGACATGCATATTCTACAGTGGCTGGAGATGTTATTGCAAGATATAAGAGAATGCAAGGATATGATGTTCGTTATTTGACTGGAACGGATGAACACGGTCAAAAAATTCAAGAAAAAGCTCAAAAAGCTGGTAAGACAGAAATTGAATATTTGGATGAGATGATTGCTGGAATTAAACAATTGTGGGCTAAGCTTGAAATTTCAAATGATGATTTTATCAGAACAACTGAAGAACGTCATAAACATGTCGTTGAGCAAGTGTTTGAACGTTTATTAAAGCAAGGTGATATCTATTTAGGTGAATATGAAGGTTGGTATTCTGTTCCGGATGAAACATACTATACAGAGTCACAATTAGTAGACCCACAATACGAAAACGGTAAAATTATTGGTGGCAAAAGTCCAGATTCTGGACACGAAGTTGAACTAGTTAAAGAAGAAAGTTATTTCTTTAATATTAGTAAATATACAGACCGTTTATTAGAGTTCTATGACCAAAATCCAGATTTTATACAACCACCATCAAGAAAAAATGAAATGATTAACAACTTCATTAAACCAGGACTTGCTGATTTAGCTGTTTCTCGTACATCATTTAACTGGGGTGTCCATGTTCCGTCTAATCCAAAACATGTTGTTTATGTTTGGATTGATGCGTTAGTTAACTATATTTCAGCATTAGGCTATTTATCAGATGATGAGTCACTATTTAACAAATACTGGCCAGCAGATATTCATTTAATGGCTAAGGAAATTGTGCGATTCCACTCAATTATTTGGCCTATTTTATTGATGGCATTAGACTTACCGTTACCTAAAAAAGTCTTTGCACATGGTTGGATTTTGATGAAAGATGGAAAAATGAGTAAATCTAAAGGTAATGTTGTAGACCCTAATATTTTAATTGATCGCTATGGTTTAGATGCTACACGTTATTATCTAATGCGTGAATTACCATTTGGTTCAGATGGCGTATTTACACCTGAAGCATTTGTTGAGCGTACAAATTTCGATCTAGCAAATGACTTAGGTAACTTAGTAAACCGTACGATTTCTATGGTTAATAAGTACTTTGATGGCGAATTACCAGCGTATCAAGGTCCACTTCATGAATTAGATGAAGAAATGGAAGCTATGGCTTTAGAAACAGTGAAAAGCTACACTGAAAGCATGGAAAGTTTGCAATTTTCTGTGGCATTATCTACGGTATGGAAGTTTATAAGTAGAACGAATAAGTATATTGACGAAACAACGCCTTGGGTATTAGCTAAGGACGATAGCCAAAAAGATATGTTAGGCAATGTAATGGCTCACTTAGTTGAAAATATTCGTTATGCAGCTGTATTATTACGTCCATTCTTAACACATGCGCCGAAAGAGATTTTTGAACAATTGAACATAAACAATCCTCAATTTATGGAATTTAGTAGTTTAGAGCAATATGGTGTGCTTACTGAGTCAATTATGGTTACTGGGCAACCTAAACCTATTTTCCCAAGATTGGATAGCGAAGCGGAAATTGCATATATCAAAGAATCAATGCAACCGCCTGCTACTGAAGAGGAAAAAGAAGAGATTCCTAGCAAACCTCAAATTGATATTAAAGACTTTGATAAAGTTGAAATTAAGGCAGCAACGATTATTGATGCTGAACATGTTAAGAAGTCAGATAAGCTTTTAAAAATTCAAGTAGACTTAGATTCTGAACAAAGACAAATTGTATCAGGAATTGCCAAATTCTATACACCAGATGATATTATTGGTAAAAAAGTAGCAGTTGTTACTAACCTGAAACCAGCTAAATTAATGGGACAAAAATCTGAAGGTATGATATTATCTGCTGAAAAAGATGGTGTATTAACCTTAGTAAGTTTACCAAGTGCAATTCCAAATGGTGCAGTGATTAAATAACTGTATTTTTAAAAATTAGGAGAGATAATTATGTTAATCGATACACATGTCCATTTAAATGATGAGCAATACGATGATGATTTGAGTGAAGTGATTACACGTGCTAGAGAAGCAGGTGTTGATCGTATGTTTGTAGTTGGTTTTAACAAATCGACAATTGAACGCGCGATGAAATTAATCGATGAGTATGATTTTTTATATGGCATTATCGGTTGGCATCCAGTTGACGCAATTGATTTTACAGAAGAACACTTGGAATGGATTGAATCTTTAGCTCAGCATCCAAAAGTGATTGGTATTGGTGAAATGGGATTAGATTATCACTGGGATAAATCTCCTGCAGATGTTCAAAAGGAAGTTTTTAGAAAGCAAATTGCTTTAGCTAAGCGTTTGAAGTTACCAATTATCATTCATAACCGTGAAGCAACTCAAGACTGTATCGATATCTTATTGGAGGAGCATGCTGAAGAGGTAGGCGGGATTATGCATAGCTTTAGTGGTTCTCCAGAAATTGCAGATATTGTAACTAATAAGCTGAATTTTTATATTTCATTAGGAGGACCTGTGACATTTAAAAATGCTAAACAGCCTAAAGAAGTTGCTAAGCATGTGTCAATGGAGCGTTTGCTAGTTGAAACCGATGCACCGTATCTTTCGCCACATCCGTATAGAGGGAAGCGAAATGAACCGGCGAGAGTAACTTTAGTAGCTGAACAAATTGCTGAATTAAAAGGCTTATCTTATGAAGAAGTGTGCGAACAAACAACTAAAAATGCAGAGAAATTGTTTAATTTAAATTCATAAAGTTAAAAGTGAGAAAGATCACCGCCATAAATGTAAACGATGCTATATTCGTTTAATATGCTATGGTTCTTTCTCACTTTTTTAAATTAAAATATCGTGCATGTGCAATACGTACGATAGAGATGGTTAGAGCTTTGAAATTAAGAATTGTAGGAAGGCGTTTTAAATGAAAATCAATGAGTTTATAGTTGTAGAAGGACGAGATGATACTGAGCGTGTTAAACGAGCTGTTGAATGTGATACGATTGAAACGAATGGTAGTGCCATCAACGAACAAACTTTAGAAGTAATTAGAAATGCTCAACAAAGTCGAGGCGTTATTGTATTAACAGATCCAGATTTCCCAGGAGATAAAATTAGAAGTACAATTACTGAACATGTCAAAGGTGTTAAACATGCGTATATTGATAGAGAAAAAGCTAAAAATAAAAAAGGGAAAATTGGTGTTGAACATGCCGACTTAATTGATATTAAAGAAGCGTTAATGCATGTTAGTTCACCCTTTGATGAAGCTTATGAATCAATTGATAAATCTGTGCTTATAGAGTTGGGGTTAATTGTTGGGAAAGATGCAAGGCGCCGTAGAGAAATTTTAAGTAGAAAATTGCGAATCGGCCATTCCAATGGTAAGCAGTTATTGAAAAAGTTAAATGCATTTGGTTATACCGAAGCGGATGTAAGGCAAGCTTTAGAAGATGAATGAGGAAGTGAAAATGTTGGATAATAAAGATATTGCAACACCATCAAGAACGCGAGCGTTGTTAGATAAATATGGCTTTAATTTTAAAAAAAGTTTAGGACAGAACTTTTTGATAGATGTGAATATCATTAATAATATCATTGATGCAAGTGATATTGATGCACAAACTGGGGTGATTGAAATTGGTCCAGGTATGGGGTCGTTGACAGAACAATTGGCCAGACATGCTAAAAGAGTATTGGCATTTGAAATTGATCAACGTTTAATACCTGTATTAAATGATACACTATCACCTTATGATAATGTGACGGTGATTAATGAAGATATTTTAAAAGCGAATATTAAAGAAGCTGTTGAAAATCATTTACAAGATTGTGAAAAAATAATGGTTGTTGCAAACCTGCCGTACTATATTACGACGCCAATTTTATTAAATTTGATGCAACAAGATATACCAATTGATGGCTACGTGGTGATGATGCAAAAAGAAGTGGGCGAACGCTTAAATGCTGAAGTAGGTTCAAAAGCATATGGTTCATTATCAATTGTCGTACAATACTATACAGAGACTAGTAAAGTATTAACGGTACCTAAATCTGTATTTATGCCACCACCTAATGTTGATTCAATAGTTGTAAAACTGATGCAGAGAACTGAACCGTTAGTAACAGTAGATAACGAGGAAGCATTCTTTAAGTTAGCAAAAGCAGCATTTGCACAAAGAAGAAAGACAATTAACAATAACTATCAAAATTATTTTAAAGATGGTAAACAACACAAAGAAGTGATTTTACAATGGTTGGAACAAGCAGGTATTGATCCAAGACGTCGCGGTGAAACGCTATCTATTCAAGATTTTGCTAAATTGTATGAAGAAAAGAAAAAATTCCCTCAATTAGAAAATTAAATGATTGACAAAGCAAAGCACTATTGTTAAAATTTAAATTTTGTTTGACGAAAACGCTGCAAATATGGTATTATGTAACTTGTAGCGAGGTGGAGCAATATGCCAAAATCAATTTTGGACATCAAAAATTCTATTGATTGTCATTTAGGAAATCGTATTGTACTGAAAGCCAATGGAGGCCGTAAGAAAACAATAAAACGTTCTGGAATTTTAAAAGAAACATATCCGTCAGTTTTCATTGTTGAGTTAGATCAAGACAAACACAACTTTGAGAGAGTATCTTATACATACACTGATGTGTTAACTGAAAATGTTCAAGTTTCATTTGAAGAGGATAATCATCACGAATCAATTGCACACTAAATAAGACATATAGAGATGTTAGACGTTTCTTAGTATAAGAAGTAAATATTATGATAATTATTTGAGTGTTGGGCATTATGTTCAATACTCTTTTTATTTACAAAATGTTTAACACTGATGTTTCGCTTATAGATTTTTCAGTAAATGGATAATTGTATTTATAAACACAAATACAAGTAAATACTAAGTAATTAGATGGAGAAAATTACTTTTTTATTAAAAAAACACTAAAAAACAAATTAAAATGTCAAATATTAATTCTCTTTATGTTAAAATCATCATATTAAGATAACGAAAAGAGGGCGGAAAATGATATATGAAACGGCACCAGCCAAAATTAATTTTACGCTCGATACACTTTTTAAAAGAAATGATGGCTATCATGAGATTGAAATGATAATGACAACAGTTGATTTAAATGATCGTTTAACTTTTCATAAAAGAAAAGATCGAAAGATAGTTGTTGAGATTGAACATAATTATGTGCCTTCTAATCATAAAAATCTCGCATATCGTGCAGCGCAACTATTTATTGAGCAATATCAACTAAAGCAAGGTGTAACAATTTCTATCGATAAAGAAATACCTGTTTCTGCTGGCTTAGCTGGAGGTTCGGCTGATGCAGCAGCAACGTTAAGAGGATTGAATCGACTTTTTGATATAGGGGCGAGTTTGGAAGAATTGGCTCTACTAGGCAGTAAAATTGGGACAGATATTCCGTTTTGTATTTATAATAAAACTGCACTATGTACTGGAAGAGGAGAGAAAATCGAGTTTTTAAATAAACCACCTTCAGCTTGGGTGATTCTTGCTAAACCAAACTTAGGCATATCATCACCAGATATATTTAAGTTGATCAATTTAGATAAGCGTTACGACGTACATACGAAAATGTGTTATGAGGCCTTAGAAAATCGAGATTATCAACAATTATGTCAAAGTTTGTCTAATCGATTAGAGCCAATTTCTGTTTCAAAACACCCACAAATCGATAAATTAAGAAATAATATGTTGAAAAGTGGTGCAGATGGTGCGTTAATGAGTGGAAGCGGACCGACTGTGTATGGGCTAGCACGAAAAGAAAGCCAAGCAAAAAATATTTATAATGCAGTTAACGGTTGTTGTAATGAAGTGTACTTAGTTAGACTATTAGGATAGAAGGGTTGAAAAGATGAGATATAAACGAAGCGAGAGAATTGTTTTTATGACGCAATATTTGATGAACCATCCGAATAAATTGATTCCATTAACTTTTTTTGTGAAAAAATTTAAACAGGCGAAGTCTTCAATAAGTGAAGATGTCCAAATTATAAAAAATACATTCCAAAAAGAAAAGTTAGGTACAGTAATTACTACTGCTGGCGCAAGTGGTGGTGTCACGTATAAACCAATGATGAGTAAAGAAGAGGCGACTGAAGTTGTTAATGAGGTCATTACTCTATTAGAAGAGAAAGAACGTTTGTTACCTGGCGGATATTTATTTTTATCAGATTTGGTAGGTAATCCATCGCTACTAAACAAAGTTGGTAAGTTAATTGCCAGTATTTACATGGAAGAAAAATTAGATGCTGTTGTTACCATTGCGACAAAAGGTATTTCATTGGCAAATGCGGTTGCTAATATTTTAAATTTACCAGTAGTAGTGATTAGAAAAGACAACAAGGTGACTGAAGGTTCTACAGTTTCAATTAATTACGTTTCAGGATCTTCAAGAAAAATAGAGACGATGGTACTTTCGAAGAGAACTTTAGCAGAAAATTCAAATGTTTTAGTTGTCGATGATTTTATGAGGGCTGGTGGCTCTATTAATGGTGTTATGAATTTAATGAATGAGTTTAAAGCCCATGTAAAAGGGGTATCAGTACTTGTAGAATCAAAAGAAGTTAAACAAAGATTGATTGAAGATTATACTTCCTTAGTGAAATTATCTGATGTAGATGAATATAATCAAGAGTTTAACGTAGAACCTGGCAACAGTTTATCTAAGTTTTCATAAAAGGAGTTTTAGTATTATGAAAATCATTAACACAACAAGATTACCGGAAGCACTTGGACCATATTCGCATGCAACAGTTGTGAATGGTATGGTTTATACTTCTGGTCAGATTCCATTGAATGTTGATGGACATATCGTAAGCGCTGATGTTCAAGCACAGACAAAACAAGTTTTAGAAAATTTAAAGGTTGTTTTGGAAGAAGCAGGATCTGATTTGAATTCTGTTGCGAAAGCGACCATTTTCATTAAAGATATGAATGATTTCCAAAAAATAAATGAAGTGTATGGTCAATATTTTAATGAACACAAGCCAGCGCGTAGTTGTGTAGAGGTTGCGCGTTTGCCAAAAGATGTGAAAGTAGAAATTGAATTAGTAAGTAAAATTAAGGAATTATAATTTTCGATTAATATGTTTAATCAAGCTTCTAAATAAAACAGAGAGATATATACTATAGGGGGGCTCACTACATGAAAGTGACAGATGTAAGACTTAGAAAAATACAAACAGATGGACGAATGAAAGCACTCGTTTCCATTACATTAGATGAAGCTTTCGTAATTCATGATTTACGTGTAATTGAAGGAAACTCTGGCTTGTTCGTTGCAATGCCAAGTAAACGTACACCAGATGGTGAATTCCGCGACATCGCGCATCCTATTAATTCAGATATGAGACAAGAAATTCAAGATGCAGTGATGAAAGTATATGATGAAACAGATGAAGTAGTACCAGATAAAAACGCTACATCAGAAGATTCAGAAGAAGCTTAATCAATTTTATATTTAGCGATGTAATACATTTGCAATAAGTTGATTTGATACTGTCGATAAAGCATAAAGCTTTGTCGGCAGTTTTTTTAGTTTGTATTAATGTTTTTTTATTTTTAATGAAAGGCTAATAAATATATACGTTAACAGATTATGATGATATGAAAATTATTGATTCATTGCTGATAAAAATTGCGTTTGAATGATGCTCGTATTTTTGAAGTAAGAAAAAAGTTGTTTTTAAAATTACAACGAATTAAAAACAATGCCTTTTATATGTTGAAAGAGTATTGCAGATTAAATTATAATAATGACGAAGTGTAAAATTTAATGGGGGTTAATGTTCATGCGAAGACACGCGATAATTTTGGCAGCAGGTAAAGGCACAAGAATGAAATCTAAAAAGTATAAAGTGCTACACGAGGTTGCTGGGAAACCTATGGTCGAACATGTATTGGAAAGTGTGAAAGGCTCTGGTGTCGATCAAGTTGTAACCATCGTAGGACATGGTGCTGAAAGTGTAAAAGGACATTTAGGCGAGCGTTCTTTATACAGTTTTCAAGAGGAACAACTCGGTACTGCGCATGCAGTGCAAATGGCGAAATCACACTTAGAAGACAAGGAAGGTACGACAATCGTTGTATGTGGTGACACACCGCTCATCACAAAGGAAACATTAGAAACATTGATTGCGCATCACGAGGATGCTAATGCTCAAGCAACTGTATTATCTGCATCGATTCAACAACCATATGGATACGGAAGAATCGTTCGAAATGCGTCAGGTCGTTTAGAACGCATAGTTGAAGAGAAAGATGCAACGCAAGCTGAAAAGGATATTAATGAAATTAGTTCAGGTATTTTTGCGTTTAATAATAAAACGTTGTTTGAAAAATTAACACAAGTGAAAAATGATAATGCGCAAGGTGAATATTACCTCCCTGATGTATTGTCGTTAATTTTAAATGATGGCGGCATCGTAGAAGTCTATCGTACCAATGATGTTGAAGAAATCATGGGTGTAAATGATCGTGTAATGCTTAGTCAGGCTGAGAAGGCGATGCAACGTCGTACGAATCATTATCACATGCTAAATGGTGTGACAATCATCGATCCTGACAGCACTTATATTGGTCCAGACGTTACAATTGGTAGTGATACAGTCATTGAACCAGGCGTACGAATTAATGGTCGTACAGAAATTGGCGAAGATGTTGTTATTGGTCAGTACTCTGAAATTAACAATAGTACGATTGAAAATGGTGCATGTATTCAACAGTCTGTTGTTAATGATGCTAGCGTAGGAGCGAATACTAAGGTCGGACCGTTTGCGCAATTGAGACCAGGCGCGCAATTAGGTGCAGATGTTAAGGTTGGAAATTTTGTAGAAATTAAAAAAGCAGATCTTAAAGATGGTGCCAAGGTTTCACATTTAAGTTATATTGGCGATGCTGTAATTGGCGAACGTACTAATATTGGTTGCGGAACGATTACAGTTAACTATGATGGTGAAAATAAATTTAAAACTATCGTCGGCAAAGATTCATTTGTAGGTTGCAATGTTAATTTAGTAGCACCTGTAACAATTGGTGATGATGTATTGGTGGCAGCTGGTTCCACAATCACAGATGACGTACCAAATGACAGTTTAGCTGTGGCAAGAGCAAGACAAACAACAAAAGAAGGATATAGGAAATGATCATTTACGTATTTAAAATGGCTAGGATAAAAGGATAATCCTATGTAATATTAATGTAATCTTTATGATTTAATGATTCGCATAGTAATGGAGTTACATTTTATATATAATAGTAATTGCGTAAGTAAATAATTGGAGGACTATAAATGTTAAATAATGAATATAAGAATTCGTCATTAAAGATTTTTTCATTGAAAGGAAACGAAGCATTAGCGCAAGAAGTTGCTGACCAAGTAGGAATTGAACTAGGTAAATGTTCAGTTAAACGTTTTAGTGATGGAGAAATTCAAATTAATATCGAAGAGAGTATTCGTGGTTGTGACGTATTTATTATTCAACCAACATCATATCCTGTGAATCTACATTTAATGGAATTATTAATTATGATTGATGCTTGTAAACGTGCTTCTGCAGCAACAATCAATATTGTAGTGCCATATTATGGATATGCAAGACAAGATAGAAAAGCCCGTAGCCGTGAGCCAATCACTGCTAAATTAGTTGCAAACTTAATCGAAACAGCTGGCGCAACTCGTATGATTGCGTTAGACTTACATGCACCACAAATTCAAGGATTCTTTGATATTCCAATTGACCACTTAATGGGTGTGCCAATTCTTGCTAAACATTTCAAAGATGATCCGAATATTAACCCAGAAGAATGTGTCGTTGTTTCACCAGACCATGGCGGTGTTACACGTGCACGTAAATTAGCTGACATTTTAAAAACTCCAATTGCAATTATAGATAAACGTCGTCCTAGACCAAATGTTGCTGAAGTGATGAACATTGTTGGTGAGATTGAAGGACGTACGGCAATTATTATTGACGATATTATTGATACAGCAGGTACAATCACTTTAGCTGCACAAGCATTAAAAGATAAAGGTGCTAAAGAAGTATATGCTTGTTGTACACACCCTGTTTTATCAGGACCGGCTAAAGAACGTATCGAAAATTCTGCTATAAAAGAATTAATCGTAACAAACTCAATTCATTTAGATGAAGATCGCAAACCATCTAACACTAAAGAATTATCTGTTGCTGGTTTAATCGCACAAGCTATCATTCGTGTATACGAAAGAGAATCAGTTAGCGTATTATTTGACTAATATTTAAAAGGCGTTTGACGAACATATTCCAAACGTGTATAATAGTTTCGTTCGTGATTATACGAATAAATAAACACTTGCAAGCAACGATGATGTTGATGGGTAAGTGAGGTGCTCGTTTTGAGCAAAAATGAAAGGTGGAAATGAGAATGGCTTCATTAAAGTCAATCATCCGTCAAGGTAAACAAACACGTTCAGATCTTAAACAATTAAGAAAATCTGGTAAAGTACCAGCAGTAGTATACGGTTACGGTACTAAAAACGTGTCAGTTAAAGTTGATGAAGTAGAATTCATCAAAGTTATCCGTGAAGTAGGTCGTAACGGTGTTATCGAATTAGGCGTTGGTTCTAAAACTATCAAAGTTATGGTTGCAGACTACCAATTCGATCCACTTAAAAACCAAATTACTCACATTGACTTCTTAGCAATCAATATGAGTGAAGAACGTACTGTTGAAGTACCAGTTCAATTAGTTGGTGAAGCAGTAGGCGCTAAAGAAGGCGGCGTAGTTGAACAACCATTATTCAACTTAGAAGTAACTGCTACTCCAGACAATATTCCAGAAGCAATCGAAGTAGACATTACTGAATTAAACATTAACGACAGCTTAACTGTTGCTGATGTTAAAGTAACTGGCGACTTCAAAATCGAAAACGATTCAGCTGAATCAGTAGTAACAGTAGTTGCTCCAACTGAAGAACCAACTGAAGAAGAAATCGAAGCTATGGAAGGCGAACAACAAACTGAAGAACCAGAAGTTGTTGGCGAAAGCAAAGAAGACGAAGAAAAAACTGAAGAGTAATTTTAATCTGTTACATTAAAGTTTTTATACTTTGTTTAACAAGCACTGTGCTTATTTTAATATAAGCATGGTGCTTTTTGTGTTATTATAAAGCTTAATTAAACTTTATTACTTTGTACTAAAGTTTAATTAATTTTAGTGAGTAAAAGACATTAAACTCAACAATGATACATCATAAAAATTTTAATGTACTCGATTTTAAAATACATACTTACTAAGCTAAAGAATAATGATAATTGATGGCAATGGCGGAAAATGGATGTTGTCATTATAATAATAAATGAAACAATTATGTTGGAGGTAAACACGCATGAAATGTATTGTAGGTCTAGGTAATATAGGTAAACGTTTTGAACTTACAAGACATAATATCGGCTTTGAAGTCGTTGATTATATTTTAGAGAAAAATAATTTTTCATTAGATAAACAAAAGTTTAAAGGTGCATATACAATTGAACGAATGAACGGCGATAAAGTGTTATTTATCGAACCAATGACAATGATGAATTTGTCAGGTGAAGCAGTTGCACCGATTATGGATTATTACAATGTTAATCCAGAAGATTTAATTGTCTTATATGATGATTTAGATTTAGAACAAGGACAAGTTCGCTTAAGACAAAAAGGAAGTGCGGGCGGTCACAATGGTATGAAATCAATTATTAAAATGCTTGGTACAGACCAATTTAAACGTATTCGTATTGGTGTGGGAAGACCAACGAATGGTATGACGGTACCTGATTATGTTTTACAACGCTTTTCAAATGATGAAATGGTAACGATGGAAAAAGTTATCGAACACGCAGCACGCGCAATTGAAAAGTTTGTTGAAACATCACGATTTGACCATGTTATGAATGAATTTAATGGTGAAGTGAAATAATGACAATATTGACAACGCTTATAAAAGAAGATAATCATTTTCAAGACCTTAATCAGGTATTTGGACAAGCAAACACACTAGTAACTGGTCTTTCCCCGTCAGCTAAAGTGACGATGATTGCTGAAAAATATGCACAAAGTAATCAACAGTTATTATTAATTACCAATAATTTATACCAAGCAGATAAATTAGAAACAGATTTACTTCAATTTATAGATGCTGAAGAATTGTATAAGTATCCTGTGCAAGATATTATGACCGAAGAGTTTTCAACACAAAGCCCTCAACTGATGAGTGAACGTATTAGAACTTTAACTGCGTTAGCTCAAGGTAAGAAAGGGTTATTTATCGTTCCTTTAAATGGTTTGAAAAAGTGGTTAACTCCTGTTGAAATGTGGCAAAATCACCAAATGACATTGCGTGTTGGTGAGGATATCGATGTGGACCAATTTCTTAACAAATTAGTTAATATGGGGTACAAACGGGAATCCGTGGTATCGCATATTGGTGAATTCTCATTGCGAGGAGGTATTATCGATATCTTTCCGCTAATTGGGGAACCAATCAGAATTGAGCTATTTGATACCGAAATTGATTCTATTCGGGATTTTGATGTTGAAACGCAGCGTTCCAAAGATAATGTTGAAGAAGTCGATATCACAACTGCAAGTGATTATATCATTACTGAAGAAGTGATCAGCCATCTTAAAGAAGAGTTAAAAACTGCATATGAAAATACAAGACCCAAAATAGATAAATCAGTGCGCAATGATTTGAAAGAAACGTATGAAAGCTTTAAATTATTCGAAAGTACATACTTTGATCATCAAATACTACGTCGCTTAGTAGCGTTTATGTATGAAACACCTTCGACAATTATTGAGTATTTCCAAAAAGATGCAATCATTGCAGTTGATGAATTTAATCGTATTAAAGAAACTGAAGAAAGTTTAACAGTAGAGTCTGATTCGTTTATTAGCAATATTATTGAAAGTGGTAATGGATTTATAGGACAAAGTTTTATAAAATATGATGATTTTGAAACATTGATTGAAGGCTATCCTGTCACTTATTTTTCATTATTCGCTACAACAATGCCGATAAAACTAAATCATATTATTAAATTTTCATGTAAACCTGTCCAACAATTTTATGGGCAATATGACATTATGCGTTCTGAATTTCAACGATATGTTAATCAAAACTATCATATCGTGGTTTTGGTCGAAACCGAAACTAAAGTTGAACGTATGCAAGCGATGTTAAGTGAAATGCATATTCCATCAATAACAAAATTGCATCGCTCAATGTCATCGGGACAAGCAGTGATTATTGAGGGCAGTTTATCTGAAGGATTTGAACTACCTGATATGGGATTAGTTGTCATTACTGAGCGTGAGCTTTTTAAATCAAAACAGAAAAAGCAACGAAAACGTACGAAAGCTATCTCAAATGCTGAAAAAATTAAGTCTTACCAAGATTTAAATGTGGGAGATTATATTGTTCATGTGCATCATGGTGTTGGTAGATATTTAGGTGTTGAGACGCTCGAAGTGGGGCAAACGCATCGTGATTATATTAAATTGCAATATAAAGGTACGGATCAACTATTTGTTCCAGTAGATCAAATGGATCAAGTTCAAAAATATGTAGCTTCGGAAGATAAGACGCCAAAATTAAATAAACTCGGTGGCAGTGAATGGAAAAAAACAAAAGCTAAAGTTCAACAAAGTGTTGAAGATATTGCTGAAGAGTTGATTGATTTATATAAAGAAAGAGAAATGGCAGAAGGTTATCAATATGGGGAAGACACAGCTGAGCAAACAACATTTGAATTAGATTTTCCATATGAACTTACGCCTGACCAAGCTAAATCTATCGATGAAATTAAAGATGACATGCAAAAATCGCGTCCAATGGATCGCTTGCTATGTGGTGATGTTGGTTATGGTAAAACTGAAGTTGCAGTGAGAGCAGCATTCAAAGCTGTAATGGAAGGAAAGCAGGTTGCATTTTTAGTTCCTACAACTATTTTAGCTCAGCAACATTATGAGACGTTAATTGAGCGTATGCAAGATTTTCCTGTTGAAATTCAATTAATGAGTCGTTTTAGAACGCCTAAAGAGATAAAACAAACTAAGGAAGGACTTAAAACTGGATTTGTTGACATAGTTGTTGGTACACACAAATTACTTAGTAAAGATATACAGTATAAAGATTTAGGGCTGTTGATTGTAGATGAAGAACAACGATTTGGTGTACGCCATAAAGAGCGTATTAAAACATTAAAACATAATGTAGATGTACTAACATTGACTGCAACCCCAATACCTAGAACATTGCATATGAGTATGCTAGGTGTGCGCGATTTGTCAGTGATTGAAACGCCGCCAGAAAATCGTTTCCCAGTTCAAACATATGTATTAGAACAGAACATGAGTTTTATCAAAGAAGCTTTAGAAAGAGAACTATCCCGTGATGGCCAAGTGTTTTATCTTTATAATAAAGTGCAATCCATTTATGAAAAACGAGAACAACTCCAGATGTTAATGCCAGATGCTAACATTGCAGTTGCTCATGGACAAATGACAGAGCGCGATTTAGAAGAAACGATGT
This sequence comes from Staphylococcus sp. HMSC36A10, assembly GCF_001838845.1. Taxonomy (NCBI): domain Bacteria; kingdom Bacillati; phylum Bacillota; class Bacilli; order Caryophanales; family Staphylococcaceae; genus Staphylococcus; species Staphylococcus sp. HMSC36A10. Next base: position 21,965 of record NZ_KV839135.1, read on the forward strand.
TAAGTTTTATCAATAATGAATATGATATTTTAGTAACGACGACGATTATTGAAACAGGTGTCGATGTCCCAAATGCAAATACTTTGATCATTGAAGATGCAGATCGCTTTGGATTGAGTCAGTTGTATCAATTAAGAGGTCGTGTTGGTCGTTCAAGTCGTATTGGTTATGCATACTTCTTACATCCAGCAAATAAGGTACTAACTGAGACTGCAGAAGATCGATTACAAGCGATTAAAGAATTTACGGAGTTAGGCTCAGGATTTAAGATTGCGATGCGTGATTTGAACATTCGTGGTGCTGGTAATTTGTTAGGTAAACAACAGCACGGCTTTATTGATACAGTTGGATTTGATTTGTACAGTCAAATGTTAGAAGAAGCTGTAAATGAAAAACGTGGTATTAAGGAACCAGAATCTGAGGTGCCAGAAGTCGAAGTTGATTTAAACTTGGATGCATATTTGCCAACAGAATATATTGCAAATGAACAAGCTAAAATTGAAATTTATAAAAAGCTACGAAAAACTGAAACATTTGATCAAATTATCGACATTAAAGATGAATTAATTGATCGTTTTAATGATTATCCTGTTGAAGTAGCACGTTTGCTTGATATAGTGGAAATAAAAGTACACGCATTACATTCAGGTATCACGTTGATTAAAGATAAAGGGAAAATAATTGATATTCATTTATCTGTAAAAGCCACTGAAAATATTGATGGCGAAGTGCTGTTCAAAGCAACACAACCTTTAGGTAGAACAATGAAGGTTGGTGTTCAAAATAATGCAATGACAATTACTTTAACGAAACAAAATCAATGGCTTGATAGTTTGAAGTTTTTAGTTAAGTGCATTGAAGAAAGTATGAGAATAAGTGATGAAGCATAAAGAAGCATTTAATGGCGTTGTCGTGTTAACTGCTGCATTAATTGTCATTAAAATTCTGAGTGCTGTATATCGAATTCCATATCAAAATATATTAGGCGATACAGGTTTGTATGCATATCAACAAGTGTATCCAATTGTAGCACTAGGAATGATATTATCGATGAATGCCATTCCTAGTGCAATTACACAAAATATAGGAAAGTATCATAGTGACGAAGCATATGCAAAAGCAGTCGCTTATATACAATTAGTTGGTATATTAATATTTATTGCTATTTTTGTGTTTGCGAACAATATTGCACATATGATGGGTGATAGCCATTTAACACCAATGATTCAAGCTGCAAGTTTAAGCTTTATATTTATAGGTATGCTTGGCGTGTTAAGAGGTTATTATCAATCTGCAAATAATATGACAGTTCCGGCTATTTCCCAGGTTATAGAACAAGTTATACGAGTAGGTATTATCATTGTTACTATTGTTATTTTTGTAGACAGAGGTTGGACGATATATGAAGCGGGAACAATTGCTATTTTAGCATCAACGATAGGTTTTTTAGGTTCTTCAATTTATTTAGTAGCGCACCGACCTTTTAAGTTTAAAATGGTAAATAACACTGCAAAGATTGTTTGGAAACAGTTCGCACTTTCGGTTTTGATTTTCGCTATCAGTCAATTAATCGTAATTTTATGGCAAGTGATTGATAGTGTTACTATTATTAAGTCACTTCAAGCGATACGCGTGCCATTCGATGTTGCCATAACTGAAAAAGGAGTCTATGACCGTGGTGCATCATTTATTCAGATGGGATTGATTGTAACTACAACATTTAGTTTTGCGCTCATTCCTCTGTTAAGTGACGCAATCAAAATGAATAATCAGGTACTTATGAATCGTTATGCAAATGCGTCATTAAAGATTACGATTTTAATAAGTACAGCAGCGGGAATAGGATTAATTAATTTATTGCCTTTAATGAACGGTGTGTTTTTTAAGACGAATGATTTAACCTTAACGTTAAGTGTTTATATGATTACGGTCATTTGTGTATCTTTAATTATGATGGATATGGCATTATTACAAGCGCAACATGCTGTGAGACCTATTTTTGTTGGTATGACGGCAGGATTGGTTATTAAATTTATACTTAATATCATTTTGATTCGTTTAAGTGGCATTATTGGTGCGAGCATTAGTACTGTTGTATCATTAATTATATTCGGTACGATTATCCATATTGCTGTCACGAGAAAATACCACTTACATGCGATGAGACGATTTTTTATCAATGTTGTTTTAGGTATGGTATTTATGTCGATTGTTGTTCAATGCGTGTTAAACATAGTGACAACACACGGTAGAATCACTGGACTCATTGAATTATTATGTGCAGCAGTATTAGGTATCATTGCATTGTTTTTCTATATTTTTAGATTTAATGTTTTGACATATAAAGAGTTAACTTATTTACCATTTGGTTCAAAGTTGTATCAAATTAAGAAAGGAAGACGTTGATGGCACATACCATTACGATTGTTGGCTTAGGAAACTATGGCATTGATGATTTGCCGCTAGGGATATATAAATTTTTAAAGACACAAGATAAAGTTTATGCAAGAACGTTAAATCATCCAGTTATAGAATCATTGCAAGATGAATTAACATTTCAGAGTTTTGACCATGTTTATGAAACACATGACCAATTTGAAGATGTCTATAATGATATTGTGGCGCAATTGGTTGAAGCTGCTAATGAAAAAGATATTGTCTATGCGGTTCCGGGTCATCCTAGAGTTGCTGAGACAACTACAGTGAAATTACTGGCTTTAGCAAAGGACAATACTGATATAGATGTGAAAGTTTTAGGTGGTAAAAGCTTTATTGATGATGTGTTTGAAGCAGTTAATGTAGATCCAAATGATGGCTTCACACTGTTAGATGCGACATCATTACAAGAAGTAACACTTAATGTTAGAACGCATACATTGATTACACAAGTTTATAGTGCAATGGTTGCTGCTAATTTGAAAATCACTTTAATGGAACGATATCCTGATGATTACCCTGTTCAAATTGTCACTGGTGCACGAAGCGATGGTGCGGATAACGTTGTGACATGCCCATTATATGAATTGGATCATGATGAAAATGCATTCAATAATTTGACGAGTGTATTCGTACCAAAAATCATAACATCGACATATTTGTATCATGACTTTGATTTTGCAACGGAAGTGATTGATACTTTAGTTGATGAAGATAAAGGTTGTCCATGGGATAAAGTGCAAACGCATGAAACGCTTAAGCGTTATTTACTTGAAGAAACATTTGAATTGTTCGAAGCTATTGACAATGAAGATGATTGGCATATGATTGAAGAGCTAGGAGATATTTTATTACAAGTGTTATTGCATACTAGTATTGGTAAAAAAGAAGGGTATATCGACATTAAAGAAGTGATTACAAGTCTTAATGCTAAAATGATTCGTAGACACCCACACATATTTGGTGATGCCAATGCTGAAACTATCGATGACTTAAAAGAAATTTGGTCTAAGGCGAAAGATGCTGAAGGTAAACAGCCAAGAGTTAAATTTGAAAAAGTATTTGCAGAGCATTTTTTAAATTTATATGAGAAGACGAAGGATAAGTCATTTGATGAGGCCTCGTTAAAGCAGTGGCTAGAAAAAGGGGAGAGTAATACATGAGATTAGATAAATATTTAAAAGTATCACGGTTAATAAAGCGACGTACGCTAGCAAAAGAAGTAAGTGATCAAGGTAGAATTACAATAAATGGTAATGTTGCTAAAGCTGGATCGGATGTTAAAGTTGAAGATGTGCTGACGATTCGCTTTGGTCAAAAATTAGTAACAGTTAAAGTAACTGCATTAAATGAACATGCATCTAAAGATAACGCGAAGGGCATGTATGAAATCGTTGAAGAGCGTCGACTTGAAGAAGCGTAAATTGGAGGTGACAAGCAATGAAAAATAAAGTAGAACATATAGAAAATCAGTACACGTCGCAAGAGAACAAGAAAAAACAACGTCAAAAAATGAAAATGCGTGTTGTTCGTAGGCGTATTACAGTATTTGCGGGCGTATTACTTGCGATAATTGTTGTTTTATCAATCTTGCTTGTTGTCCAAAAACATCGCAATGATATCGATGCACAGGAGCGAAAAGCGAAAGAAGCACAGTTTCAAAAGCAACAAAATGAAGAAATTGCGTTAAAAGAAAAGTTGAATAATCTGAATGACAAAGATTATATTGAAAAAATTGCGCGTGATGATTATTACTTAAGCAACAAAGGTGAAGTGATTTTTAGGTTGCCAGAAGACAAAGATTCGTCTAGCTCAAAATCTTCGAAAAAATAAATCCAAATTGATTCAAAATTATCCGAGTATAGACATTGTGAAAAAATCCAAACAAGGATATAATAAGGGAAAATCGAATCAAATCGGGAGGATTTATTTAACATATGTCAATCGAAGTTGGAAATAAGCTTAAAGGTAAAGTCACTGGTATTAAAAAGTTTGGTGCATTCGTAGAATTACCTGAAGGAAAAAGTGGTTTAGTTCACATTAGTGAAGTCGCAGATAATTATGTTGAAAACGTAGAAGAGCACCTTTCTGTTGGTGATGAAGTAGACGTAAAAGTATTATCTATTGCTGATGATGGAAAAATTAGTCTTTCAATTAAGAAAGCTAAAGACCGTCCACGTAGACAACATACGAGTAAACCAAGTCATCAAAAACCAGTGCAAAAAGCCGAAGATTTTGAAAAGAAATTAAGCAATTTCTTAAAAGATAGTGAAGATAAATTAACTTCAATCAAACGTCAAACAGAATCTAGACGCGGTGGCAAAGGTTCAAGACGTTAATTAAAATAAATAAAGACTGTTTCGATAAGGAATATATTTAGAATGATGCGTATCGAATAATCGATTGCAGCGTTAGACAATCTAAGACTGTTTCTTAAATAAGGAGCAGTCTCTTTTATTTGTAATGATATAACTAAGACTTATACCATTTTTGAAAATTGTAAAAGTGAGGTGATGTTATGCAGTTAAATAGTAATGGTTGGCATGTTGATGACCATATTGTTGTCGCTGTTTCTACAGGTATTGATAGTATGTGTTTATTGTATCAACTACTAAATGATTATAAAGATAGTTATAGAAAACTAACATGCTTACATGTCAATCATGGCGTTAGGTCAGCTTCAATCGAGGAAGCCAGATTTTTAGAAGTATACTGCGAACGTCATCACATCGATTTACATATCAAAAAGTTAGATTTGTCGCATAGTCTCGACCGAAATAACAGCATTCAGAATGAAGCTCGAATTAAACGTTACGAATGGTTTGATGAAATGATGAATGTATTAGAAGCGGATGTATTGCTAACGGCGCATCATTTGGACGATCAATTAGAAACTATTATGTATCGTATTTTTAATGGGAAATCAACGCGTAATAAACTAGGATTTGATGAGTTATCGAAGCGAAAAGGTTATCAGATTTATCGACCACTTTTAGCTGTCTCTAAAAAAGAAATAAAACAATTCCAAGAGAGATATCATATTCCATATTTTGAAGATGAATCTAATAAAGATAACAAATATGTTAGAAATGATATTCGTAATAGAATTATTCCAGCTATTGATGAAAATAATCAACTTAAAGCATCGCATTTATTAAAATTAAAACAATGGCATGATGAACAATATGATATTTTGCAATATTCAGCTAAACAATTTATTCAAGAATTTGTGAAGTTTGATGAACAGTCAAAATATTTAGAGGTTTCTAGACAAGCTTTTAATAACTTACCAAACTCATTAAAGATGGTTGTGTTGGATTGCCTACTATCAAAGTATTATGAGTTGTTTAATATTAGTGCTAAAACATACGAAGAGTGGTTTAAACAATTTAGTAGTAAGAAAGCACAATTCAGTATTAATCTCACGGATAAATGGATAATTCAAATTGCATATGGTAAATTAATAATAATGGCTAAAAATAATGGCGATACATATTTTAGAGTTCAAACTATTGAAAAGCCAGGTAATTATATTTTTAACAAATATCGATTAGAGATACATTCTAATTTACCAAAATGTTTATTTCCGCTTACAGTGAGAACACGACAAAGTGGCGATACATTTAAACTGAATGGGCGCGATGGTTATAAGAAAGTGAATCGCCTGTTTATAGATTGTAAAGTGCAACAGTGGGTTCGGGATCAAATGCCAATCGTATTGGATAAACAACAGCGCATTATTGCGGTAGGAGATTTATATCAACAACAAACAATAAAACAATGGATTATAATTAGTAAAAATGGAGATGAATAGCGTTATGCATAATGATTTGAAAGAAGTATTGTTAACTGAAGAAGATATTCAAAATATCTGTAAGGAATTGGGAGCACAATTAACAAAGGATTATCAAGGTAAACCATTAGTATGCGTGGGTATCTTAAAAGGCTCAGCAATGTTTATGTCAGATTTAATTAAACGAATTGATACCCATTTATCAATTGATTTCATGGATGTTTCTAGTTATCACGGAGGCACTGAGTCAACTGGTGAAGTTCAAATCATTAAAGATTTAGGTTCTTCTATTGAAAATAAAGACGTATTAATTATTGAAGATATCTTAGAGACTGGTACTACACTTAAGTCAATTACTGAATTATTACAATCTAGAAAAGTTAATTCATTAGAAATAGTTACTTTATTAGATAAACCAAACCGTCGTAAAGCGGACATTGAAGCTAAGTATGTAGGTAAAAAAATACCAGATGAATTTGTTGTTGGTTACGGTTTAGATTATCGTGAATTATACCGAAACTTACCATATATCGGTACGTTAAAACCTGAAGTGTATTCAAATTAATTTTTTAATCAATTTCAGTTATTATTACTATGCGTTTGAGAAATAATAGTGTAGACTCAAAAATATGAAAAATGTATTTCATATATATTTAATTTTAGACAAGACATATGTCTTGAAAAGTTGAAAAATATAGAGATTGATAAAACTAATACGGGTGTGAATGACATTGATGTTAAGCTCAATTACTAGCTTATAAAACATGTCATATGTTACAATTTTTGTTAGTTTTATTATGGGAAGTAGGAGGAAATGACGCATGCAGAAAGCTTTTCGCAATGTGCTAGTTATCGTAATAATAGGCGTTATTATTTTTGGTCTATTTTCATATTTAAACGGTAATGGAAATATGCCGAAACAGCTTACATATAATCAATTTACTGAGAAGTTGGAAAAAGGTGACCTTAAAACTTTAGAAATCCAACCACAACAAAATGTCTATATGGTAAGTGGTAAAACGAAAAATGATGAAGACTATTCATCAACTATTTTATATAACAACGAAAAAGAATTACAAAAAATTACTGATGCTGCTAAAAAGCAAAACGGTGTAAAATTAACGATTAAAGAAGAAGAAAAACAAAGTGTCTTTGTGAGTATACTTTCAACATTAATTCCAGTTGTAGTCATAGCGTTATTATTTATTTTCTTCCTAAGCCAAGCACAAGGTGGCGGTAGTGGCGGTCGTATGATGAACTTTGGTAAATCTAAAGCAAAAATGTACGATAATAATAAACGTCGTGTTCGTTTCTCTGATGTAGCAGGGGCAGATGAAGAAAAACAAGAATTAATTGAAATTGTTGATTTCTTGAAAGATAATAAAAAATTCAAAGAAATGGGATCTAGGATTCCTAAAGGTGTCTTACTTGTTGGACCTCCAGGTACTGGTAAAACATTACTTGCTAGAGCGGTTGCAGGTGAAGCTGGCGCACCATTCTTCTCTATTAGTGGTTCAGACTTTGTAGAGATGTTTGTTGGTGTTGGTGCGAGCCGTGTTCGTGACTTATTCGATAATGCTAAGAAAAACGCGCCTTGTATCATCTTTATCGATGAGATTGATGCTGTTGGTCGTCAACGTGGTGCAGGTGTTGGTGGCGGTCATGATGAACGTGAACAAACCCTAAACCAATTATTAGTTGAAATGGATGGTTTCGGTGAAAATGAAGGTATCATTATGATAGCTGCTACAAACCGTCCTGATATCCTTGACCCAGCCTTATTACGTCCAGGTCGTTTTGATAGACAAATTCAAGTTGGTCGTCCAGATGTGAAAGGCCGTGAAGCAATTCTTCATGTTCATGCTAAAAACAAACCACTTGATGAAACGGTTGATTTAAAAGCAATTTCACAACGTACACCTGGTTTCTCAGGTGCTGATTTAGAGAACTTATTAAATGAAGCATCTTTAATTGCTGTACGTGAAGGTAAAAAGAAAATTGACATGAGAGATATCGAAGAGGCAACGGATAGAGTTATAGCCGGACCTGCTAAGAAATCTCGAGTTATTTCTAAGAAAGAACGTAATATTGTTGCTCATCACGAAGCTGGTCATACAATTATCGGTATGGTACTTGATGAGGCAGAAGTAGTGCATAAAGTTACTATTGTTCCACGTGGACAAGCAGGTGGTTATGCAATGATGCTACCTAAACAAGATCGTTTCTTAATGACTGAACAAGAGTTATTAGATAAAATCTGTGGTTTACTTGGTGGACGTGTATCAGAAGATATTAACTTTAACGAAGTATCAACAGGTGCTTCAAATGACTTCGAACGTGCAACACAAATCGCACGCTCAATGGTTACGCAATATGGTATGAGTAAAAAATTAGGACCATTACAGTTCGGTCATAGCAATGGTCAAGTATTCTTAGGTAAAGATATGCAAGGTGAGCCTAATTATTCAAGCCAAATCGCATATGAAATTGATAAAGAAGTTCAACGAATCGTTAAAGAACAATACGAACGTTGTAAACAAATTTTATTAGAGCACAAAGAACAATTAATTTTAATTGCTGAAACATTATTAACAGAAGAAACATTAGTTGCTGAACAAATTCAATCATTATTCTACGAAGGTAAATTACCTGAAATTGATTATGATGCAGCTAAAGTTGTTAAAGATGAAGATTCTGAATTTAATGATGGTAAATTCGGTAAATCTTATGAAGAGATTCGTAAAGAGCAATTAGAAGATGGACAACGTGACGAAAGTGAAGATCGTAAAGAAGAAAAAGATATTGCTGAGGATAAAAAAGAAGCTGATAAATCTGATGAAAAAGATGAACCAGCACATCGACAAGCCCCAAATATCGAAAAACCTTACGATCCAAATCACCCAGACAATAAATAATCGATTATATTCAGTACCTCTTTCTATGATAAAGTTATAGAAAGAGGTACTTTTATCGTTTTTGAAAATACGTATTAGATTTTAAGTCGTTGAATTGTTATAGCAGAAAATAATTGTAAAACAAGTTACTTCATTATTTAGAATGATGGGTGTAGAATAAGTACAATTGTTGCATTTTATGAAGTAAAGTAATTTTTTAAATATAGAGTAATAGAGGAGATTGAAATAATGACACACGATTATATTGTTAAAGCATTAGCATTTGATGGAGAGATTAGGGCTTATGCTGCTTTGACAACTGAAACTGTTCAAGAAGCACAAACGAGACATTATACATGGCCGACAGCATCTGCTGCAATGGGAAGAACAATGACAGCAACAGCTATGATGGGCGCAATGTTGAAAGGTGATCAAAAATTAACTGTCACTGTAGATGGCCAAGGACCTATTGGACGAATTATTGCCGATGCAAATGCTAAAGGCGAGGTGCGTGCTTATGTAGACCATCCACAAACTCATTTTCCATTAAATGAGCAAGGTAAACTTGATGTAAGACGAGCAGTAGGGACAAATGGATCTATTATGGTTGTTAAAGACGTTGGAATGAAAGACTATTTCTCTGGAGCAAGTCCAATTGTTTCAGGAGAACTTGGTGAAGATTTTACTTATTATTATGCTACAAGTGAACAAACACCTTCATCGGTAGGTCTTGGTGTATTGGTAAATCCTGATAATACGATTAAAGCAGCAGGAGGATTTATCATTCAAGTTATGCCAGGTGCCAAAGATGAAACAATTTCAAAATTAGAAAAAGCAATTAGTGAAATGACACCAGTTTCTAAATTAATTGAACAAGGATTAACGCCAGAAGGATTACTAAACGAAATCTTAGGTGAAGACCATGTGCAAATTTTAGAGAAAATGCCTGTTCAATTTGAATGTAATTGTAGTCATGAGAAATTTTTAAATGCTATTAAAGGATTGGGCGAGGCTGAGATTCAAAATATGATTAAAGAAGATCATGGTGCTGAAGCAGTATGTCATTTCTGTGGAAATAAATATAAATATACTGAAGAAGAATTAAACGTGTTGCTAGAAAGTTTAGCGTAATTTAATTTAAATCAATACGCTAAAATGTTTATTTTTAGCGGTTTAGTGAAATGTAGAACTAAATAGTTGTATAATCCTTAGTGATTTTGTTTGCTTTCTAGAATTTATTTGATAAAATAATTCTATATCCGATAAATAAACTAAGATTTCAACAACTAACTAAAAAGGAGTGTTCTTAATGGCACAAAAACCAGTAGATAATATTACTCAAATTATTGGCGGTACACCGGTAGTCAAATTGAGAAATGTAGTAGATGACAATGCAGCAGATGTTTATGTAAAATTGGAATATCAAAATCCAGGTGGTTCTGTAAAGGATAGAATTGCTTTAGCAATGATTGAAAAAGCAGAGCGAGAAGGCAAAATTAAACCTGGCGATACAATTGTAGAACCAACAAGTGGTAATACAGGTATCGGTTTAGCATTTGTATGTGCTGCTAAAGGATATAAAGCAGTATTTACTATGCCCGAAACAATGAGCCAAGAGCGTCGTAATTTATTAAAAGCATACGGTGCGGAATTAGTTTTAACGCCTGGATCAGAAGCGATGAAAGGTGCAATTAAAAAAGCTAAAGAATTGAAAGAAGAACATGGTTACTTCGAGCCACAACAATTTGAAAACCCTGCGAACCCTGAAGTTCATGAGTTAACTACAGGTCCTGAGTTATTACAACAATTTGAAGGGAAAACTATCGATGCGTTCCTAGCTGGTGTTGGTACTGGTGGTACGTTATCTGGTGTAGGTAAAGTTCTGAAAAAAGAATATCCTAACATCGAAATTGTTGCTATAGAGCCTGAGGCTTCTCCAGTATTGAGCGGTGGTGAGCCAGGTCCACATAAATTACAAGGTTTAGGTGCTGGATTTATTCCAGGCACTTTGAATACAGAAATCTATGACAGTATTATTAAAGTAGGAAATGATACAGCGATGGAAATGTCTCGTCGAGTTGCTAAAGAGGAAGGTATTTTAGCAGGTATTTCATCAGGTGCTGCGATTTATGCTGCCATTCAAAAAGCAAAAGAATTAGGAAAAGGTAAAACAGTAGTAACAGTATTGCCGAGTAATGGTGAACGCTACTTATCAACACCTTTATATTCATTCGATGACTAATTAATGTCATTTAAAAGAGTGAGTTATCTTTTTGAGATAACTTGCTCTTTTTTTCTACCATGTATATTTTTAAAAATATGAGCGTTAAATTAAACATTTTTCTGATAAAAATATCCAGTGAATGATAAGATAATAAACGTACATACTAATAACTAGTAAATAGCAGGAGTAAATTTTATTAGAGTTAAACAATACATAATTAAAGGGTGGTTAACATGACTAAAACAAAAATTATGGGCATATTAAACGTCACACCTGATTCATTCTCAGATGGTGGAAAATTTAATAATGTTGAATCAGCTATAAATAGAGTGAAAGCCATGATAGATGAAGGTGCTGACATTATAGATGTTGGAGGTGTTTCAACGAGACCAGGTCATGAAATGGTTTCATTAGAAGAAGAGATGAACAGAGTATTACCTGTTGTTGAAGCTATTGTCGGTTTTGATGTAAAAATTTCAGTCGATACATTTCGAAGTGAGGTTGCTGAAGCATGTTTAAAATTAGGCGTTGATATGATTAATGATCAATGGGCGGGTCTGTATGATCATCGTATGTTCCAAATTGTAGCTAAATATGACGCGGAAATTATTTTAATGCATAATGGAAATGGTAATCGTGATGAACCGGTTGTCGAAGAAATGTTAACATCTTTGTTAGCACAAGCACATCAAGCTAAAATAGCTGGTATACCTTCAAATAAAATTTGGCTAGATCCAGGTATAGGTTTCGCTAAAACTAGAAATGAAGAAGCCGAAGTTATGGCAAGACTGGATGAACTTGTTGCAACAGAATATCCAGTTTTATTAGCGACAAGCCGGAAACGTTTCACTAAAGAGATGATGGGTTATGATACAACACCGGTTGAAAGAGATGAAGTAACTGCAGCTACGACTGCATATGGTATTATGAAAGGCGTTAGAGCAGTACGCGTTCATAATGTCGAGTTGAATGCTAAATTAGCTAAAGGTATAGATTTTTTAAAGGAGAATGAAAATGCAAGACACAATCTTTCTTAAAGGTATGCGCTTTTATGGATATCATGGTGCTTTATCAGCTGAAAATGAAATAGGGCAAATTTTCAAAGTGGATGTAACTTTGAAAGTAGACTTAGCTGAAGCTGGGCGTACTGATAATGTTATTGATACAGTTCATTATGGTGAAGTGTTCGAAGAGGTTAAATCAATTATGGAAGGTAAGGCCGTTAATTTACTTGAGCATCTAGCTGAACGTATTGCAAATCGTATAAATTCACAATATAATCGTGTAATGGAAACGAAAGTGAGAATCACTAAAGAAAACCCACCGATTCCGGGTCATTATGATGGAGTAGGTATCGAAATAGTGAGGGAGAATAAATGATTCAAGCATACTTAGGATTAGGTAGTAATATTGGTGATAGAGAAAGCCAGTTAAACGATGCTATAAAGATTTTGAATGAATATGATGGTATTAACGTATCTAATATTTCTCCGATTTATGAAACAGCACCAGTTGGGTATACTGAGCAACCTAACTTTTTAAATTTGTGTGTTGAAATTCAAACAACACTCACAGTATTACAACTGTTGGAATGTTGTTTGAAGACAGAAGAATGTTTACACCGTATTAGAAAGGAACGATGGGGTCCTAGAACTTTAGATGTGGATATTTTGTTGTATGGAGAAGAAATGATAGATTTACCAAAACTGTCGGTGCCACATCCGAGAATGAATGAACGTGCATTTGTTTTAATCCCATTAAATGATATAGCAGCAAATGTCGTAGAACCACGTTCGAAATTGAAAGTGAAAGATTTAGTTTTTGTAGATGACAGTGTAAAGAGATATAAATAATGCATTGTTGAGAACATTCATATTTATTGGGAATAGATGATTGATTATTGGAGATGTTTCCGCATTTTGATTATCTCTAAATGCATTTGATTTCGAATTAGTATATGATGATTTAGTATGTGTTAGAATTAAGTTATTTCATAAAATCAAAGTAAGCAATATTTGATAAATTGCTGTAATTTATTTGGGCTTTTGTTGAAGTTTGTGGAAGATAATTTTTATACATTTACTTAGGGTTGTATTAATGATAATCGTATTTTAAATGAATAAGTAATTCATAAACGAAAACAGAAATTGCTTTATTACATTTACAAGCTCTTGTAAAATTAAAAAAGTGATAAAATTGATGTTATGAATATAAGAAAACATGCCACATCATAACTTTAAGGTGTAATGGTTAATGATAAAGTATTAGAAACATCGAAAGAGATGTATGTTGAGCAAAAATGTCTGATATTTTATAAAACTTTAAAGGAAAATGTTTGAGTGTACCAGTTGGAATACTAAAGGATTACAACAAGTTAAAGGAGAGAAAGTTATGTCAGAAGAAATGAATGACCAAATGTTGGTTCGACGTCAAAAATTACAAGAATTATATGATCTTGGTATAGACCCGTTTGGTTCTAAATTTGACCGTTCAGGTTTATCTAGTGATTTGAAAGAAGAGTGGGACCAGTATTCTAAAGAAGAATTGGTAGAAAAAGAAGCGGATAGTCATGTCGCTATAGCTGGACGATTAATGACTAAGCGTGGTAAAGGTAAAGCAGGATTTGCACACGTTCAGGACTTAGCTGGACAAATTCAAATTTACGTTCGTAAAGATCAAGTTGGCGATGACGAATTTGATTTATGGAAAAATGCTGATTTAGGCGATATCGTTGGTGTTGAAGGTGTAATGTTCAAAACAAATACTGGCGAATTATCGGTTAAAGCGAAGAAATTCACGCTACTAACTAAATCATTGCGACCATTACCGGATAAATTCCACGGTTTACAGGATATTGAACAGAGATATCGTCAAAGATATTTAGATTTAATTACGAACGAAGATAGCACTCGTACATTTATTAATCGTAGTAAAATCATTCAAGAAATGCGTAATTATTTAAATAATAAAGGTTTCTTGGAAGTAGAAACACCTATGATGCACCAAATTGCTGGTGGAGCAGCTGCTAGACCATTTGTAACACATCATAATGCATTAGATGCAACGTTATACATGCGTATTGCTATTGAGTTGCATTTAAAACGTTTAATTGTCGGTGGACTTGAAAAAGTATATGAAATTGGTAGAGTATTCCGTAATGAAGGTGTATCAACTAGACATAACCCTGAATTCACAATGATTGAATTATATGAAGCATATGCAGATTATCATGACATTATGGATTTAACAGAATCTATGGTGAGACATATTGCCAATGAAGTGTTAGGTTCTGCAAAAGTACAATACAATGGGGAAACGATTGATTTAGAATCTGCTTGGACTCGTTTGCATATTGTTGATGCTGTAAAAGAAGCTACTGGTGTAGATTTTTATGAAGTTAAAAGTGATGATGAAGCTAAAGCTTTAGCTAAAGAACATGGTATTGAAATTAAAGATACAATGAAATATGGTCATATTTTAAATGAATTCTTTGAGCAAAAAGTTGAAGAAACACTTATTCAGCCAACGTTTATCTATGGTCATCCGACTGAAATTTCACCTTTAGCGAAGAAAAATCCTGAAGATCCTAGATTTACTGATCGTTTCGAATTGTTCATTGTAGGTAGAGAGCATGCAAATGCATTTACTGAATTAAATGATCCTATTGATCAAAAAGGTCGTTTTGAAGCGCAACTTGTTGAAAAAGCGCAAGGTAATGATGAAGCGCATGAAATGGATGAAGATTACATTGAAGCGTTAGAATATGGTATGCCTCCGACAGGTGGTCTTGGTATCGGTATTGACAGATTGGTTATGTTATTAACTGACTCTCCATCAATCAGAGACGTATTATTATTCCCTTATATGAGACAAAAATAAATGACGTTGATTGTTAGTAAGAGCTCTCGTGTATACAACATGTGTATGCGAGGGCTTTCTTAATTATGGTAATTAGTTCGTGTTTGAATGTTTTTGATAGTAATAGTTAACGATAGTGGTGCTATTTTTGACTGTTAAACAAGGTAGTTGGCTGATAGATGAAAATGACGATACGTATATAGAGTAGTTCGGATGAGAAATGTTAACGATAGACATTGAGATATCTTATAACAAAAATTGCTATATTAGTATAATTTATCTTAATCAGCTATAAAAGTACTTTAAAATTGTATAGAATGTGTATGGTTTTGTACATATGTGTATGATAGAATACTAAAAGTGTTATGAATTAGAGGGCACGAGAAATGTCAGTTTTGAAGAATAAAAAAGTTGATTAAAAGTGTTGACTTTATCAATTGAATGAAGTAATATATAAAAGTCGTCAAAAACAGACGAAACACACTAAAAGCTGATGTGACAAAGTTTACATCAAAGTGTAAAATTAACTATTGCACCTTATTAATTAAGCGTGTATCATGAATAAGTAAGTTATTTTGTCTGGTGACTATAGCAAGGAGGTCACACCTGT
>NZ_KV839136.1:0-32597 GCF_001838845.1 Staphylococcus sp. HMSC36A10
TATTGCGGGAGGCGGATTTGAACCACCGACCTTCGGGTTATGAGCCCGACGAGCTACCGAACTGCTCCATCCCGCGCTAATATTATTTTGAATTACCTAATTAATATACCATAATCAAAAACCTAAAGTCAAGAACTTTTTGAATTTAATTTAAATGTTATCTCTTAAATAATTACTTAAATATCGTAGCAACATGTTCTCTGTTGAACACAAATATTAGTATATTCATTTTTGTAGTGTACGTCAACGACATTTTTAAAGTTTTTTGTGTAAAAAAACGCTTCTTATTCCCTTTTATCATATAAGTGTCTAATAGTTGTCATAAATAGTGTTAAAGCATTTAAAAAGGTATAGGAGTTATAAAGTTTACAACGCCTATACCTTCTGAAAAAGAAATTATAAAAGCTTGTTACACCGCATATTCTTTCAGTCAGCGACTACCAATATAACATTGTAGCCCTAAGACATTGCTTGACGCCTCAATTACCACAATTTTTTTAAAATCAGCAGCTACCTAATGACACAACATAACACAACAATACATTACCTATCGTGTCATGTAATCTTGCATCCGATCTTGCAACGCTGTAAATGTTTCGAAGCCATCCTCTTCTAAGAAGTGCCCTCCATCTTCCACGATTCGCAAGTTCCCCTCTAATGCATTCATTAAACGCTGGGTCTCTTTATATGAAACGTATTTGTCATTTTTAGAACTCAATCCGTAAAAATTGTCAACTTTCTTTTTAATATTATCGTAATCAATGGTTACATTACTTAAATCAATATCTAAATCTATATTTTCTGCATCTTCTTTAAAGCCCGCTATACTGAAAAAGCCTTCAATCGGCTGATCAATCATTTCAATATATTTTAAAGCTGTGATTGAACCTAAACCATGTGTTACAAAATATGTATCCTTTTTGCGTACATTAATTTGTTTCGTCATAGCTTCAATCCACTGATCCACTGTCTTCGCTTCAGGGGATTCAAAATTAAATAATGTTACGTCATATCCTTCTAAAGTTAAGTTATGCTCCAACCACTGATACCAATGATTTCTACTATTTCCATGCATAGAATGTACAATAATTACATCTGTCATCTCATTCTCTCCTTTCAACTTACTACTTCTTTTCTATTTTTAAAAAAATGACTGATTACCTATAATTGTAAAATAAAAACACCTTAATTAGAAATGTTATATCGCAAAGTGACATTTCTAATTAAAGTGTATTGTCATCATTTCAATATCATTCAAAAACAGCTAAACCTTTGTCTCTGCTTCAAATTCACAAAAATAATTCCCGTTGAAAGTATCTATATTTACACATTACTTCCACCATTATATAACTTAAAAATGACTATATTTCATCAAACATTATCTAAAGGCGTCGCACCTACACCACACCATCCAACAATTAACTTACAACTCTGCGATTACTTCTTCAGCAGCAACTTTACCTTGCGTAATACAATCAGGTAGTCCAACCGCTTCAAAAGATGCACCAGTTACTCTAAGTCGTGGATATGTTTGTTTAATATGTGCTTGAATCTGTCTAATTTGTTGAATGTGACCAACATGGTACTGTGGCATACTTTTCGGCAAACGATTGACAATTGTAAATTCAGGATCGCCTTTAAATGTCATCATTTGACTTAAATCTCTACGTACAATCGATACTAATTCATTATCTGTATGATCATCAACCACAGTATCACCTGGTTTACCTACATACGCACGAATCAAAACCTTACCTTCTGGTGTAGTAAATGGCCATTTTTTCGATGTCCAAGTACATGCGGTAATGTCTGTATCACTCGTTCTCGCAATCACGAAGCCAGTACCATCATAAGTATTTTCAATATCTTTTTCATCAAATGCCAATACAACAGTTGCAACAGTCGTACTATCCATCGTTTTAAAGTAATCAAATGCTGGATCTTGTCCGAACCAATTTAAAAACACTTGATGTGGTGTCGTTACTAATACGCCATCATACACTTCTTCTAGTTGATCACTGTAAACAATTTTATATTGCTTTTGAGATGTAATAATATCATCCACTGTCGTATTGTAGCGTATTGTCACACCTTTATTTTTCACATCTTGTTCTAATGCTTCAATAAATGAACTTAAACCATGCTTAAATTGTTTGAATTGTCCTTTTGGTGCGCCAGGATATAATTGTCTTTGTTTCAGACGCTTATTTTTCTCATCCTTCATACCTTTTATCAGACTTCCGAATGCCTCTTCTTTTTCTTTAAAATTAGGAAACGTACTCATCAAACTTAATTTATCAATATCGGTACCATAAATACCACCCATTAAAGGCTCTATTAAATTCTCAAGTACCTCATTACCTAATCTTGCTCTGAAAAATGCCCCAACAGAAATGTCACCATCCTGCATTTGAGTAGGTTTTTTAAGTAAATCTAACCCTGCTCTTAACTTTCCAAGTGGTGAAATTAATTTAGTTGTCACAAACGGTTTGATATCTGTCGGAATTCCCATAATTGATCCACCTGGAATAGGATACAATTTGTTTTTCGCAAAAATATAAGATTGTCCAGTCGTATTTGTAACAATATCTTGTTCTAATCCAATATCTTTCGCTAATTCTGTCATGATCGTTTTTCTACCTAAATAAGATTCAGGCCCTAGTTCAATCATATAACCATCTTTACGATACGATTGAATCTTTCCCCCCGGACGATTCGATGCTTCAAAGATGGTTACATCAATATTAGGATCTTGCTGTTTTAAAAAATATGCACTTGATAAACCTGTTATCCCCGCTCCTATAATAGCCACTGATTTAGTCACAACGTTTCACGCTTCTTTCGTCATTAAAATATAGACTTGATTTCATCAACAATTGCACCGATAAATAATGGATGTGTATTCGGCATTTTTGGACGATAATAATTCGCACCAATATCATCGCAAACAACTTTACATTCATAATCATTGTCATAAAGCACCTCTAAATGCTCACATACAAAACCTACTGGCGTATATATAAAGTTTTTATACTGATGTTTTTCATATAAATCACGTGTTAAATCTTGTACATCTGGCCCTAACCAAGGTGTACCTGTATTACCTTCAGATTGCCAACCAATCGCAATATGTTCAATATTAGATTGTTCTTTAATTAAAAGTGCAGTATGTTCTAGTTCTTGTGGATATGGATCATTATTCTTTTCGATTAAACCTTTTGGCAAACTATGAGCCGAAACAACTAATACCGTGTCTTTATGTTCCTCTTCCGGTATTTGAGCTAATGTTTCGTTGACTTTATTCGTCCAATATTCAATAAATTTAGGTTGTTCATAATAATGTTTCACATGTGTAAGTTGAATACCATATTTTGCAGCTTCTTCATCAGCACGTTTGTCATATGATCCTACTGAAAATGAAGAATAGTGTGGTGCTAGTACTACAGTGATTGCTTCAGTAATGCCATCATTGTGCATTTGTTCAACCGCATCTTCGATAAATGGCGAAATATGTTTTAATCCTAAATATAGTTTAAATTCAACATCTGCATATGCTTTATTTAATGCTGAAACTAGCGCATCAGCTTGGTCATCTGTTGTACCTGCTAATGGTGATAAACCACCTATAAATTCATATCTATCTTTCAAATCTTGAAGTTCTTCTTCAGATGGACGTTTACCATGTCTAATATCTGTATAATATGGCTCTATGTCACTTTCTTTATAAGGAGTGCCATAAGCCATAACTAATAATCCCATTTTTTTAGTCATTGATAATACCTTCCTTTAAATGAATTATCTTTCATGTGCTTCAATGTAATACTATGATTATCTTTGTGTATATGTGTGTACGAATTCGCTTACTTTACGTAACGTCTCTGGTTGCACTTCTGGGAAAACACCGTGTCCTAAATTAAAGATGTGTTTACCGTTCTCCATACCTTGATCTAATATTGGTTTCAATCTCTCTTCAATGACATTCCATGGTGCTAATAAAATTGATGGATCTAAATTCCCTTGTAATGTTTTAGTAACGCCTAATTGTTGAGCCTGATTAATAGATGTTCTCCAATCTAGGCCTAATACATCAATCGGTAAATCATTCCATTCATTGATTAAATGACTGGCACCTACACCGAATAAAATTACCGGCACATCATGTTTTTCTTTAACCTCACTGATTAATCGAATCATATGTGGTTTAATGTAACGTCTGTAATCCTCGACATTTAATGCACCTACCCATGAATCGAAAATTTGAATCAATTCGGCACCTGCTTCGACTTGAGCTGTTACATATTTAACAGATACATCAACTAAATGATTCATTAAAGCAAACCATGTTGCTTCATCTCTATACATCATCGCTTTTGTAAAATTGTAATTTTTCGATGGTCCGCCTTCAATCATATATGACGCTAATGTAAATGGTGCCCCAGTAAATCCTATTAGCGGCACATTTAACTTTTCTTCTGTTAAAAGTTTAATTGTATCTAATACATATGGTACATCTCGTTCGGGGTCTATTTGAGAAAGTTTCTCAACATCTTGAATTGTTTTGATAGGATTATGAATCACTGGACCAATACCCGATTTGATTTCTACATCGACACCAATTGGCTTTAATGGTGTCATAATATCTTTGTATAAAATTGCTGCATCTGTATGATAATTATCAACTGGTAAATGTGTTACATAAGCGCACAACTCCGGCTGATGTGTAATATCGAATAGTGAATATTTTTCTTTCAATTTTCGATATTCTGGTTGCGAACGGCCAGCTTGTCGCATAAACCAAACAGGTGTATGTGATGTTTCTTCACCTTTGATCATTTTTAAAATTGTATTGTTTTTATTATGCACCATAAGGGCCTCCTAAATTAAAATCATTCTTATCTATATTATCATATCGCTCATTCGTTCGTATTTTCAATAAATAAATGTCATAAAACTGACATTTAATCATAGAACTATTTATTGTAAATTTAAATTCTAAAGTCCATTATTTTGTATCATTACTTCTAAATATCTCGCAAGATTCATTATAGTAATTTTAATCAATTATTAATAGTGGTAATGACTAGTTTATCATCGTATAATAAATAAAAACATAAGGGGGACCTTTCATATGAAGAAACTATATACATCTTATGGTACTTATGGATTTTTACATCAGATAAAAATCAATAACCCGACCCATCAACTATTCCAATTTTCAGCATCAGATACTTCAGTTATTTTTGAAGAAACTGATGGTGAGACTGTTTTAAAATCACCTACAAAATATGATGTTATTAAAGAAATTGGTGAATTCAGTGAACATCATTTCTATTGTGCAATCTTCATTCCATCAACAGAAGATCATGCATATCAACTTGAAAAGAAACTGATTAGTGTAGACGATAATTTCAGAAACTTTGGTGGCTTTAAAAGCTATCGTTTGTTAAGACCTGCTAAAGGTACAACATACAAAATTTATTTCGGATTTGCTGATCGACATGCATACGAAGACTTTAAGCAATCTGATGCCTTTAATGACCATTTTTCAAAAGACGCATTAAGTCATTACTTTGGTTCAAGCGGACAACATTCAAGTTATTTTGAAAGATATCTATACCCAATAAAAGAATAGATTCGAAGAAAACTTCCATTGGTTATGCTGTTAACGTATAGATGCTAATGTAATCTGAACGCCGTATCATTTGGCGTTCAACATTACATGCACCTTTACAACATACATGCCAATGGAAGTTTTTTAGTCTCGTAATAATGTTTCCTGATATTTTAACTTTTTAATAATACTTCTAATCGTTAATAAACCTACAATATAGAAAATGAGTACAACATAGAATAACGTCATATGTTTTATAATAAATGTCAATGCAAACACAGTACAAATAACAAACATTAATCTATATAAAAACTGTTCATACCCTTTGATTACCTTCTCTTCAGGTACAGGCCACACTTGAGGCCATAAGCCATATGCTTGTTGTGAATAAAATTGTGCCATTTGCAACAATATAATATACACAAAAAGACTTCCAATAACCCCTGTCACTAATGGATATGATAACCAAACCATAAGTAAAACTGCAATAATTACTAACCTAAAGATAATATTAAATGCGTCTCTCCCTCTTATAAAGCTTCTAATAAATAAGAATAAATACATCGCATTAGAGTTAAATTTACTACCCTTTGGAACTGGTAAAAGTATATCTAGATAACTTCTTCTGACTGCAGATTCTTTCAAATGTTTTACATCGGTGAACATATTAACAAATTTATAATAATTCATATGATGTCGATGTTCGATAGCAATCATTTTCTCCCAAGGATACAAAAAGCCTGGTTTATATTTTTTAACTAAAAATTCTATTAACACAGGCAAAGCAACCATCACAAATACGATGTACCATTTTGGAGCTAATAGTAAGTAATATGTTAGAGCAAAGATGATAAATGATATTAAATTAACTTGCCATGTTTTAAGTCCCGATTGATACCATTGCCATCTTAAGCGTAAACCAACATATGGAAAAATTAATGCACTGAATCCAAAACAAATATAAAATGCCACATTATGTTGATTAATATTGTAAAACAACGGGAACATTACAATAACAATAATGAGTTGGATTAATATGCGCGCAAAGTAACTATATAAAATCGCATGGCGCATAAATTGAGACATGTGTTTTTCAAATGGTAATAAAAAGATTTTATCCGCTTTTTTTAACAGTGGTCGCATTGGAAAAATGGATGTCAACGCAACAATCACTGCTGCTATTAATGAAAAATTTATATTTGTTGGAATATGTTTTAACCATTCACCATATCCAAAAATAAATGCACCCAGCAAAATAAGTAAAAAGACCATGAAATGACCATTAAATATAAACTTATTATAATAATTTTTCTCTTTACGAAGGGCATGTAATCTTTTATTAAATAATGTGGTCGCTTGGTTACGCATGTACATCTCCACCTTGCGTCACATGAATATATATATCGTCTAATGTTTGATTATGTAAGCCAGTTTGTTGTCTCAATGCTTCTAAATCTCCAAATGCAACGACTTCACCTTCGTCTAGTATGATAAAACGATCACAGTAACGTTCAGCTGTTGCTAAAATATGTGTACTCATTAGAACGGTTCTACCTTCGTTTTTCTTTTCAACCATTAAATCTAACATGGATTGAATTCCTAATGGATCTAGGCCAAGGAATGGTTCGTCTATAATATACAATTCGGGATTAACGATAAACGCACAAATAATCATGACTTTTTGTTTCATCCCCTTAGAAAAATGACTCGGAAAAACTTTCAATTCATTTTCTAAACGGAATGTTTTTAATAATGGCATTGCTCGATTCATCGCTTCATCACGATCAATATCATATGCCATTGCTGTCATCTCTATATGTTCCTCTAATGTGAGTTCTTCATAAATAACCGGTGATTCCGGAATATAAGATAACTTTCTTCTATAAGCCTCTATGTCATCATTAATGTTGATATCTGAAATTGATAGAGATCCTTCCATAGGTGTAAGCAATCCTAGCATATGTTTAATCGTTGTACTCTTACCAGCGCCATTAAGGCCAATAAGTCCAACGATTTCGCCTTTGTTTAATTCAAAATTTATATCTTTAATTACAGGGCGTTTTCCATATCCACCTGTAAGCTGTTCTACTTTAACTGTCATAAGGCACCTCCATGACTTTTATTGTACCAAAAATTATAAAATGCTCATATTAAATACACATGTCCTAATATCGAATTTTTAGCGACAATGTTATAATGAATGGTAATACAAGTTGAAAAGGAGTGTAGTCATCATGTCAGAAACAATTTTCGGCAAAATTTTAACTGGAGAAATTCCTAGCTTTAAAGTATATGAAGACGATTATGTCTATGCCTTTTTAGATATATCACAAGTTACTAAAGGACATACGTTATTAATTCCTAAAAAAGCTTCTGCTAATATCTTTGAAACTGATGAAGAAACAATGAAACATATCGGTGCAGCATTACCTAAAGTAGCAAATGCTATTAAGCGTGCATTTAATCCTGATGGTTTAAACATTATTCAAAATAATGGTGAGTTTGCAGATCAATCTGTATTTCATATTCATTTCCACTTAATTCCTCGATACGAAAATGATATTGATGGATTTGGTTATAAGTGGGAAACACATGAAGACATTTTAGATAACGATGCAAAACAACAAATTGCTGAACAAATTCAAGCACAATTTTAAATGTATGCTTAATCTAAGCTCGAACGGGTATAATATGATTAATATTATAACAATTGCGTTTGAAGTGATAACATCAAGGTTAGCAATTTTAAACAAAATGAGTTATCAAGATAACAGATGTTAAAAGTGAGGAGAATATAAATGAAAGCATCACGCATTCTATTCGGTATCGGTGTTGGCGTAGCAGCTGGTTTTGTAGTTGCACTTCAAGGACGAGACGACAAAAGTGTCAAGAACAACACGATCGATCGTACTGCCCCTACTGGTTCAAAATCAGAACTACAACGTGAATTTGAAACGATTAAACAAAGTTTTAATGACATTTTAAACTATGGTGTTCAAATTAAAAACGAAAGTGCGGAATTTGGTAGTTCAATTGGTGGTGAAATTAAGTCATTACTTGGAAACTTCAAATCTGACATCAATCCTAATATTGAACGTTTACAGTCACACATCGAAAATTTACAAAATCGTGGCGAGGATATTGGAAACGAAATTTCTAAGTAGCACGTTACGTTCTCGATCACAACTATTTTTATTAGTAACAGCATATTTATTTTTTAAAATTAAATGCCAAATAAACGAGATGACATTAGAAATTAGATATTTCTTGTCATCTCTTTTTTAAAACTCAAATGAACTTATGTTTACAAATTATAGGAAGACATTGTTTGTAGTGGTTTTCGCTTAAATCCTATTTATGAATTGATTGAAAACATTGCTTAGGATTCATTGTGTTATCCTTGCACTTTGATTACGCTTTACTTAAATCATTATCGACAATCAACATACTTATATTTTCATTGAGCCGAACCTTTTATGCACATTACATATACCTTACTTGCACAAATTATTAATCTGGTGTTTATTATAATTACATATCACTATATTTTTAGCATTTGTATGACTTAGTTGGTCAAAAGATGCTTTTGCATATGCCCTGCCATATCCATTTTTTATATTATTCAAGTTTTCAAATACTCATGTCACACGCGCCTTTTTCATAAGTGATGCTTTATTAGCAAGAAGATGTGTTCGCAGAAATTTGTTCTGCATTCTACTTCTACGCTAGTCAATCAGCCAATTTTACCAAACTCCACTTTCGCGTTTCAAATCAAACAATACTTCGCCCCTTTCTTCTTATATAACAATTCTTCTAACATGATATGTTACTATTGAATTACTGAACCTGAGTTAGTTATAATCTAACTTATATTGAAAAGAGATGAGGCGTAAGATATGTTTTTATGTAAAAGACAAATTGATATCAATGCACGATTTGGTTTGCCTAGAATTGCATTTATGAGTGCAGTTGCAACCATCATTATGTTTTTAGTTAGTTATGAAGTAATGTATTTTTTATCTAATACGCCATTATCAGATAGACATTTTCTCATCTTTTTATTACTTGTATTTATGACGTATCCATTACATAAAAGTATACATTTATTATTTTTCTTACCATATAGAAAATCGTTTAAAGTTCATAAGTTGACTAAAAGAAAATGGCTTATATTCTATAATACCTACGTCAATCAACCTGTACACAAATTTTATTTTTGCATTAACTTAATATTGCCGTTAATTATCTTATCTGCAATGTTCGTTTATCTAACAATTTCATTCCCGCAATATGGACATTATTTAATGTTCTTATTGGCATTGAATTTCGGTATTTCCATTACAGATTTATTATATTTAAAAATAATTATATTTTCTAATTATGGACAATATATAGAAGAACATAGTACAGGTATTAATATTTTGAAAAAAATTAAAAATCCATATCATTTATAACAAAATAATTATAGCAAGGTGTTATTATTTGTTTTTAGGCTATGTAATAGCTTACAATCAAATGTATATAGACCTTGTTTTTTTATTTTCATCAATTTCTACCCCTAAACCTAATACTCTAGTCTGATGTCATGGGTTATTGATTGGTGATAATATAAAACTATGTTATATTCACGATGATTAACTTACAAAGGAGTTTCAACTATGAAGATGATAAACAAATTAATCGTTCCGGTAACAGCTAGTGCTTTATTATTAGGCGCTTGTGGCGCTAGTGCCACAGACTCTAAAGAAAATACATTAATTTCTTCTAAAGCTGGAGATGTAACAGTTGCAGATACAATGAAAAAAATCGGTAAAGATCAAATTGCAAATGCATCGTTTACTGAAATGTTAAATAAAATTTTAGCTGATAAATATAAAAATAAAGTTAATGATAAGAAAATTGACGAACAAATTGAAAAAATGCAAAAGCAATACGGCGGTAAAGATAAATTTGAAAAGGCCCTTCAACAGCAAGGTTTAACAGCCGATAAATATAAAGAAAATTTACGTACTGCTGCTTATCATAAAGAATTACTATCAGATAAAATTAAAATCTCTGATTCTGAAATTAAAGAAGACAGCAAGAAAGCTTCACACATTTTAATTAAAGTTAAATCTAAGAAAAGCGACAAAGAAGGCTTAGATGATAAAGAAGCGAAACAAAAAGCTGAAGAAATTCAAAAAGAAGTTTCAAAAGATCCAAGTAAATTTGGTGAAATCGCTAAAAAAGAATCAATGGATACTGGTTCAGCTAAAAAAGATGGCGAATTAGGTTATGTTCTTAAAGGACAAACTGATAAAGATTTTGAAAAAGCACTATTTAAGCTTAAAGATGGTGAAGTATCAGAGGTTGTTAAATCAAGCTTTGGATATCATATTATTAAAGCTGATAAACCAACAGACTTTAACAGTGAAAAACAAAGCCTGAAAGAAAAATTAGTCGATCAGAAAGTACAAAAAAATCCAAAATTATTAACTGATGCATACAAAGATCTATTAAAAGAATACGATGTTGACTTTAAAGATCGTGATATTAAATCAGTTGTCGAAGATAAAATCTTAAACCCTGAAAAACTTAAACAAGGTGGCGCACAAGGCGGACAATCCGGCATGAGCCAATAACACAAAACCGAGCGACCGTGGTTCAAAAATCATACCACGGCCGCTCGGTTTTTTCGCATTAAAAATCGGACAGATGAGCTCATGTTTCAGTATACTCATCTGTCCGATATCTTTTAATTCTTAATCGAGTGATTCAGGATTGTAGAATCTACGATTTTCAAGACCAAATATTTTATCTGTAAACTGACCCTTGTCAGTTTTTTTATATGCCTTTTCAAACATATTCATTCTAGCATCGATATTATCGATATAGCATAAAATTTCTGCTTCTTTTAAGTATGGCAGTTTTGGCGAACCATACTCTAACTTACCATGATGAGATAAAATCATATGTCTTAACAACATGATTTCTTCTCCTTCAATGTTCAATTCACGAGCTGCTTCAACTACTTCATCACTCGCAATCGAGATGTGTCCTAATAAGTTACCTTCGACTGTATACGACGTCGCAACAGGACCACTCAATTCTCTAACTTTACCAATATCATGCAAAATAATACCACTATATAACAAACTTTTGTTTAACAATGGATAAATGTCACAAATTGATTTTGCAATACGTAACATCGTTAATACATGATAGCTTAAGCCACTCGCAAAGTTATGATGATGAGAACTAGCAGCTGGATATGTGTAAAATCGTTCTTGATATTTTTTCAATAAATGACGTGTGATACGTTGTAAATTAGCATTTTCAATATCTAGCAAATAATGAGAAATCTCTTCTTGTATTTCTGCCGGTGATAAAGGTGCACCATCTACAAATTGTTCTGTTTTTAATTGATCTTCAGTTGTCGCTAGTCTAATTTGGTTGACTTTCATCTGTTTATTTCCGCGATAGTTTATGATGTCACCTTTAACATGTACAATTTCTTCAGGCTTGATTGTTGCCATATCATTTTTTGTAGCCGTCCAAAATTTCGCTTCAATTTCACCACTTTTATCTTGCAAATGTAATGTCATATAATCTTTACCTTGTGCTGTTACACCCTGTGTAGCTTTATGCACTAAGAAAAAGTGATCAACTGAATCTCCGGGATTTAGATTCTCTATATTTCTCATCGTTTCCCGCCTTCCTCTATTTTGTTTAATGTAATCACTTCTTTTGATGGAACAATATTATCTTTTACACATGTAAAGTATAGTACTTGATAGTGTTCTGATAATGATCGTAAATAATTCAACATTTTTTCAGTACGCTTTTTATCAAAATGAACAAATGCATCATCAACAATTAATGGGAACGGATAATATGGTCTTAGTACCTTAATTAAACTGATACGTAAAGCTACATAAAGTAATTCTTTTGTAGATTGACTTAGTTCAACAGGATCATATAATTGACCATTAACATGTTTAACCGTAATTGAATCTTCATTATAGTTAATCATCGTATATCTGCCATCTGTTAA
This sequence comes from Staphylococcus sp. HMSC36A10, assembly GCF_001838845.1. Classification (NCBI taxonomy): domain Bacteria; kingdom Bacillati; phylum Bacillota; class Bacilli; order Caryophanales; family Staphylococcaceae; genus Staphylococcus; species Staphylococcus sp. HMSC36A10. The sequence goes on from NZ_KV839136.1 coordinate 12,645, forward strand.
ATGCTTCAATATTTCTACCGCTTCATTAATAACTTGAGGCAAACGTTTATCTTTAATTTGTTTAATGTGTTCATCAACTAAACTTTGTAAATAACTTAAACTTGCCCAATCTTTTGCGATATCATTAAGTTGATTTTTAAGACTGTGATATTCATGTCTTAAATTAGCAAGCGTTGTATCAGTTTCCATGTGATTGATTTGTGCACTTAAATCACTGACTTGTGCTTGCATTTCAAGATATTGCTCATTATATTCGTCAACTTGAGTAGCCAATAAATGATCTTCTTCTTCAAGTTGTGCAGTTGTTTTTTCACTTAAACTAGAACTTAATTCATAAGAATAGTTTTGGTTCTCAAGATATTTAGTTAAATCATTAAAACGACTCAAATTACTAGTATAAGTTTGGTAATCTTCATGATGTTGGTAAAAATCTTCTTCAGTACCAACATTGATAAAATCGAATAGTGCTGTAATTTCTTTATTATTTTCTTCTAATTGAGCATTTAAATGATTTAATTCATTTGTAACAAGTTTGGTATTTTCAGCATTAATACGCCATTTTTCATTCGTGTCTTCAGCTGATTTCAACCATTGTTGCACATCGTGGAATAAAGATAATTTGTTGAAATAAACAAATTGTGATTTTGTAACAGCTTCAGCATGATTGTAGAATGTATCTAATTCTTGAACCAATTGCTGGCGTTGTTGATTTAAATCACTGATATGTTGATCTAATGCTTTAATATTCGCCATTGTAGAAATACTATCAACAATTAAATCATTTGAAATTTTAGATGATAAGTATAATTCATCCTTAACGTTCTCAACTGTCGATTGTAATTCATCATGACGCCCTTTCGCATCATTTAAACGACCTTCAATATACTGACGTTTCTCTTCTAAAATATCTTTATTTTTCAAAGCTTGTTGCCAGTGATCACGAATGCGATATTGCTCATCAAAATCAAAATCTAAGTCATAATTTTCATCTAAAATGGCTAGTTGTGCTTTAATTTCTTCGATTTCATCTGTGATGGCCTCGCTATAATCTACTTCTTTTGATTTAGACATGATGATACCGATAACAAATACTAAAGTTAATACTGCGAAAATAATACCAAACAACATGTTGTTTGAAATAAATGAGAAGGCAGTTAAACCAATACCTACTAATGTTAAAAGAATAAACGTTGTTCGTAACAATTTTTGACGTTTTTGTTTTTCTTGTTGCTCAATTTCGAAACGTTCTTTCAATTTGCTATACAAGTTCTCTTTTTCGTTTAATTCAATGACTTGTTGTGAGTATTCTTTTTTCTTTTCAAAAGTCTCTTCAGGAACTATTTTTTCTTCAACAGAATCTAGTTCGCTATGAACCGCATTATCTTCGATTTTATTTTCTTCTAAACTACGTTCTAATTGTTTAATGTAAGCAGCTTGTTCTTGTTTATTCTTGATTTGCTCACTGACATAACTTTTCATTGCCTCTGAACTATCTACGTCATGATGCGTTTCAGACCAACCAATATTTGCTTGCAATTCATCTTTATCACGTTGTTTATTCGCAATATCCTTTTCGATTGCAGTAAGTTCAAATTCTTTATTTTTAATTTCATTTTCTTGTTGATTCAAACTAATGAAGGCGTCAATATCAGATTGTTTAACTGGCTCTAATTGAGTCGCTTCTTCTTTAAGTTGAGCTAAACGCTCATTTCTTAAACCAATATCTCTTTCTAACGATTGCTTATGCGCTCGCGCTTTTTCGTAACGATCCACACCTTTTTCTGGGAATGTGATTGGCTCAATATTTAACTGTTGTTCTAGAGACTTCCATTCTTGTGAATGATCATGTAAAGCAACCTCTTTTTGTTTTTCTTCATGCATTTTTGATAATTGATTTAAATTATGCTTTAAATTCTCTAATCGACGTGATGATTTATCTCGATCATCTACTAAGCGATGATATGTTTCTAGCTTTGCTTCTTCTTCACGAATTTGACTTTCTAGTTGTTTTAATTGCTCAATTTGTTGATTAATGATCGGATTTTTACCTGATTTTTTATATAATTCATCTTTTTTACGATTAATCACTTCGCGCATTGACGTGAATTCAGTTGATCCTAAAGCCCCTGCTTGTAATAAATAATCTTGCAATTGTTTTTCATTTAGATTTCTATGAATGTCTTGAAGCCCTAGTACATCAAATGAAAAGATACCTTGATATGTCTTTTTAGAAATATAATTAAGTTTCTTTTGTAACCAAGCATCATCACGCACAGCACCATTAGGTAAATATACTTTCACATCACCTTGAGCACTGCCTTTAATTCGTTCAACTTCAATCTCTAAGCCATCATCAAGAATAAGTACTAATTTACCACCGTATTGGTTACCTAGACGTGGTTCTAGTCTTGGCTCTTTAGACTTTTTAGTTGGAAAACCAAATAATATCGAATGGATGAATGCTTGAATCGTCGATTTACCCGCTTCATTTTCACCAAAAATTTCAGTGAAGTTTTTATTAAATTCAATTTTACGTTGAACAAATTGACCGTAACCATAAATTTCAAGTGATTTAATTATCATTTTGTTCACCTCTCATTTCAGCTTTTAATATTTCTTCAGCACGATTAACTAATGCTGTATGGTCGAATGTTCCATAATCGTCTAGGAACTTAGATGCCCTTGGATTTAAATATAAATCTGACATCGCTTTATCAAAAACAGTTTGATCGACTAATAATTCCGCTGAAAATTCATTAACTAAAGGTGACTCATCATTTTGTGCATATTGTATTTTTAACTCATCAATATATACAAATTGATTTTCGTTTTCTTCATAATCTGTAATCATTTCTTCAACTTGTAATAAATCTTGAGGTGAAATTAATGTCTCACTATTAATAACAAGCGTTAAACGATAAAAGGCTTTTCCTTCTTCTCTCACTTGTTCTTTAAAGTTTTGAATGACCTCGTATAAACCTTGCTTAGATGTCTTATCCGTTTCAATAGTTGCTTCTTCAAATCTAATATACTGTGTAGGATAAAATTTAGTCTTTAATTTTAAGTGGTCACCCTCGATTAATAAGCAACCTTTTTCACCTTGCTCATTAAAATGTCTACCTTGAATATTACCTGAATAGTTAATTACAGGCATATCACTTAATTGTTGACGTTCATGTATATGACCTAAAGCCCAATAATGATACAATTTACTGTTTAAATCTTCTAAAATGAACTCGGTATATCTTTCGTTAACTGAAGATTTACTATACGTACCATGCAAGACACCAATATGTATGCCTTTTTGGCCTTGACTTGATGGATATTCATCAATCTTGTTCTCATAACTTGCTCTATTTTCATAACTAAATCCGTGAATATAAATTGTTTCACCAGATTTAGTAATTGCTTCATACGTCTCAACTTTATTTGAAAATACAGAAACATTATCTGGCCAGTTTGATGAAATCTTTGATGATAATGGGTCGTGATTACCATGACAAACATAAACAAAGATTTGTTCATTTTGTAAACGTTCAAATTGCTGTTTTAAGAAAATTTCAGCACGTAATGTTCTGTTTTCACTATCAAATAAATCACCCGCGATAATTACAAAATCAACATCTTGTTGTAATGCAATATCTACAATGTTTTTAAAACTTTCATAAGCACTTTTTTGAACATCCTCAAAAATTTTAGGGCTTATATGACTCTTAGATTTGAAAGGACTATCTAAATGTAAATCCGAACAATGAATAAATTTAACCATACATCCATATCTCCTTAATTAAAGGTTCTAACATCAATTTTGCAAAATCCAACTATACAAAGCATTCTAATCACTATATTCATACTTATAGGTGTAGTGATTCATTAGCTGATTTATTAAAACCAGTCGCCATTTTTATTTTTATTTCGTTAAAAAACTATTATCTACACAATAATAAAGTGCTTTAGTCAAATCGTGATGTTTTATTTATTAACAAGTTTATTATTTCTTCATTTTACCATAATACGCTTCATATCGTCGATGAACATATGAAATTGAGACACATTTATAACAGTTTAAAATTTTATTTGTAGCGTACGTTGATATTTTTCAAAAATTTCAGTCGGAAATGCAATTTCCGTAGTTATTAACACCGCTAGTGAATCAAATGGCACATTAAAGATTTACATGATTACTCTACTAGATTTGCTCGGCAGTAATGACCAATTAGAAACTAAATGTCAAAACTATCATTGCACTTAATACGCCAAACATTTTCAGGCCGTTCTTAATGAGTCATTAAAAGTGAAACGCTTTTCCATCAGTCCGATACATGACCGAACTAATAGTATTATGTTGAAAACTTTACACTTCAAAATGCAAAAAGGAAGTTAGGACACGTTTACTAGCCTAACTTCCGTTATCAAGCTCATCTGCCCGTTTTGGCATAGAGCTAGCCATGTTTGATTGCCCAGCTTCCGTCGTCCATTCTGAGCTAAAGCTAGGACATGTTTAGTAGCCTAAATTCCGATACTGAACGCATCTGCCCAATTTGACAGAGAGCCTCTAACTTCCGTTATCAAAACTAAAAAAACTACCCACAAAGTCTCGGACTCTGTCGGCAGTCTATTCCTCTATTTAAAGGATTGAAAAATATTATTTTAATATTAGTCAGCGTAAATTTCGTCTAATGGTTTAACGATAATTTGGTTGATTTCTTGGAATACTTGACTCATTTTTTGTTCAGCATTCATTAATGCAGAGATGTTTTCATCTTTTTCAATTGCTTGCGCTTGTTCTTGCGCTTTTTGTAAATCTTCTTCAGCAATTTCTTCACCTTGCATTTGTTTTTGTTGGAAGTTAATTTGAGTTTCACGGAACTCGTCGAATAACTTTTTAGATTCTTCGTTAGCTTTTACATTAGCGAATGCTTCTTTGATTGCTTTGTATTCTTCGCTTTCTCTTAAAGCTTGTTCTAATTGATTTGCATAATCATATAAATTTACTGCCATGGTTATAGCACTCCTTTGTTGTGATGTTTATTAAAACGTTCGATATTACTTTACCACATCTCGCTTTTTTAGACAAAGATTGCAACCAAACCTTGGAAAAATCCAATAATACCACCTAAAATGAAACCTAATGACATAATCAACTTTAGTTCTTTGTTAGCAATTTCTATAATTAATTTTTCAATATAATCTAAGTCAAACGTATTAATTTGTTCTTCAATTAATCCTCGTAAATCCACTTTTTCCATAATTGTAGATAAGTGAATCGATAATTTTTCAATGATTAAATTTGCTAATTTGCTAGAGAGTTGACCTTCTAAATAATCAACGAATTGAGGCATTAACGTAACCACTGGCTTATTCGCTTGTTTGCTTGCATATGTTGTTATATACACTGATAGATTTTCAGCGATTTCATTAAACTGAGACGCATCTAACAGTTCATTCAATGGTTTATCTTTAAAAGTTTGATATTCATTGGTAATTAACGATGTCACAATTGTTCTTGCTTTAGGATGAGATGTTAAACGTATAAGTTCTTGTTGAATGCGATCTGCAATGCTCTCTTTTGTCATAAACATTTGCAACATACCAATTAACTTACCTTTCTCATTGAAAAAAGTATCCAACATATCATTAATATCTTGTGTGCCTTTTGCAGATGATAAATAATTTCTTGCACGATCACATAATAAGTCTGTTGCGTTATCTACATACTGATCTAAAAATGTTACAAGTTGATTTGGCAATAAAGATGCTATTGTTTGGTTTTGATGCTTTGTATAATAATTATTCAATTGTGATTCAATATATTGATTTCCATTAGTTTGTAATACTTGTTCTAAATCAATATCGATTTGAGAAGTAATTTGTTTTATTGACAATTGATCTTTCGTCAACTTTTGTAACTGCTGTTGAATCATAGATTCTATTGCTTGCTGTGATTGCTCGCTTTTTAATTTTTCATTAATTAAAGTTTCTGTAAGCAAATGCTCTTCAATCACTTGGCCAATTTTAGTTGCAATTTCTTCGCGTCTTTTCGGTATTAAACCTGGTGTAAATGGGACTCTAAATTTAAATATATAGTATGGTTTAAAGGGGTGAAACAGCATTCTAATTGCAATTACATTAGTAATGCCACCAATTATCGCCCCTACTACAATCATAAATATGATAATAAATAGTGCATTCATAATTTTGACTCCTTTGTGACAACATAGTTATTCATTATACCACTATTTTTATTTTTTAATTCATTAATCATTTCACTTTCTGCTCAATTTATTATTAGTTTACATACAAAAAGCGATGCCTCACCTCTCGAAACAGGTGTGTTACATCGCTTTTATTATTTATTAAAAGTATATAGGCCTATATATGTACTAATTCTTCTTTAGCATTTCTGTTAAAGTATGTTTCAGCTTCTCTCATTTTAGAAGTACCGAAAATTGGTTGGTTATCTGGATTTAATACACGATAAATATTGCTTACTTTGTTACTTTGTAAAATGTACCCATTACGAGTCTCAATGTTATTCCAATAAATATCACTTGTTGGTGCATGGTTTGGATATGCACAGTGATTTCTTGAAATTGTTTGAACGATTTCTAATGGATCACAGCCAAATGTACTGTTTAATACTTCAGAGTCTCTGAATAATGCACAAATTGAAATACAAGTTGTCCAGTTTGGTAATACTCTCTCTTTTTCGATTTGTACTAAAGTCTTTTTAGAAAGTCCAATTGTTTGCGCCATAGTATCTTGCGTATAACCAGCCTCTATACGAACCATTTTAAATTTTGTTTGAATTAAATCTGTAAAACTCTGTCTATCCATTCTGTTATCTACCTTTCTGTTTGGGGAATTTTATCCGGACACAAGAAATTGCAATAATACACATTTCTTGAAACACAGATTACATCTTAATATATTTTTAATAAAATGAAAAGAGTCAATTTCACATTTGTATTAAATTTTGATCAAGTCAACAAGAGTTAAGTTTACTTTATAATGAAGCGAAAGTAAATGAAGTAAAATTTTATGCATAATCACTAGATTTGATAAAACTTACACTTTTATAATGATATCAAATTTACAAAGAAAACTGTATAATAAACCCTATCGCTATAAAAAATTCATCAAAATCAGATTAAAAATTGTCTATTTTTCGACAAATATTTAAAAGCTCATTCTAAATCAACTTATTTTCCATTGCATAAATTGCTGCTTGTGTACGATCGCTAACTTGTAATTTACTAAATATATGACTGACATGTGTTTTAATTGTTTTTTCAGATACAAATAAAGTTTCTGCAATCTCTTTATTTGTTTTACCTTTAACCATTTCACGTAACACTTCAATTTCTCTCTTTGACAACTTATTCGTGTAGTGTGGTTTTTGGCTAACTGTTTCGAATACATCTTGTGCCTTAGGATGTATCATTTTTTCACCGTTCATAACTCGTCTAATAGTTTCAATTAATTGCTGAGGCTCAACGTCTTTCATTTCATAACCATCAGCACCTTTATTGATTGCTGAAATTACATGTTCATCATCAACATAACTTGTTAATACCAAAACTTTAATTTCCGGATAATGTGCCTTAATATATTCCGTAATTTCAATACCATTCATGCCAGGCATCACTAAATCTAATAGCACAATATCAGGGTGCTCATGCTCTTTTAAATATTCTAAAAATGTTTCTCCATCTGCAAAGTCTTGTAAAACTTCTATGTTTTCAATCGTGGATAATAAAAATCGCAATCCTTGTCGCACAATATAATGGTCATCTACTAATATTACTTTGTTCATGGGTTATCTCCTTAAATCAAGCTATTTTATAGGAATTGTGAATTGTATTTGTGTACCCTTTGTTGGCTGAGAATGAAAGGTCACTTTACCTCTTAATAATTTAACTCTTTGTTTTATGTTATTAATACCGTGTGATGAAGCTATCTGAACATTATCGATCTCAAATCCTTGACCATAATCAATCACGTCAATATATAGTATATCGTTCATTTGTTTTAATGTAAGATCCATTTTATTCGTATCAGCATGTTTCTTAACATTATTAATACACTCTTGTAATGCTCTATATATGTTTTCTTCGATTTCATTAGATAAATCGATTAAACCTTCTACATTTACATTTAATTGTATACGCATTAATTTACTATATGCTGTCAAAGCATGAATTAAACCTTGCTCAAGTCCAACTGGCTTAAGTTGCCAAATCAATGCACGCATTTCATTAACGGCATTTTGACTCGTTTCCTCAATCGTCTTGAATGCTTGTTTAGCGATGGATTCGTTTGACATGCCATACGCAGCATGTGCTGTTAGTTTTACAGAAAATAACATTTGATTTACTGAATCATGTAAATCTCTAGCTAAACGATTACGTTCATTAATTTTTGCTGCTTCTTTTTCACGGTCTGTTAAATAAATACGTTTGATGGCTGACCCTAATTGAAATGCGACAGACTCTAGCAACTCTAAATCTTCATCACTATATATTTCAGTATTTGGGGACGCTACATTTAAAATGCCGAATTGTTCTTGACCCGATTTAAGTGGTACCGTTGCATGATGTGTAATATTGTCATTTTGGCTAGGAAATGCTTTAGAGGCTAAGTTAATACGAGAACAATTGACGATATTCGACGCTTTCATTAGCCTACGTTGATTAAATGCTTTCACACACCAACAAGACCCATCTTTAATATAGTGACAGTGGTCTGCTGTCAAAGATTGTGGTAGAGCCACATGTGATACAAGTTCATGTTCACCTACGCTATTGATGAAAAATATCCAGCCTGTCGTGAAATTACTGCCCTCAATTAAATATTTTAACGCACCTTGGGTCATGCTATACATTTCAGTTTCTTCGTTTAAAAATTCGGCAATCTCTTTTAATAAAGCTAGTCGCGTCCTTTGTTCCATCAAATCGCTCCAATTCATTTTTACGTGTATTAACTATTATACATTGAGTTATTATATTTTTAAATCTTAGACGTGAACATGATAAAATGGCCTTGATTACTCAATAGTTATATTTAGGAGAACTGATTTGTGATATGATATTAAAGACTATAGGAGGATTTTATGAAATTTAAAATACCAGAAAACTTTAATGACTTAAGTTTACGAGATATTTTCCAACAACTTAAGGTACCTAAAAAAGATTTACATCATTTAAATATGTCTAAAGATATTACTATTAATGATAAACCTGCGCGATTAATGGATAAAGTGCATACTGGCGACGATGTATTTGTTCCAACCATCGATGAAAAAAGTAATTATGTTCCAAGTTATCGTTATGCACAAATTAAATACGAAGACGATGATATGGCAATCGTAATGAAACCTAAAGGTGTTAAGACTCACCCTAATGATTTAAAAGAAAGCAATACTTTAATGAATCATGTGATTTACACTATTGATAGTGACTATGTCGAACCAATTCATCGACTGGACCAGGAAACAGTAGGATTATTAATTGTTGCTAAAAATCCTTTAATGAAAAAAATTCTTGATCGCATGTTAGAAGACAATGATATTACGCGGATATACAAAGCAAATGTTAAGGCACTTTTACCTTTAAAACCACAAACGATTGATATGCCAATTGGTAAAGATAAATTCCATTCGAATAAACGACGTGTGTCTCCTACTGGACAGCGTGCAATTACACACATTTTAACTTCAAAAATGATAAAAGAAGCTGTGTGCCAACTTGAAATCAAGTTGGATACTGGACGTACTCATCAAATTCGTGTGCATTTAGCTGAAATTGGTCACCCTGTTATTGGTGATCCTTTATATGGCGATTCAACGTTAAGACAATTAGAACTTGAAAGTTACAAAATAGAGTTTGTGCATCCCTTGACTAAGGAAGTCATTTCCGTTTCTTTGGATGACTAATTTGATTAGTTTTGCATGATATTTAAACATGCAATACCGCATTGTAACTAAATCAAGTATCAACTTAAATCGGATAGATGGAAAATTATTAATTTTTTCAGATGTTCGGTTTTTTGTTTTTTACGATGCTTAGGATTTTATATTTTGATATTTTAGTAATTATTCATTTTATAACATCCTTGGATAATAACTTGTAGTCTTTTTCAACTGCGTTACGTGTATCTATGGACAATACATGACATCATAAGATTTTTATCACAGGTTGTTTGGCCAATACATGTACAACAATTCATCATATAAAAAATAGGTTCTATAATAAAACGGACTCCATGAAAAGTTTTTCCTTTTCATGGCTCTATATCAAATCGGACTTATAAGTTCAATTTGACATAGACAAAAAATAAAGCTTGAACACTATAATGCCCAAACTTTATTTTATATTAATATTTAATTAATGAGGATCTACCATATCTTCTGGTTTAATCCATGCTTCAAATTGTTCTTCTGTAACATATCCAGTTTGAATTGCAGATTCTTTTAAAGTTAAACCTTCTTTATGGGCTTTCTTAGCAATTTGAGCTGCTTTTTCATAACCAATATGTGGATTTAATGCAGTAACTAACATTAATGATTGATTTAAATAATTATCAATATTCTCTTCGATTGGCTCAATGCCCACTGCACAATTGTTATTAAATGTTTCCATACCATCAGCTAAAAGGTAAATTGATTGTAGTGTATTATGCATAATAACTGGTTTATAAACATTCAATTCAAAGTTACCTTGTGAACTTGCGAAGCCAACAACTGTATCATTACCCATTACTTGGACTGCAACCATTGTTAACATTTCACATTGTGTAGGATTAACTTTACCAGGCATAATTGATGAACCTGGTTCATTTTCAGGGATGGAAATTTCTGCCAAACCAGCTCGTGGACCTGAAGCCAACCATCTCACATCATTAGCAATTTTCATTAAATCTCCAGCTAATGCCTTCAATGTTCCGTGCAATTGAACAACTTCATCATGCGCTGTAAGTGCGTGGAATTTATTTTCAGAAGATACAAATGGATAACCCGTATTTTCTGAAATATAATGTGCCACCTTATCACCAAATTCAGGATGCGCATTAATACCAGTACCAACAGCCGTACCACCGATGGCAAGATTTAAAATGTGCTTCTTAGATTCAGATAACATTATTTCGCAACGGTCAAGCATATAACGCCAGCCACTAATCTCTTGTCCTAGTTTGATCGGCGTTGCATCTTGTAAATGTGTACGACCAATTTTAATAATTGAATCAAATTTGTCTTCTTTTTCTTTCAAAGTATTTCTTAAAAGTTTTAATGCAGGTTCTAATTTTGTTTCAACCTCTTGATATAATGCAACGTGCATAGCAGTTGGGAATGTATCATTCGAACTTTGTGATTTATTTACATCATCATTTGGGTGGATACTTTCATCAATTTGATGATCTTTTAAATACATATTAGCAACATAACTTACTACTTCGTTCACATTCATATTACTTTGTGTACCGCTTCCTGTTTGCCATACAACTAGTGGGAAGTGTTCATCTAATTCACCTGATAAAATTTGATCACATGCGTATACAATGGCATCTTTCTTTGCCTCGCTTAATTTTCCTAAATCAAAATTAGCTAATGCTGCTGCACGCTTTAGTTGTGCAAAACCATAAACTACTTCGATTGGCATACGCTCTTTACCAACTGGGAAATTGCGTTTACTTCTTTCTGTTTGAGCACCCCAATATTTATCTGCAGGTACTTCTATTTCTCCAAAAGTATCATGTTCAATTCTTACTGACATTCAATTTCTCCCCTTATCACTGTTTATTTAACTGTAGTATATCATTAAATAATTTAATTGAGCAATTTATGATTAAAACGTTTTCATAATTTGAAATAAAAATACACTAATCGCACGTACTCACCCTTTATTACAGTGATACGGTCATACGATTAGTGTGTTATCTATCATTATTTAGTTATTGTTGAACTAAGTTTAATTACGATACTTTGTTTTAGTAGCTTCAACCGTAGCAATAGCTGTAAGTATATATAATACAGCACTAACAATTGTCGTATATGGATTTAGAGCAACAAGCGTACCTAAAACTCCTGTTAAACTCGCATAAAACCCATCAAGTGTATAATACAATATTCCTGTTATTAATAAACAACAAATTACACTTATTACAATACCTGATTGATTACTTTTAATGAATGTTTGCGCATTAACATCATCGATTAATCCTTTTGATAAATTGAGTTGTAATTTTATTACTTTGAAAATAACAGGTAAATATAATGCCCCAATTGCCAATGGAAAAGCTTTAATTGATATTAAACTTATAATAACTGTTGCTATCAATAATTGAATCCAGTATTTTCCTAACATAAATATATAAATCTCCTCTAATTTCATTCTTCAATAGCATATCATAATCTTGGCATATTAAGAAACGCGTTTTAATGATTTCATTAAAAATATTACTGATAGATGACTTCTTTCAATTATGTCTGGAGTAATTAATTATCAATTCCGTTTAAATGGTGTTTTAATATTTAAAATTGAACTTTTGATATATTACTATGTCTGGTACACAAATCAATGTTTTATGCTTTACAAAGTTATATTGGCAGTAGTTAACTGCAGTCCACAAACATAGAAGCTGGTGGAAAGTCAGCTTACTATTTCATGCAAGTTGGCGAGGCCCCAACATAGTGAAATCGGATTTCTAATTTCTACAAACAGTGCAAGTTGGGGAAACGGGCCACAAACTCAGAAGCTGGCAGAAAGTCAGCTTCTATGAATATAATAAAAAAGCTAGGTAACAAAATGCTACCTAACTTCATATTCAAGATAATCAATCCTATTTGATATATGTTCTATACTATACATTATTTACATGATAAATAACTGAATATTACACAATTATAATACTTTACTGACTGTCTTCTTCAGAATTTTTTTCTTGATCATTTTGATCAGAGATTTGTTCCATTTCTTTACCTAATTCTTTTAAATCTTCAAAATCCGTTACCATACTGTTTTCTTCTTCATGATAATTTAATTTTGGATCTTTGTCTTTAGACATAATCAATACCTCACAGATTTTTAATTAAGCAAAGCGTGACGTAAAGTAAGCTTTAACATCTTCAGGTAAACCTGCAGCCGCTTCTTTATCAAGAATAACATTTACCATTCTATGTGCTTTTAAATCGGCTGGTTCGAAGCTTGTTTTACCATTTTCTTGATATAATTTTTCAACTACATCTCGTTTATTAGCACCTGTCACTACTAAGAAAATTTCTCTTGCTTCCATTAGTCCTTGACGAATACTAACATTTAACTTACCTTGCTCATCGATAGAAACAACTTGTAATGTTAATTTCCCTTTATTTTCTTTAGTTTTAATCTTATCAGCGATTAATTCGATTGCATCTTTTTCATAAGCAATTGGATAAACTTGACCTGCTGGTACACCTAACGCTTCGAAATATGATTTTTTATCGTCATAATCTAAAATATTTATTTGGCTAAAATCAACAGCATGTTTTTCAACATTTTTCTTTAATTCATCTAGAACTGGCGCTTGATCTGTATCTAAATGAAAACCTGCAATTGTAGTAGGATTATTGTTAAATTGCTTTCTAATAATATCAGCAGCATATTCTGCTACAAGTTGACTATTGTCAAAGACTTTAAAGTTCATTGCCATGATTTCTACACTCCTCTTAGTTTGCATTTTACATAAAAACGGCGATATTAATAATTATTATACCCTAACTTTCAATATATCAAACCATTTAACTTTAACATGGTTATACTCTAAATATAGCACTTAAGTATCATTTTTATAATGAAAATAGACGAATTTTAATTCAATCCTGGAAAATCTTGTTGACGTAACGCTTCATAAATTAACAACGCAGCAGTATTTGATAAATTTAATGAACGAATATGTTCACTCATAGGAATTCTTAACGCTGTGTCTTGATATTTCTCTTTCACCCAGTCTGGTAATCCTGTCGTCTCTTTTCCAAAAATGAAGTAAAAATCTTTGTCATGATTTGAAAAATCAAAATCACTATAAGTCTTTTTACCAAATTTTGTTAATAAGTAATACTCGCCATTTGTGGCTTCAAAAAATGCTTCAATACTATCATGATACGTAATATTCACAAATTCCCAATAATCTAAACCGGCTCTTTTTAACATTTTATCATCAGTTCTAAATCCAAGAGGTTTAATTAAATGTAAATGTGTGTTTGTACCTGCACACGTACGTGCAATGTTACCAGTATTAGCTGGGATTTCTGGTTGATATAAAACGATATGATTTGTCATATTACTATTCTCTCCTTGTGTCTAATCCTTTTATCATTTCATTCTGAACTTCTGCATCCTCTTGATCATAATTAGCATTGATAAAATCTCTTGCTTCTTCCCCAAGAATTTGACCAATGGCCCAATAAGCAGTTGCTCGAATCATCGGTCTTTCATCTGTTGTTGCAACTTTTTTCAATTCTGGAATTGCATCCACTTCATTAAAATGCGCTAATGCTAAAATAGCATTTCGTTGTATCGGCTTTTTACCACGCCAAGCACCTGCAAGGTGACCATATGTTTGTTTGAATTCTTTATTAGACATACGTAGTAAAGGTACTAATCTTGGCTTTAAAATTTCTGGTTCCAAAATGATGTCATCTTGTTCGGTATTAATACCTCTATTTTTCGGACAAACTTGTTGACACGTATCGCAACCATATAATCTATTCCCAATTTTATAACGATATTGGTCAGGCATATAGCCTTTTGTTTGCGTTAAAAAACTAATGCATTTCTGACTATTTAATTGGCCATTTCCAACTAATGCACTTGTTGGACAACGATCAACACAAATTGTACAATCACCACAGCTATCTAATAATGGATCATCAGGTTCAAAAGGTATACTGACTAACATTTCACCGAGGTATGTCCATGTTCCTAGTTTAGGATTGATGACAAAGCCATTACGACCAACAAATCCTAAACCTGCACGTTCTGCTACTGCCCTATCTGATAATACACCCGTATCTACCATAGATTTGATTTCAACATCTGGAACTTTAGATTCAATAAATGCAGCTAACATGTCTAATCGTTTACGCATAATTGTATGATAATCTTGACCCCACGATGCTCTAGCAAATAAGCCTCTGCGATCACCTCTAACACTCTTAGGTGCACCTTTCAGTTTGTTAGGATAACCAACTGCAATTGCTATGATTGACCTTGCTGTTGGTAAGGATAATTTAGGCTCCGTTCGTAAAGCAATATCAGATTCTTCAAATCCTGAGGCATAACCATTTGCATGATATGCTTCTAGCTTTTGCTTCAATTCATCAAAGGGATCGGCAGTTGTAAATCCAATACTGTCGATACCAATTGTATATGCATAGTCAATGATATCTTGCTTTAACTGCTTTGTATCCAATCATATGCCCCCCATAAAATAATACTATGTTATTTTAACACAACCATTATTCATATTGAGGTTTCATTTCACATAATTTTAATAATAAAAAGCTTGAATATATGATATAACTTTGTGGTGCGCATCATATATTCAAGCTTCGTTAGGTTGTTATAATACTCTTGCTAAGAAATTTTGTGTTCTTTCATGTTGCGGTTGTTCAAATATTTCGACTGGTGTGCCTGACTCTACGACAACGCCATCTGCCATAAATATGACTTTGTCACTTACATCTTTGGCAAATCCCATTTCATGTGTCACAACCACCATGGTCATACCTTCTTTGGCTAGGTCTTTCATTACTTTTAATACATCACCAACTACCTCAGGATCTAATGCTGAAGTTGGTTCATCGAATAAAATAACATCTGGATGCATTGCTAAAGCTCTTGCAATTGCTACCCTTTGCTTTTGACCACCTGATAATTGATTCGGATATACATCTGCTTTTTCTTTTAATCCCACTTTATCTAATAACGACAATGCTTCCTTATGTAATTCATCGTTATTATCTTTCTTTAATAATTTAGGAGCTAAAATAATATTATCGACAACTTTTTTATGTGGAAATAGGTTGAAGTTTTGAAATACCATACCCATTTTTTGACGTAGTTTATCTACTTGTGTCCCTTTTTCCGTTAAGTCATTGCCTTCAAAAATCACTTGACCTTTAGTGGGTACTTCTAATAAATTCATACATCTTAACAATGTACTTTTACCACTACCAGATGGACCTATTATTGCTACTACTTCCCCTTGATTGATTTCAAGATTGATATCTTTTAAAACTTCATTATCTCCAAAAACTTTATTAAGATTGTTTATTTTAATCACTGGCATTCAATCTCCCTTCAATCATGTTCATAATGCGTGTAAGTACAAATGTTAAGACAAAGTATAATGCTGCTGCCACTAGTAATGGTGTGAATGGGTCAAATGAAATACCTTGAACCACTTGTGCATTAAACATAATTTCGCCAACTCCAATTGTTGACACAATAGATGATTCTTTAATTAAAGTGACAAATTCATTACCTAAAGCTGGTAAAATATTTTTAATTGCTTGTGGCATAATTACACTTTTCATCGTTTGTCTATAATTCAAACCTAGACTACGTGCGGCTTCCATTTGGCCTTTATCAACAGCATTTATACCTGCACGAATAATTTCAGCAATGTAAGCTGAGGAATTAATAACTAATGCAATTGTTCCACAAACAAGAGCTGAAATGTCTAGTCCTAATGCAGCAGTTATACCAAAGAATACGATAAATACTTGAACTAACATTGGTGTTCCTCTTAATATTTCGATATAGATAGAAGCAATCCATGAAATAATTTTTATTTTACTTAATTTCATTAACGCAACGAATGCACCTAAAATAGAACCTAATGCAACACCGATAAGTGAAATTAATATTGTAATCTTAATTCCTTTCAAGAAAAAACTACCATACTTAGAAATAAAACCACTGTCATCATTCATCGCATTTGCAGCATTAGTCATATATTTATCGATTAATCCTTTATCTTTAACCTCTTTAATCGTTTTATTAATTTGTGACAATAATTTTGGTGAATCTTTTGGCACAGCTATCACTGTATCTTTTTCTTCTTCATTAAATTTCACATTGGAAATTCCTAATTTAGGATTTTGTTTTAAATATGCTTCTGCTACAGGTTTTTCAACTACAGCACCTTCAACCTTTCCACTTTTCAATGCTAATATAACGTCTGGTAAACGGCTTAATGAAGTAATAGATGCATTTTCAATTTCGGTTTGAGCGATTTTTTCTTGTTCAGTTCCCTTTTGTGCCCCTACTTTTTTATTATTAAAGTCTTTGATATCTTTATATTCATTAACTTTATCTTTCTTTACAAGCATGATATTTTTAGTCATCATATATGAATCTGAAAAATCAACTTGCTTCTTACGTTCAGGCGTTGAAGTCATTCCGGAAATAATAATATCAATTTTTCCAGTTTTAAGAGCTCCTAACAAACTATCAAATGACATATTGACGATTTTTAATTTTAAATTATTATCTTTCGCAATTTTTTTAGCTAAATCAATATCTACACCTGCATACTCAGTCTTACCATTAACTGTATGCTCAAATTCCATTGGTGCATAATCTGCAGAAAGACCCACTCTAAGTTCACCGCGTTCTTTAATCTTCTCCCATGTTTGATCTTGTTCAGCATGTGCTGTGGGATTGATATACACCATAGCACTGCTAATTAACAACCCTAATACTAATATAAACCTAATTAAACACTTCATTTATACAGCCCTCCCTAATTAATATTCATAATTATACATATTAATACATTTTGATGCAATAGTGTTTTATAAATGTATTTTTATCAATATAAAGAAAAGCTTCTTTTTAAAAGACTGTACATAAAAAATCCGCTATTATACGTGAACAAATCTCATCTTATAAAATCAATCAAAAAAGCGCTACTATCAATATCTTATTGACAGTAACGCCTATATTTATCATATATTAAAACTTATTCTTGTCATCAAGCTATAAATTATTGTTTTGGAACTTCAAATTTATAAATATCATTAGAATATATAGGAATGAATTTTTTACACAATTCATGAACAATAAATGCCGATACAAATGGTACGACAAAATAACCAAGTGCTAATAAAATAATATTCATTGTTGGATCACCTGACATTCGGTTAAATGCATTTATTGGGCCAACTAATCCTGTATATCCAAATCCAGCAGACAATGGTGTTCCTTTAACCTGAAGAACGTAAGCAATGATTCCAGTAATTATTCCATTTATAGTCAATGGTATCGAAATAATTAAATTTTTCAAGTAAACTGGGATCATCATTTTTGCAGCTCCTATGAGTAAAACTGCATTTACACCAATAGAATTGACACGCAATGAGCCAAATAAGAAAGTAACACAGGCAGCCACTATACCTAGGTTTGCTGCTCCACTTCCTAGTCCGTTTAAACTAATCGCAGTTGCAATCGCTACTAACGATATTGGTGTTACCATTAATAATGAAAATGCCACACTAATAAGTATAGACATTAACAACGGATTTAAGTCTGTAAAAGAATGAATTACATTTCCAATTGCTTGAGTAATTTTTCGAATGTAAGGTAATGTGATTAGACCGATACCCCCACTAACGATAGGTACTAAAACTGGTAATATAATTAATTCAAAAGATCCAAGTTTGTTTTGTAATACCATATATATAAGACATGCAATAATAACAACCAAACTCGTATTTATAATGTCACCTATACCTTTTAACATAAAACTATTATTGCTATATACAACAGCACCTGAACCAATCATAGCTGATGTACCTACTATAGCAGCACCTGCGCCATTAAATTTAAATTGATGAGCAGCTAAAACCCCAATAATAAATGCCATAAATGATTGAATTAGTATCACTAACTGATACGTTAATTCTAAAATTTCATTACCACTTTTAAATAT
This sequence comes from Staphylococcus sp. HMSC36A10, assembly GCF_001838845.1. Lineage (NCBI taxonomy): Bacteria > Bacillati > Bacillota > Bacilli > Caryophanales > Staphylococcaceae > Staphylococcus > Staphylococcus sp. HMSC36A10. The sequence continues at coordinate 31,617 of NZ_KV839136.1, forward strand.
TTTTAATACTTCACCTAATAAAGCATTCGGAACAAGTGCAATAACAACACCAGCACCAATAGAATTTAAAATCTTACTGAAAAACTGTTTATTATCAGCATTCTTTGCGTTACTCATAAACGACCTCCAATTTGAACATTAAACTCATCATATTATAGAAAATTAACTTTAACAATGATTAGTTGGCTAATTTAATCTAAATATAACAATCCACAAAAGGAATAAAGTAAATTTGAACAATCTACTCACTAATCAATGTCATGTTAATTTTAAAATACTACTAATTACATCCTGTGACTAATAATGTAATAAATTGTAAATATTAAAATAGCCATATTACTATTAAGATAGATAAATTGAATCGACTTGGTATAAAGCACAATAAAATAGCACTTTTACAAATATATTATTAGAAAAGTTGAAACAAATATATAACCCCAGATAATATAATCATTATCATTAATGTAATACCAAAAAAAGAAGTTAAACAATGCATAGTTGCTTAACTTCCAATATTGAACTCATCATTACAATTTGACATAGAGTCTATTAAAGCGTGTGCCATTTGAGTCCACTTTTATTTGTATTGTATAGAGAGAAATAAAAAGAAACCTTGTTTTACAAGGTTTCTAATACGTTATGTTATGTAAATAACAGTTAATTATACCGGTGGTCGGGGTCGAACCGACACTCCACAAGTGGAACGGGATTTTGAGTCCCGCGCGTCTGCCAATTCCGCCACACCGGCTTAATGGTAAACAAAAAACTTCCCTTTGGAAGCAATTATGGAGCGGAAGATAGGATTTACACCTATACCTCGTTCCGGGAAGGAACGTGTTCTAAAAGTTGAACTACTCCCGCATAAACCTGGAGGCGGCAACCGGATTTGAACCGGTGATAAAGGTTTTGCAGACCTCTGCCTTACCACTTGGCTATGCCGCCAATAACTGGGCTAGCTGGATTCGAACCAACGAGTGACGG
>NZ_KV839136.1:32697-33806 GCF_001838845.1 Staphylococcus sp. HMSC36A10
AACCACAATCCGATGTGTTAACCACTTCACCACAGCCGCCATGGCAGGGGCAGTAGGAATCGAACCCACACCAAAGGTTTTGGAGACCTCTATTCTACCGTTGAACTATGCCCCTATTAAAAATAATAAATGGAGGGGGGCAGATTCGAACTGCCGAACCCGAAGGAGCGGATTTACAGTCCGCCGCGTTTAGCCACTTCGCTACCCCTCCATAAATGGTGCCGGCCAGAGGACTTGAACCCCCAACCTACTGATTACAAGTCAGTTGCTCTACCAATTGAGCTAGGCCGGCAAAGAAATGGTTCAGGACAGAGTCGAACTGCCGACACATGGAGCTTCAATCCATTGCTCTACCAACTGAGCTACTGAACCATAATAAAAATGTAATGATGGCGGTCTCGACGGGAATCGAACCCGCGATCTCCTGCGTGACAGGCAGGCGTGTTAACCGCTACACTACGAGACCTATAAAATATTGCGGGAGGCGGATTTGAACCACCGACCTTCGGGTTATGAGCCCGACGAGCTACCGAACTGCTCCATCCCGCGATAATAAAAAATAATGGCGGAGGAAGAGGGATTCGAACCCCCGCGGCCCGTTAAGGCCCTGTCGGTTTTCAAGACCGATCCCTTCAGCCGGACTTGGGTATTCCTCCATTATTATAGGTAAATCGCTATTAATTATAAAATTAAATGGCGGTCTCGACGGGAATCGAACCCGCGATCTCCTGCGTGACAGGCAGGCGTGTTAACCGCTACACTACGAGACCATTAGTAAAACGGAGGAAGAGGGATTCGAACCCCCGCGAGCCGTTAAGCCCCTGTCGGTTTTCAAGACCGATCCCTTCAGCCGGACTTGGGTATTCCTCCAAAATTATATGGACCTTGCAGGACTCGAACCTGCGACCGAACGGTTATGAGCCGTTAGCTCTAACCAACTGAGCTAAAGGTCCTAAATATAATTTTACAACTAATAAATAGTGGCGGTGGAGGGGATCGAACCCCCGACCTCACGGGTATGAACCGTACGCTCTAGCCAGCTGAGCTACACCGCCTTATATAGTTTGTAAATAATATGGTGGAGACTAGCGGGATCGAACCGCTGACCT